>CAZVDN010000601.1:0-1517 GCA_964625665.1 uncultured Streptomyces sp. | reverse complement strand
AGGCGATGTTTGCACGGCAAACCGATGCCTCAAAAATCGCGCTGTCGGCCCTGGCGAGTTCGGCCATCACCAGTGCCTGGGTGACGAAATCGACTTCGTGGCCGCCGTATTTCTTCGGCACCACCAGCGTGCGAAAGCCCTGCTCCGAACCGAGGCGGATCAGGTCCCAGTCCCAGGTCTCTTTCGGATCGGCGATCTGTTCGCGTTTGAGCGAACGCGGGCGAATGTGTTCAGCGGCAAACTTGCGCGCTTTCATTTGCCAGGCGCGTTGTTCGTCATTCAATGAAAAATCCATATGATTTCCGTTCAATGAGTTGAAACCGGCGACGAATGCCGCGCGGCGCATACACAAGCCTCTAGTTTAGGGAATCGGCTCAGTACCTGTCCATTTTTTCGACGGCCACCGGCAATCCGCTCGCCGCCGACTTGACGGCCGCCTCAAACACACACACGCCGTGCAGCACCTCTTCCAGCGGAATCGGATAGGCGCGGTGTTCCTTGATGCACAGGGCAAAGTGTTCCAGTTCAAGGCGCGCAGTGTTTATGCCGCGGTATTCGATCGTTTCCGGCTGCGGCACTTCGGCCAGATGGCTGGCCTTGCCTTCGACCGCCGGCAGAAAGCGGAATGTGTCCATGGTCGGCGTGAGCACCTCCGCAAACGCCTTGGCGCCGTAGACCGCGAGGCGGAAGTTGCGCGTGGCCGCAATCGAACCGAAGGCCAGCCCGCTGACGCCGTTTTCGCATTTGATCAGCAGACTGGTCGTGTCTTCGCCCTGCCCCTCGGCGCGCTTCACTGAAATGCAATGCACTTCGCTGATCGCACCGACCAGATCGATCATCGCGTCGACCAGATGCACGCCGATGCCGGCCATCGCACCGGCCGGTTCCTCTTCGGCACTCCAGCGCCATGATCCGGCCGGCCGGTAAAACGCCGAAGTCGCCGTCAGTTCCGCCATGATCGAGGCGATCACGCCGAGCCGCCCCGCCTTGACCCGGTTGCGCAGTTCGACGACCGCCGGATGAAAACGCCGGTTGAAGCCGACGCCGAGCACGATACCGGCCTTGCGTGCCGCATCGATCGCCACGCGCGCGGCCGCGGCATTCAGCGTGAACGGCTTTTCGCAGAAAACATGTTTGCCCGCGGCAGCGGCCTGCACCACCTGCTGCGAATGCTGGCTGTTCGGCGTTGCCAGCAGGACGGCGTCGATGTTCGGGTCGGCAAGGATTTCTTCATAACTCGCGGCCTGGCGGATGCCGTGCTCACGGCAAAAGTCGGCCGCCTTCGCCGCCGTCCGCGTATAACCTGCCGTGAACTTCAGATGCTCGCTTTTGCCCTGCACGCTCTCGACCAGCGCCTGCCCCCAGGAACCCATTCCCACAACTGCTGCACGTAACATCGCAATTCCTTGAAAACAGCCGCTGCTTCACTCGGCGGCGTTAAGTATGTCCATGATCTGCGCCGCATCGGTAATCGGGCGCGGATTCGAATGCAGCCAATTTTCATGCATCGCGTGGTC
>CAZVDN010000600.1:0-1519 GCA_964625665.1 uncultured Streptomyces sp. | reverse complement strand
TCAGTGGCACGGGAACAGAAAGTCTATGATGCACCCCATTAAATTCTTCGCACTCATGTTTGCTGCGGCGCTGACAACACCGGGCGCCGCAAGCGCGCAGAAATACCCCGACAAACCGATCCGCCTCATCGTGCAGTCGCCGGCCGGCGGCACCGCCGACCTGATCGCGCGTGTGATTGCGCAGAAGCTCGGTGATGCGCTCGGTCAGACCGTGGTTGCCGATAATCGCGCCGGCGCGGCAGGCACCGTCAGCGCTGAACTCACGGCGCAGGCCGCGCCCGACGGGTACACACTGCTGGTGGCTTCAGTCAGTCTGATGGCGATCAATGTCACGCTGCGCGAAGGCAAGCTCACCTATAACCCGGAAAAAGACTTCACCCACATCACGCTGACCGGCAAGGTGCCACTGGCGATCAGCGTGCTGCCGCCGTTTCCGGCGAAGACTTTCAAGGAATTCATCGCCTATGCAAAATCACGGCCGGGCAAACTGAGCTACGGCTCGGCAGGCACCGGCAGCTCGAACCATGTCGTCGGTGAAATGCTGAAAACCGAAACCGGCATCGATCTCGTGCACGTGCCGTTCAAGGGCGGCGCACCGGCGATGGCAATGCTGCTGGCCAATCAGCTCGATGTTTATATCGCGACAGTGCCGACCATCGTGCCGATGGTGCAGGCGGGGCGCATCCGCGTCATCGCGGTGTCGAGCGCGCGGCGTTCGCCGGCGTTTCCCGACGTGCCGACGATCGCCGAGTCGGGGCTGCCCGGTTTCGATACGACTTCATGGTTCTGCATCGTCGGCCCGGCCGGCCTGCCGAAGTCCATCGTCACGCGGCTCAACAGCGAGATCGTCAATATCCTGAACAACCCTGAAGTCAAAGAGCGTCTGACGGCCGCCGGCGTGAATGTTGAGTCAACCACGCCCGAGGGACTGCGCACTTTCGTGCGCGCCGAGATCCAGAAGATGCGCAAATCGGTGAAGTTCTCCGGCGCGACGGTGGACTGAACCGCGCGCCGGTCATTTGCGCAATGGGTGCGTCAGGCGCCCGAAACCCACGCCGCCACTTCGCGGCGCGCCGCAGCTTCTTCCGGCGAGTTCTTCATGATCAGGTTCTTCGGCACCTGGCCGCTGCTGCGCTCGTTGCGATAGCAGTGAAAGCGGATCGGCTCCGGATAACGCGACAGATCGAGACTGTCGTAATACGACTGCGGCACCGAGCCCGGCACATGCGGGTCCATGCGGCTTTTTTCGTAAATCATCTTGCGCGTGCAGATGCGCCAGACGCCGTCGCGCTTCTCGCAGAGGTCGATGGTCACGCTCCAGGTCTGGAAGTCGAACTCGTAGCCGTCGAGCGTGCGGCCCTGATGCAGAATCACGTAATACTCGCAGGCGGCGCGGTTGCCGGCCAGCGTGATGCGCGGGTTGCTCATCATGTGGCGCTGCGTGTCCTTCGGGTGGTGGCCGGACATCATGGCGTTCGCCTGCGCGACGAATTCGGCGGCCGTGCCGTCGAACCACCAG
>CAZVDN010000599.1:0-1519 GCA_964625665.1 uncultured Streptomyces sp. | reverse complement strand
GGCCAGACGCCGCTGAAACTGGCGCGTGATCTCGAGGCCAACGGCGTGCCCATCATCGGCACCTCGCCGGACTCGATCGACGTCGCTGAAGACCGCGAGCGTTTCCAGAAACTGCTGCATAAGCTCAAACTCAAACAACCGCCGAACCGCACGGCGCGCAGCGCGCAAAAGGCGCTGGCACTGGCCGCCGAGATCGGCTATCCGCTGGTCGTGCGTCCTTCCTATGTGCTGGGCGGACGGGCGATGGAAATCGTGCACGAGCAGAGCGAGCTTGAGCGTTACATGCGCGAGGCGGTCAAGGTTTCGAATGATTCGCCGGTGCTGCTGGACCGTTTTCTCAACGATGCGACCGAGGTCGACGTCGACGCCATATGCGACGGCAAGGACGTTCTGATCGGCGGCATCATGGAGCATATCGAACAGGCGGGCGTGCATTCGGGCGATTCGGCCTGCTCTCTGCCGCCGTTCAGCCTGACACCGGCCGTGCAGGACGAACTGCGCCGCCAGACCATTGCGATGGCGCACGCCCTGAAAGTGGTGGGGCTGATGAACGTGCAGTTCGCCATTCAGAAGGATCCGCAGGACGGCGGGGCTGATGTGATTTACGTGCTGGAGGTCAATCCGCGCGCGTCACGCACCGTGCCGTTCGTATCGAAGGCGATCGGCCATCCGCTGGCAAAAATCGCAGCCCGCTGCATGGCCGGCAAATCGCTGGCCGCGCAGAATTGCCTCAAGGAAGTCGTGCCGCCGTATTATTCGGTGAAGGAAGCGGTGTTTCCCTTCATCAAATTCCCCGGCGCGGACACGATTCTCGGACCCGAAATGAAATCGACCGGCGAGGTCATGGGCGTCGGCACGACGTTCGGCGAGGCTTTCATCAAATCGCAGCTCGCGGCGGGTGACCGTCTGCCGATGTCGGGCAAGGTCTTTGTCAGCGTGCGTGATGCCGACAAGCGGGCGGTGGTGCCGATTGCGCAGGAACTGGTGGCGCTCGGTTTCCAGCTGGTGGCCACGCGCGGCACGGCGTCAGCCTTGTCAGCTGCCGGGCTTGCCGTGCTGCCAATGAACAAGGTTGCAGAAGGACGCCCGCACGTTCTGGATATGATCAAGAACGGCGAAATCGCGCTGATCGTCAATACCGTCGAAGAAAAACGCGCTGCCGTGCGGGATTCCTATGCGATCCGCCGTGCCGCGCTGCAGGGCCGGATCACCGTCTACACCACGCTGGCGGGGGCGCGCGCCGCCTGCACCGGCATGCAGCAATCGCGCGATCTCAAAGCCTACGATGTGCAGGGGCTGCACAAACGCATTGCCCAGCCGGTCGCTTGACGGTTTACTGACGGATCACTGATTTTACGGGTGCCACCATGAGCAAGATTCCATTGACGGTCAATGGCGCGGAAAAACTGCGCGCCGAACTGCACGATCTGAAATCGGTGAAGCGTCCGCAGATCATTGCGGCCATTGCCGAGGCCCGCGCGCACGGCGACCTTTCGGAAAACGCCGAATATGCGGCCGC
>CAZVDN010000598.1:943-1527 GCA_964625665.1 uncultured Streptomyces sp. | reverse complement strand
AGAAGGCACAGAGGGCACCGGGAAAAATAAAAGCTGTTGCTGATCAACAGGAAAATCATTGATGCCGATTTTCTCCGAGCGGGCTTGATGATCCCTGTGCAACACTATTAGTAACTGGTCGGCCAGGTGCGCATGAGATGCTGCCCAACGCCCTTGGTCATGCGTAACTGATACACCTCAAGCATGCGGATTAGATAGTCACGCGTTTCTTGCGGCCTGATCACCGCCTGCGCGCCATAGACCGCGGCCAGCCCCCAGACATCCGAACCCTGCTCGATATCGGCAAGCCGCGCTTCGAAATCAGGGTCGCCCGGCTTCACGCCGTGCACGATGGTAGTGGCGAACTCAGGACTCATGAAACTGATTTCCGCGCTCGGCCAGGCGGAGATGTCATCGGTATGGCGACCGCCGCCCATGCACACATACGCGCGACCATAGCTCTTGCGCAGAATCACCGACAAACGCGGCACGGTGAGCAGCGTCATCGCATTCATGAAGTTCATGATCTTGCCCGGGGCACCGGCTTTTTCTGCTTCGGTGCCGATCTGGAATCCCGGCGTATCGACCAGCAGCACGATGGGGAT
>CAZVDN010000598.1:0-896 GCA_964625665.1 uncultured Streptomyces sp. | reverse complement strand
AATCGCACATCAACAGAAAATCCACGGTCTTGCGACAAGCATCAGCATCCAGCGCGCCGCCGCGATCCAAGGGGTTGTTGGCGACAATGCCGACGCTTTTGCCGTTCATGCGCGACAAGGCCACCACCGCGCTTTTACCAAAGCGCGGCTTCAATTCGAACATCGAATCCTTGTCGACCATGCACTTGATGACTTTGCGTATGTCGTAGACCTGGGTGCGCTTTTCCGGCACCAGCGAGAGAATATCCGCCATCTCCGCGCCAGAACCTTCGGGCACCGCTGCCACCGGCGGCGTTTCATTGTGGTGGCTGGGCATATAGGACAGAAAGCGTTTGATCGCCGCAAACATTTCTTCTTCGGTGTCGACGACCTGGTCGACCAGCCCGGTAGTTTCGGCATGCAAGCGCCAGCCGCCGAGTTCATCGAGATTCACTTTTTCACCGAGCGCCATTTCAATCAGGCGCGGGCTCGACACCGCCATCGTCGCACCCTTGTGCATGACGGCGAAATCGGACAGACAGGCAAACCATGCGGATGACCCGAACGACGGGCCGACGATGCCGGCGGCCATCGGCGTCTCCCGCGTACGGCGGAACTGTGTATTGTCGTTACCGAGCAACTGGCCCATGCCGCGGGCGCCCATTGCATCAGGCAAACGGGCGCCAGTAGACTCACCAATGATGACGAAGGGCATGCCGCGCTCGGTGGCAGTGCGCTTCATGTGGCCGACCTTCTTGCCGTTGGTGGCGCTGGTGGAAGCGCCCTTCACGGTAAAGTCATTAACCACCACAGCGACATCGCGCCCGCCGATTTTGGCAAAGCCGGCGATCTTGCCGTCGGTCGGCGTCTCGTCGTGCTCTTTCAGATAGACGCCCGACGTGCCGAACAGACCGGAT
>CAZVDN010000597.1:0-1555 GCA_964625665.1 uncultured Streptomyces sp. | reverse complement strand
CGTTCGATAACCTCGCGCGCGCGGCGTGCCGCGCCGCGTGCCGGATCGGCGGGGGCCGCGACTTTGTCAATCAGGCCTTTGAGAAACTGTCCTGCGTTCATGGTGGTGTCCGTTCCAATCGTGTTACTGGTTCGCTGCCGCCGGCAGACGGAGATTGCATCAATACTGCACCGGTCATGTTACAGCAGCGGACGCCGCGCCGGCTTGACCGGGTTTCGCCCGTGCACTACCCTTGATCGCATCGCGCATTGGCGCATTGAAATCAGTGACAGCATATATGGATAGTGTAGATACCGAAGTCCTGAAAAGCGCGGTTTCCTGGCTCGATTCCGGGCATAAGGCGACCCTCGCGACGGTGGTGCGGACCTGGGGTTCGGCACCGCGACCGATCGGCGCCATGCTGGTCATCCGCGATGACGGGCATGTGGTCGGCTCGGTTTCCGGGGGGTGTGTCGAGGACGATCTGATCGAGCGCGTTAAGGCGCACCAGATGAAGGGCGGCGCGCCCGAGGTCGTCACTTATGGCGTGACGGCTGAGCAGGCGGCGCGTTTCGGTCTGCCGTGCGGTGGTACCCTGCAATTGGTGCTCGAGCCGGTAAAGCCGGAATCGCAGCTGAAGGAACTGCTCGACATCATCGGCCGCCATGAGCTGGTCAAGCGCACGCTACATATGCAATCCGGCGCGGTCAAACTCGAATCCGGCCGCTGGTCGGACATGCTCGAATTCGACGGCACCGAACTGAAAAGCATCCATGGGCCGCGCTGGCGTCTGCTGATTATCGGCGCCGGCCAGACGTCGCGTTTTCTGTCCCAGTTCGCGCAGGCCCTCGATTACCAGGTCACGGTGTGCGATCCGCGCGAGGAATACGCCGATGAGTGGAGTGTGGACGGGGTCAATCTGGTGCGCAGCTATCCGGACGACGCCGTGCTGGAGCTCAATGCCGATCCGCATCTCGCCGTCGTGGCGGTGACCCACGACCCGAAACTCGACGATGCGGCATTGACCGAAGCGCTGAAATCGCCGGCGTTTTACGTCGGCGCGCTGGGTTCGCGCATCAACAATGAACGGCGGCGCAAGCGCCTCGCGGAATTCGATCTGTCTGCCGAGGAAATCGCGCGCCTGCATGGTCCGGTCGGACTGAAGATCGGAAGCAAGACGCCGGCGGAAATTGCCATTGCCATTGTGGCGGAAATGACGGCGGTGCGGCGTGGCGTCAAACTCGACAGCATCGGTGTGGCCGCGCCGGCGGCCTCTGCGGCACCGACGGACCCTTTCGCCTGCAGCAGCTGAGTTCCGGCATGAGCCTGACGCGCAGGCGTCTGCTGGCCGCCGCGCTGGGCCTGCCGCTGGCGGGTGTGCCGCAACTGCGTGCGGAAGAGGCCGCCGTCGCCAACGGTATTTTTCTGATTGCCAAACCCGAACTGTCCGACCCGAATTTCCGTGAAACGGTCGTGCTGGTTACCCAGCCCGAGGCGGGCGGCGGTCAGCTTGGCGTGATCGTCAATCGCCCGCTGGCGTCGCGTCTGAGCGATGCGGTGCCGGATTTGGGTGTCA
>CAZVDN010000596.1:0-1558 GCA_964625665.1 uncultured Streptomyces sp. | reverse complement strand
TGATCGACTTCATCGACATGGAAAACGCCCGCAATCAGCGCGAGGTGGAAAACCGCCTGCGTGATGCGCTGCATGTGGACCGCGCCCGGGTTCAGATGGGCAAGATCTCGCGCTTTGGCCTGATGGAGCTGTCGCGTCAGCGGCTGCGCCCTAGCCTCGGCGAAACTGCCCATCAGCCGTGCCCGCGCTGCGGTGGTACGGGCTTCATCCGTTCAACCGAATCGACCGCGCTGCATGTGTTGCGCATCATTCAGGAAGAGTCGATGAAAGAGAACAGCGCCTCGATTCATGCCCAGGTACCGGTCGATGTCGCAACCTTCCTATTGAACGAGAAGCGTGCCGACATCCTGTCGATCGAGACGCGCCTCAAAGTCAATGTGGTGCTGATACCCAACCTGCATTTGGAAACGCCGAATTACAAAGTGCAGCGTCTGCGCCATGACGACCTGAACCAGGAAGGCATCCTGCCGCCAAGCTATGACATGGTGGAAATGCCGGCGGCGGAAGAAGAAAAAGAGAAAGTCGATGCCGACGCCAAGGCGCAGCGGCCGCAGGCAGCAGTGCAGAACTTCACCCCCAATCAGCCGGCACCGGTTGCATCGTCAGCCAATGGCACTCCTGGCGCAGCACCGCGTTCGAACCGTGTGTCCGAGGTGGTGGCTAGCCAACCAGGCATCATCAGTCGAATCGTCGGCTGGTTCAAACGCGATGCCGACAGCAATAGCAACGCCGCTGAACGCCGGGCTGAACCGGGTGGCGACGCAGCCCGTAATGAAGCCCGTGGTGGCCGCGATGGACAACGCGATCGCAATCGTGGGGGACGCGGTGGACGTGGTCGCGGTGACCGACAAGGCAATCGTGGCGAACGCACCGAGCGCAATGAGCGCGGCGAACGGAATGCAGAGGGCGCAGCACGCCCGGCACAAGACGCTGCTGTTGCGCGTGAAGCCCGTGAGCCACGCGAACCGCGTGAACCGAGACAGGATCGCGGCCCCCGTGGCGAAGGTCAGCGCGAAAGTGGTCTACGTGAGGGTCAGCGCGATGGCCGACGTGATGGTCGACGCAATGGTCGTGGCGAAGGCAGGAATGACGCTGCACGCAATCCGCAAGAAGCACGTGCCGATCAAACGAATGCGGTGGCAACACAGGCTGAGGGCAGCAACGAAACGCAGGCGCAGGACCGTCCTCGCCGGGAACGCGGCGAGCGCGGCGGTGAACGACGTGAGCGTGGTGAGCGCCGGGACCGTGGTGAACGTGGCGGCGAACGCCGCGAACGTGGCGAGGACTCTGCTGCCTTCGCTCCGGCAGCCAGTGGCTCGGTACAGATGCGCAGCAACGACGACTCGGCTTTCGACCGTATCGCGCAAGCTGAAAGCAGCCATCAGCAAGCGGATTACGTCGCGCAACCACAAGCCGGCGCTCCTGGCGGGTCGAGTATGACGCCAGCTGCGGCTTCAGTCATGTCGACTGACGCGACAGCTACCGCAGCAACAACGGTCGCAGTGGCGCCAGCCGTAGCCGCAGAGATGATTGCAGCACCGGCGGTAGCGCCGATTGC
>CAZVDN010000595.1:0-1570 GCA_964625665.1 uncultured Streptomyces sp. | reverse complement strand
TCTTCAAACCGATGCGACCGCAGATTGAACCAAGGATGACCCCATGAAACGCTCGACCATTCTCCAGCGGCTGGCGCTGCTGACCGCAATCCCGCTGGTGGCACTGCTGATTTTTTCGGCGGCGCTGATTTCGAACAGCTTCGGCCTCTACCGGAATGCTGGTCAGACGCAGGAACTGATGCATGTGTCGGTGGCCGCCGGCGACCTGATCCACGCATTGCAGAAAGAGCGCGGCACGACGGCCGGCTATCTGCAGTCCAACGGCCAGAAGATGGCCGACACGCTGCCCGGTCTGCGCGCGAAAACCGACGAACAGCTGAAGGCCTACAAGGGCCTCGTCGAATCGATACAGGGTGTGGCCACGCCGGATGCGCTGGCGGCGTTCAAACGCGTCGATGCCAAACTCGCCGAGATCGGCGCGCTGCGCACGCGCGCCTGGGCGCTGTCGGTGCCGGTGGGCGAGAGCATCGGCTTTTATACCTCGACGATTACGGCATTGCTCGATGCAATGGACGGTCTGGCGCGCCTGAACCGCGATCCGTCGATCGCCAAACAGATTCTCGCCTATCAGGCAGTGATCCGCGGCAAGGAAAACGCCGGCCAGGAGCGCGCCATGACCACCGCGGCTTTTGCGGCGAACAAGGTCGAGGCCGCGCAATATCGCGCGATTCTGCAGAAGCGCCACAAGCAGGAGGCCTATCAGGAAGTGTTCGGCGGAGCGGCCGACGCGGCGCAGAAAGCGGCGCTGCAAAAAATCCTCGGTGGCAATGCCGAGAAGGAAGTGCAGCGCCTGCGCGCCATTCTCGACGCCGGCCCGGCGCAGGGCGGATTCAATGTCGAGCCGGCCGACTGGTTCAAGGCGATCAGCGAAAAAATCGATGAAATGCATGCGCTCGAACTGGCGACGGCGGCGCAAATCAACGCCAGCGCCAGCGAACTGCTTGCCGACAGCCGCACGCTGCTGCTCTGGCAACTGGCACTGACCTTGCTGGCGATCGGACTGTCGGCCGCGGTGGCAGCCGCGGTGGCGCAAAGCGTGAACCGTCCGCTGAAGGAAGTGATCGAGGCCGCCGCCTTTGCGGTCGAGCACGACGACTTCACGCGCAACGTGCCGGAAGTCGGCACAGCCGAGACCGCCTGCGTCGGCCAGATGAACAACCGGCTGATGGAAAAATTCCGCAGCATCATCCTCGAGACGACGCGCGCCAGCTCGGACATCGCCAACTCTGCGAATACGCTGTCGGTGGCCAGCGCGCAGGTCAAGACCAGCTCGGCCGAGCAGGCCGATGCGGTGTCGTCGATCGCCGCCACTTTCGAAGAGGTGTCGGTCAGTGTCAGCGAGACGGCCTCGAACATGCAGACCGTCGGACAGATCGCCAGCGAACAGTCGGCCAATGTCGCCGGTGCGCTCGATCTGATGGGCAAACTGGTCAACAACGTCCAGGGCATTACCGATGTGATCCACACGGCCGATGCCAGCGCTTTGCGGCTCGATGCGAGCTCGAAAAAAATCGGCGGCATCGTGGAGGTAATCAAGGGGCTGGCCGAGCAGACCAATCTGCTGGCGCTG
>CAZVDN010000594.1:0-1578 GCA_964625665.1 uncultured Streptomyces sp. | reverse complement strand
GCTTCTTCCGCGCAGGCGGCGGCGCAGCCGTTGTTGCAGCGGCAACGATCGCCACGGGTTCGGAACCCGCTCTTGCGACCGAGTCCAAGAGCGAGCGCGAGAAGATGCGCTACAAGGAAACCGAACACGTCAAGACTTTTTACCGTGTGAACCGGTACTGAGGGAGCCAGTTCCATGCTGACGAAACGCAAAGAAGCCATTTCCGGACGCGCGCGCCTTCAGGGCATTGCCGCAGGTCTCGCATCCGGCGTTCTCGATCGCCGTACATTCCTTCGTCGCTCCGGCCTTGCCGCCGGCGGCGTTGCGGCTCTGGGTTCCATCTCGCTGGGCGCCGTGCGCAAAGCCGAGGCCGGTCCTGTGGCGGCGGGCGTGAAGATCGAAACCAAAAAGAACATCTGCACCCATTGCTCGGTCGGCTGCGGCGTTGTCGCCGAAGTGCAGAACGGCGTGTGGGTCGGCCAGGAATCGGCCTATGACAGCCCGATCAACCGCGGCTCGCATTGCGCCAAGGGCGCAGCTGTGCGCGAGCTCGTGCATGGCGATCGCCGTCTGAAATATCCGATGAAACTCGTGAATGGCGAATGGACCCGCATCGGCTGGGATCAGGCCATCAACGAAATCGGCGACAAGATGAACGAAATCCGCGGCAAGAGCGGCGCGGATTCGGTCTATTTCCTCGGTTCGGCGAAATTCTCCAACGAGGGCGCTTACCTGTTCCGCAAGCTCGGCGCCTTCTGGGGCACGAACTCGGTCGACCATCAGGCGCGTATCTGCCATTCGACCACGGTTGCCGGTGTCGCCAATACCTGGGGTTATGGCGCGCAGACCAACAGCTATAACGACATTCGCAACGCCAAGACGATCGTCTTCATGGGATCGAATGCGGCGGAAGCTCATCCGGTGTCGCTGCAGCACGTTCTGTCCGGCAAGGAAATGAACCGCGCGAATATGATCGTTCTCGATCCGCGCTTCACCCGCACCGCCGCTCACGCGACGGAATATGTGCGCTTCCGCTCGGGCACGGACATTGCCGTGATCTGGGGCATGATGTGGCACATCTTCCAGAACGGCTGGGAAGACAAGGAATTCATCAAGCAGCGCGTCGTCGGCATGGATCTCGTCCGCGCCGAAGTCGAAAAGTGGAATCCTGAAGAAGTCGAGCGCGTCACCGGCATTCCGGGCGCCCAGGTCAGGAAGGTTGCCGAGACATTCGCCAAGGAGCGTCCCTCGACCTTCATCTGGTGCATGGGCGGCACGCAGCACACGGTCGGCACGGCCAATGTGCGCGCTTACTGCAACCTGCTTCTGGTGACCGGCAACGTCGGCACGTTCGGCGGCGGCGCGAATATTTTCCGCGGCCATTGCAACGTGCAGGGCGCCACCGACATGGGTCTCGATATCACGACCCTGCCGCTCTACTACACGCTCACCGAAGGCGCCTGGCGTCATTGGGCACGCGTCTGGGAAGTGGATTATGCCTATCTGCAGTCGCGCTTCGATGAAGTGCCGGCCAAATCCGGTCGTCCGGCGCGCACGCGCAAGGAAAACATGGAATTGTCGGGCATTCCCTCGACCCGC
>CAZVDN010000593.1:0-1581 GCA_964625665.1 uncultured Streptomyces sp. | reverse complement strand
GACCATGGTCGAGACGGGCGCCTTCGACAACGTGGTTGTGATCCGAAGGTCCTCCCAGACCGAAGTGCAAAGCATCATCGATCGCACGCAGGCGGCGCTGCTCGAAACGCAGCCGGCCGTGGCACTGGACGGCAACGGCGCGCGGCAGGTTTCCAAAGAGACGGTGGTACTGGTCAATCTGAACAAGCGCGACAGCGGCCGGCCGACCAATGTCATGGTGCGCGGTGTGGGTGCGGGCGGGCCGGCATTGCGGCCGCAGGTCAGGATCGTTGAAGGGCGCATGTTTCGCCCCGGCGCCTCGGAAATCGTCGCCGGGCGCAGCGCCGCCGATCGTTTCAAGGGGGCGGGCATCGGCGAGACGCTGTGGTTCGGGCAGCGCGAGTGGTGGGTCGTCGGCGTGTTCGACGGCGGCAAAAGCGGGTTCGGCTCCGAAATCTGGGGCGATGCCGATCAGTTGATGCAGGCGTTCCGACGGCCGGTTTATTCCGCGTTTGTCGCCAAGCTCAGCGATGCATCGCGTTTCGATGAATTCAAGAAGGGGGTCGAAGGCGATCCGCGACTGACGGTCGAGGCCAAGCGCGAAACGGTTTTTTACGCTGATCAGTCCGAGGTGCTGGCCAATTTCATCAAGTATCTCGGCCTGACCCTGTCGGTTATTTTTTCAATCGGTGCAGTTATCGGCGCGATGATCACCATGTATGCCTCGGTGGCCAGTCGCACCGCGGAAATCGGCACATTGCGCGCGCTGGGCTTCCGTCGCCGCAGTGTGCTGGCGGCGTTTCTGCTGGAGGCCGCATTGCTGGGCGCCACCGGCGGCCTGATCGGCTTGTTTTTCGCTTCGTTCATGCAGTTGATCACGATTTCGACCATGAACTGGCAGTCGTTTTCGGAACTCGCCTTCAGCTTCACGCTGACCCCGGCGATCGGTCTGAAGACCATCGCCTTTGCATTGTTCATGGGGGTGGTCGGCGGTTTTCTGCCGGCGATACGCGCGTCGAACCTCAAAATCGTCGACGCATTGCGTGCCGTGTAGCGGCGGCGCGAGCGGTCAGGGTTTGACCGGTTCAATCGTGCCCATGTGAAACGGAAAACTGCCCTTGCGGCGGTCTTCGAAGTAATGCTTCAGCGTGTTGCGAACCGTGGCAAAGGCGATTTCGTTCCAGGGAACCTCGGTTTCCGTAAACAGCCGCAACTCGAGTGTTTCTTCGCCGGGGCTGAAATCGAGGTCGAGCAGGCGGGCGCGGAACAGCAGATAGACCTGGCTGATATGCGGAATATTGTAGAGCGCGTAGAGCGAGTCGATTTCCACACGCGCGTTGGCTTCTTCAAGCGTCTCGCGCATGGCGCCGGCGAACGTGGTTTCGCCGTTTTCCATGAAACCGGCCGGCAGTGTCCAAAGGCCGCGCCTCGGTTCAATGGCGCGCCGGCAGAGCAGGACCTTGTCTTCCCACTCGGGAATACAACCGACGACCATCTTGGGGTTCTGGTAGTGAATGGTTCCGCAGGCCGTGCAAACATGTCGCGGGAGCGCGTCGCCTTCGGGGATACGCAGCGCGACGGGCGCGCTGCATTGGCTGCAGT
>CAZVDN010000592.1:0-1583 GCA_964625665.1 uncultured Streptomyces sp. | reverse complement strand
GGCAGCTCGGTTTTCAATTGGCGCAACAGTCCGCGCCAGCCGACCTGCTCCGACATCCATTTTTCGAGGAAGGGTTTGGCGGTTTCCCACAGGTCGAGATCGGGGTCGAGTTCGCGGCCGAGGCCCTCGATGTTGAGCAGCGTTTTCTGCAGCAGCACCAGCTGCGGCTGCACCTCGATGTTGAAGCGCCGTGAGGTCTGGAACAAACGCAGCAGCACGCGGCCGAAGGAAATGTCCTTGAGCGGTTTGGCGAAGATCGGCTCGCAGACGGCGCGGATCGCCGTTTCGAAGGCGTCGATGCGGGTGTCGGCCGGCGCCCAGCCCGATTCGATATGGGCTTCGGCGACGCGCCGGTAGTCGCGGCGGAAGAAGGCGAGGAAATTCTGCGCGAGGTAGTGTTTGTCATTGTCGGTCAGTGCGCCCATGATGCCGAAATCGAGCGCGATGTAACGCCCATCGGCTGCCACCAGAATATTGCCCGGGTGCATGTCGGCGTGGAAAAAGCCGTTGCGGAAGACCTGGGTGAAAAAGATTTCGACGCCTTCGCGCGACAGTTTCTTCAGGTCGATGCCCTGTTCGCGCAGCGCTGCAATCTGCGATACCGGTGTGCCGTGCATGCGCTCCATGACCATCACTTCGGTGGTGCACCAGTCCCAGTGGATCTCGGGCACCAGCAGCAGCGGCGAGTTGAGGAAATTGCGGCGCAGCTGGCTGGCGTTGGCGGCCTCGCGCATGAGGTCGAGTTCGTCTTCAAGGTGGCGCGCGAATTCCGCAACCACTTCATGCGGCCGCAGGCGTTTGCCGTCGGCCCAGAGAAATTCAATCAGGCTGGCACCTGCATCAAGCAGTGAAACATCCTTGCGGATCACCTGTTCGATGCCGGGGCGGAGGATTTTGACGGCGACTTCGCGGCCATCGGGCAATAGTGCGAAATGCACCTGTGCCACCGAAGCGCTGGCGATGGCCGTGGCATTGAATTCGGCAAAGACCTCGTTCGCCGGTTTGCCGTAGGCGCGCGAGACGGCGGCAAGGGCGATCGCAGGTTCGCACGGCGGCACCCGGTCCTGCAGTTTGGCGAGTTCATCGGCGATGTCGCCGGGCAGCAGGTCGCGCCGCGTGGACAGGATCTGGCCGAATTTGACGAAAATCGGTCCCAGCGCCTCCAGCGCAAGCCGCAGGCGCGCGGCGCGCGGTTGTTCGTAGCGGCGCCAGAAGAACAGCGTGCGCAGGAGAATGCGCAATCCGCGCACGCGCTCGTGGCCAAGAATGAATTCATCTAGGCCGAAATGCAGACCGACACGGATGATTTTCAGGAGGCGCAACAGGTTCATGCGCCCATTCTAACAGGGCGTTGGCGGTGGCTTTTGCCGCCCCTGCGTGAAACTACCGGCGAGCAGCGAGATGTTCGAGACGTTTTTCGAAGCGCGCGACGTCATCGCGCAGGATGTCGATGTCGCGGGAAAACTGTTCCAGCAGCGGTCGCGCGGCGACCAGCGGGCGCTCTTCGGTCCAATAGGCGGTGGCCTGTTGCGCGAGGCTGTTGGCGCTGTCGCGTTGCCAGCGTAGAAAGGCGTTGCCGGCGC
>CAZVDN010000591.1:0-1597 GCA_964625665.1 uncultured Streptomyces sp. | reverse complement strand
TGCCCCAGCCAGGCAAATTCGTGCGGTGCGGCACTGATGCCGAAGTCACACGGCCGGTCGATCGCATAACCCAGAACCTTCGCGACAAGCTGACGGTTGCGTTCTACGGCATGAATATCCCAACCAATGCGATAACAACGCTGATAAAACAGCCCCAGCGGCTCGCGCGCACTGTGAAAATCCAGGCCGTGGCGCGGGCCGCGCGCCATCAGCGCAATCACCGCGCTTTTGAACAGTCCCTGTGCATCGATGACGGCATCGTAGGTTCTGGTGCGAAGATTGCCGGCAAACGCGGAAATTTCGTCGCGTGTATTTTTCTTCCAGAAGCTGCGTCGCCAGCGCCGCAACGCAACCGGAATGACGGCCGCAACGCCCGCATGCAGGCGCGGTATCGCCACCAGGGACTCCTCGACCAGCCAGTCGATATGCAAATCCGGCATGACGGCCCGCATATCGCTCACCGCGGGCAAGGCATGGATGACGTCGCCGAGCGACGAGGTCTTCACGAGCAGAATGCTTTTGGCCATCACGGGTGCCGCGGGGGCGGTTTCTAACGCGCGTAGCCTACACGACAATGCCGCGTCCGCATAGAATATCGGTCTTCGCGGCGGCGCAGTGAACGGCCGTTCCACACGTTTTTTGCATGCAGGGTGAATCCATTGATTCTGGTCACGGGCGGCGCGGGTTTCATCGGTTCCAATTTCATCATCGACTGGCTGAACGGCGGCGGTGAGGCACTGCTCAATCTCGACAAACTGACCTACGCGGGCAACGCGGAAAACCTGGCGGCGTTCGCGCAAGACACGCGCTATCGCTTCGTGCACGGCGACATCAATGACCGCGCGTTGATCGAATCGCTGTTGCGCGAACACCGCCCGCGCGCGATCGTGCATTTTGCAGCCGAAAGCCATGTCGACCGCTCGATCCACGCACCCGGTGAATTCGTGCAAACCAATGTGGTCGGCACCTTCAATCTGCTCGAAGCCGCGCGTGCCTGGCTGAACGAGGCGTCCGCGGAAGAAAAAGCGCGCTTCCGCTTTCTGCATGTTTCGACCGACGAAGTCTACGGCTCGCTGTCGGCAGAAAGCCCGCCGGCCACCGAGGCCTTCGCCTACGCGCCAAGCAGCCCCTATTCCGCTTCGAAAGCCGCCTCCGATCATCTGGTGCGCGCCTACTGCTGCACGTACCAGTTTCCCGCCATCATCACCAACTGCTCGAACAATTACGGACCGCGGCAATTTCCCGAAAAACTCATCCCGCTGATCACGCTCAATGCACTCAACGGCAAACCGCTGCCGGTCTATGGCGACGGCCTGAATATCCGCGACTGGCTCTACGTCGGCGACCACTGCGCGGCCCTGCGCGCGGTGCTCGAACGCGGGCGCGTCGGCGAAACCTACAACGTCGGCGGCAACAGCGAAAAAACCAACCTTGATGTGGTCAGGACGCTGTGCCGGATCATCGACGAACTGCGCCCGGTGGCGAAACCGCGCGAGTCGTTGCTGACGTTCGTCAAGGACCGGCCCGGCCACGACCGCCGCTACGCCATCGATGCTGGCAAACTGGCACGCGAACTCGGCTGGCAACCGCAGGAACG
>CAZVDN010000590.1:0-1604 GCA_964625665.1 uncultured Streptomyces sp. | reverse complement strand
GCTGCCGGCGACCACGCGACGCAGGTGCCCGACCGTCTTTTCGTCGAGCCGGCCTTCGTTGGCCTGCAACACCATTTCGCTGAACCCGTTGATGGCGCGGATCGGCGCGCGCATGTCGTGGGCGATCGTGTAACTGAAGGAATTCAGTTCCTCGTTGGCCGCCTCGAGTTCGGCGGTACGCCGCGCCACGCGTATTTCGAGGTCGACGTTCATCTGCTCGAGCTGCTCGGCCGCACGCCCGCGCTCGATCACGCGCGCGAGCTGGCTGGCAACGCTGTTGCTCGCATCGAGCAGGTCCTTGTCGCAGACACGGTTCTCGGTCGAAAAAAATTCGAGGAACCCGGCAATCTGCCGGTCGACGAACAGCGGAAACACGAACGCCGAACGCACGCCGCAGCGGTAGGCATTGCGCAGCCGGCTGTTCTGTACCGACGAATCGCTCAATACGGCTGCAACGTCCTCGATCCAGACTGCACGGGATTCGCGTACCGCACGACTCAGGAAGGCGCCGCCATGCTGGCTGCGCACATGGTCGTCGGTCAGTCGCATGAATTCGCCGAAGCGCGCCGCATCCTCGCAGCGCCAGTAAGTAACCTTCGTCACACCGGAACTTTGCCCCGCCGCGAACAAGCCGACATGTCCGAGCTGCCAGCCCCCGTATTCACAGATCCGGTCGAGACAGGCCTGAAGACCCTGCTCGACCGTCGCCGCCTCATTGGTCGCACGCGCCAGGGATTCAAGCAGTTCGATCAGCGCCGCCTTGCGTTTGCGTTCGGTGATGTCGCGGAAAATCAACGCGATGCTGACGACCTGGCCCCGTTCATCACGCACCGGTGATGAAGTCATTGAAACATCGACACGGCTGCCGTCCTTGCGCATGCGCACCGTTTCCATGTCGATGATCGCGATACCCTGCACAACCTGCGAGCGCGCCCACGCCGATTCGTCTTCGCGCTCCGGGGGAATCAAAAAGGCGATGCTCCGCCCGATGGCTTCGGCCGCGCTGTAGCCGAACATCCGCTCCGCGGCGCGGTTCCATGAAAGGACAGTCCGGTCCATACCGCGGCTGATAATGGCATCGTCGATGCTGTCAACAATCGCCGCCACATAGGCTCGCGCGCCCTCGGCCTGCTTGAGGGCGGAAATGTCGCGAAGCTCCCACATCACGTGCTGCCGCTCATCGAATTCGATGACCTGCGCCGATATCAGAAAATGCGAGGTGACGCCGCGCATGATGAGGCGGGTTTCAAACGCATCAAGGCGGCCTTTTTGCTGCAGTTCGGCAAGGCAGGCTGCGCGGTCGTCTGGATTCTCCCAGAGACCCAGTTCGAACGCCGTGCGGCCCAGCGCGCGTTCGCGCGGAATGCCCGTGGCACGCAGCCACTGCGCGTTGACATCAACGATTTTGCCGCTGTCGATTTCGGTGAACGCCATGCCATTGACCGAGGCGTGGAAAACAACCGAATAATCGATGGCGGATTTTTCCGGCATGGCGGTTCAGCCGTGTTGCAGGCGCACCCGCGCCTCGACATCCGTCTGGCGGACGCCATGCAGCACATCGAGAAAATGCATCTGGAAACTGCCCGGCCCGGCGGCACGCTCAG
>CAZVDN010000589.1:0-1609 GCA_964625665.1 uncultured Streptomyces sp. | reverse complement strand
TTTATTTTCCAGTTTTACAATCTGATGCCGGTGCTGACGGCGACCGAGAATGTCGAGTTGCCTTTGTTGCTGACCGACCTCAGTGCGCGCGAGCGCGCCGAACATGTCGAGGCAGCGCTGGCGATGGTCGGCCTGCATGACCGCGCCGAGCATTATCCGTCCGAGTTGTCCGGCGGGCAGCAGCAGCGCGTCGCCATTGCGCGGGCGATCGTCACCGATCCGACCATACTGGTCGCGGACGAACCGACCGGCGACCTCGATCGTGCCTCGGCCGAGGATGTGCTCAATCTGATCGACCGCCTGAACCGTGAGCTTGGCAAAACGATCATCATGGTGACCCATGATCCGCATGCGGCGGCCAAGGCGCGCAGCACACGCCACCTCGACAAAGGCGAGCTGGCGAAATAACGGGAATCGGGCCGCGTGCATTATCTCAGAATGATTTTTCGCAACGCGCTGCGCCACCGCTTGCGCAGCGGTCTGACGGTGCTGGGCATCGTTGTTGCAATCGTGGCGTTCGGTCTGCTGCGCACCGTGGTGGATGCCTGGTATGCCGGCGCCGAGGCGGCGTCGAAGTCGCGGCTGGTGTCGCGCAATTCGATTTCGCTGGTGTTTCCGCTGCCGCTCGCTTACGCCGGCAAGATTCGTCAGATCGACGGCGTCAAGGCGGTGTCGTTCGCCAACTGGTTCGGCGGCGTTTATGTGACGGAAAAGAATTTCTTTCCGCAGTTTGCCGTGCACGCGCCGACCTATTTCGAACTCTACCCGGAATTCGTCGTGCCGCCGGAACAAATGCGCGATTTTCAGCGCGACCGCAAGGGTGCCATTGTCGGGCGGCGCCTGGCGGACACCTACGGTTTCAAGGTCGGTGACAGCGTCAGTCTGCGCGGCACGATATTTCCCGGGAACTGGGATTTCGTGATCCGCGGCATTTATGACGGCGCTGAAAAGAAAACCGATGTCTCGCAGTTTTTCTTTCAATGGGAATACCTGAACGAAACCATCCGCAAGGTGGCGCCGCGCCGGCTCAATTCAGTGGGCGTCTACGTCATCGGACTGACCGGTGCCGATCGCGCCGCGGAGGTCGCGGCAGCGGTTGATGCGACGTTCAAAAATTCGCTGGCCGAGACGCTGACGGAAACGGAGCAGGCCTTCCAGCTCGGATTTGTTTCCATGACCGAGGCGATCGTGGTGGCGATCCGCATTGTTTCCTATCTGGTCATTTTCATCATTATGGCGGTCATGGCCAACACGATGGCCATGACGGTGCGCGAACGCATGACCGAATACGCGACGTTGAAGGCGCTGGGTTTCAACGGAAGCCATCTGGCGTCGCTGATTTTCGGTGAAGCCTTTGTCATTTCGGGACTGGGCGCCGTGTTCGGCATTTTGCTGACGTATCCGATTGCCGAAAAATTCGGCAAGGCGACTGGCACGCTGTTTCCGGCGTTCCGCGTGCATGATGAGACGGTTTATTTGCAACTGGCGTGCGCTGCGCTGATTGCCGTGATTGCGGCAGTAGTGCCTTGCTGGCGTGCCGCGCGCGTGCGCATCGTCGACGGACTGCGCAATATCGGCTGACGATGAAAATTCCATATTCATACACTTT
>CAZVDN010000588.1:0-1618 GCA_964625665.1 uncultured Streptomyces sp. | reverse complement strand
CGGCCGCGTCTCCGATTTCGCGCGCCAGGCCGTCGATATCGCCAAGCAGTTTCCGGGCGTGCCGATCAAAATGATCTGGTCACGCGAGGAAGACATGCAGCACGGCCAGTACCGGCCGATTTCGCAATGCAAATTCACCGCCGGCCTCGATGCGCAAAACAATATCGTCGGCTTTCACGCGCGCATGTCGGGCCAGTCGATCAATGCCTGGGTCAATCCGTCGGCCATCATCGACGGCTACAAAGATGACCGCCAGTTGCAGGGCTGGTACGCCAAGGGCGACCAGACGCTCGGTTACACCTTCCCGAACCTGCTGATCGAATACGCCATCCGCAACACCCATGTGCCGGTCGGCACCTGGCGCGGCGTCAACGTGCCGCAGAACGGCTTTTACATGGAGTGTTTTATCGACGAAGTCGCGCGCGCGGCCGGCGTCGATGCCGTGGAGTTCCGCCGCAACCTGATGCGCAACCATCCGAAACACCTCGACATCCTCAACCGCGCAGCCGAGCGCGGCGACTGGGGCAAACCTTTGCCGAAGGGCGTGTTCCGCGGCGTGGCGCAATTCATGAGCTATGACACCTACTCGGCAGCAGTGGCTGAAGTGTCGGTCGGCAAAAACGGCGACGTCAAAGTCCATCGCATCGTGCTGGCGGTGAATGTCGGCCATGCCGTGAACCCCGGACAAATCGAAGCGCAGGTGCAGGGCTCGATTGTCTACGGCCTCTCCGCCGCACTGTGGGGTGAGAACACCGTTGAAAAAGGCCGCATCGTCGAATCGAACTTCCACAACTACCGCGTGCTGCGGCTGGCGGAAATGCCCAAGGTCGAAACCATCGTCATCGCCAACGGCGATTTCTGGGGCGGCATCGGCGAACCGACGATTGCCGTGGTGGCGCCCGCGGTAGTCAACGCAGTAAGCGCGGCAATCGGTCGTCCGCTGCGCGATCTGCCGTTGAAGAACCAGAAGCTCGCCTAACAACCGGCAGCCTGCGCACAATCATTTCGGGATTCACGAACCCGGATTGCGCTACGTTACGGCAGCACGTCAAAAGCTCAGCGCTGCCGCGACAGGAAATGCGCGAGATCGCGGAAATGGTCGTCGTTGAGCGGATAGATCACGTCATCCATCGTCGCGTCGTAACCGCGGCGCGCGTTGGACTTGTAATCGCGCAGCGCTTTCAGCAGGTAATCCTCGCGCTGGCCGGCGAGGCGCGGCACGTTCTGCTGGCCTGAGTAATCCTTGTTGTGGCAGAAATTGCAGCGGTGCTGCACGACCAGCGCCTGCGCGCGCTCCATGCGCGCCGCCTCGGCCGGTTCCGCATTCGGCGCGGGCGGCGGCAGTTTGGCGATGGTTGCCGCGAGGCGCTTCAGGTCGTCGTCCTTCATGCCTTTCAACAGCGTCGTCATCGGCTCCACCGCGCGCATTTTTTCGCGGAACATGTAAAGCTGGATGGTCAGGTAGTCGAGCGGCTGCGCGCCGAGCGCCGGCACGCCGGGCAACGGCGGCCGCTCCGCATGTCCGTGACAGGAGAGACAGGCAACGAGCTGCGCGTCGCCGGGTTCAGCAGCACACACCAAGGACGGCAGCAGACAAAAAACGGCGGCCCCCGTCAAA
>CAZVDN010000587.1:0-1625 GCA_964625665.1 uncultured Streptomyces sp. | reverse complement strand
GGCCAGATGCAGATCGACTCCTTCGGCGGCGAGCCGTTCGGCCACGCCGAAACCGATGCCGCGTGAGCCGCCGGTGACCAGCGCCGTGCGGCCTTTAAGATTGAGTTCCATGCGTGTTCCCTTGGGTGAAATGAGGCGCTACTATAAGCAATTGGGCGGGGCCATGCCAGCACGCTGCCGCAGAGGCGTCAACCTGACGTATACTTGCACGTTACTGCATTCATCCGGACTTCGGATCTACCAGAGGAGCACTTGCCATGAAAAAAATGATCACCACGCTGGTTGCCGCTATTTTCGCAACTTCGACCCTTGCGGCATTCGCGCAGGCTCCGGCCAAGTCCGACGCGCCTAAGGCCGCCGCACCGGCCGCCGCGCCGGCCGCAGCACCCGCAACACCGAAGGCTGATGCGCCGAAAAAAGCCAAAGGCGAAAAGAAAGCCAAGAAGTCGAAGAAGAGCAAAAAAGCCAACAAGCAGTAAAAACCTGAAAATGCAGTAACCGGACAGGCAGCCGCGCAATCCGCCGGCTGCCCGGACAAAAGGCGGGGTCCTCCCCGCCTTTTTGTTTGTACGGCGGACGCGTTAAACTGCGCGCCTCAAATCATCACGCAAATACGCAATCGGAGTTCCGGATGAAAGCATTGGTGGTCAAAGAGTTCGGCCCGCTCGACAGCATGACGCTCGAAGAGGTGGCCGGCCCGCAACCGGGCGCCGACGAAGCACTGGTCGATATCAAGGCGGCCAGCGTCAATTTCCCTGATCTGCTGGTGATCCAGGGCAAGTATCAGGTCCTGCCGCCGCTGCCGTTCAGCCCGGGCAAGGAATGTGCGGGCATTGTGAAAGCCGTCGGCGCCAATGTCACCCACGTCAAACCCGGCGACCGCGTGCTGATCCAGATCGAATACGGCGGCTACGCCCAGCAGGTGGCGGTGCGCGCGCTGAACTGTCATGTGATTCCTGACGCGATGAGCTTTACTGAAGCGGCGGCGATGGGTCTCACCTACATGACCGCGCATTTCGCGCTGGTCGAACGTGCCGGCATCAAGGCCGGCGAAACCGTGCTGGTCACCGGCGCGGCCGGCGGCGTCGGCATGGCCACCGTGCAGGTGGCCAAGGCGCTCGGCGCGACCGTGCTCGCTGCCGTCAGCAGCCCGGAGAAAGCCGCGGCGGCGAAAGCGGCCGGCGCCGATCACATCATCGACACCAGCGTTGAAAACATCCGCGACAGTCTGCGCGATCAGGTCTATGCCGCAGTCGGCAAAAAGGGCGTGGATGTCGTGGTCGAAAACGTCGGCGGCGACATCTTCGATGCCTGCCTGCGCGCCATCGCGTGGTCGGGTCGCATTATCGTCGTCGGTTTCGCCGGCGGCCGCATTCCCGAAGTAAAGGCCGGCCATCTGCTGGTGAAAAACATTTCGTTGATCGGTTTGCAGTTCAGCAATTACCGCGATCGGCAGCCGGAGAAATGTTTGGCCGTGCGCGGCCAGTTGTTCGATCTCTATCGCGCTGGCAAGTTGAAGCCCTACGTCATGGCGAGCTTTCCGCTGGCGCGTTACATGGAAGCGCTGGCGCTGGTGCGCGATCGCAAGGTGATCGGCAAGGTGGTGTTGACCACCGGCCTGTAAG
>CAZVDN010000586.1:494-1640 GCA_964625665.1 uncultured Streptomyces sp. | reverse complement strand
CATGATCGCGCCGAAGCTGATCATCAGCACCTTTTCAATCTTGCGGTGCTTGAGCCAGACCCACGCAACCTGCAGCGTCGTCGCCACCATCATGGCGGCAGTGGCGAAGAAAATATCGACGGTTGCGTAGGCGCCGAAAAAAACCAGCAGCGGAAAAAGGTCGAAGAGGGCTTTCATCGGCGCAGATTGTCCGGTATCGCCGCGCCGATGTCCAATCGGCGCGCGCTTATTTCTTTTCGAATTTCAGCGACGCCGAGTTGATGCAGTAGCGCAGGCCGGTCGGTCTTGGGCCGTCCTCGAAGACGTGCCCAAGGTGCGCATCGCAATGTTTGCAGACGACCTCGATGCGGCGCATTCCATGGCTGACGTCTTCTTCGGTGGCGACGTTTGCGTCAACCGCAGGCTGGTAAAAGCTCGGCCAGCCGCTGCCCGAATCGAATTTATGGTCGGATTTGAACAGCTCGGCATTGCAGCAGACGCAGCGATAGACGCCGGCATCGTGGTTGTCCCAGTAAATGCCGGTAAAGGCGCGTTCGGTGCCTTTTTCGCGGGCTACATGGAATTGCTCCGGCGTCAGGACTTCTTTCCACTCCTGCGGCGGTTTGACGATCTTGTCGGTCATGCGGTGCTCCTGTCGGGTTGGTCCGGTTGCTTGGTCGCGCTCAGCGGTATTTCCTTGCGGCCGGCATCAGAAAATCTTGCCCGGATTCATCAATCCGTGCGGATCCAGCGCCCGTTTGACGCTGCGCATGAGTTCAAGTTCCAGCGGGTCCTTGCAACGCGCCAGTTCGCTGCGTTTGGAGACGCCGATGCCGTGTTCGGCGCTGATGCTGCCGTCGAGCGCGGTGACCACGTCGTGCACCACGCGGTTGACGTCGGTCGAACCGCGCGCCATGGCGTCGGCGCGGTCGCGGCCGGGCACGAAGGCGTTGTAGTGCAGGTTGCCGTCGCCGAGATGGCCGAAGCAGATCACGTTGGTGCCGGGAAACGCGGTTTCCAGCGCGGCGCCTGCGCGGCGGATGAATTCCGGCACCTTGCTGGCAGCCACCGAGATGTCGTGGCGGTAGACCAAGCCGGCGACCTTGGCGGCGTCAGGGATCGGTTCACGCATTTTCCAGAACGATGCCGCCTGCGCCCGGGTCGCGG
>CAZVDN010000586.1:0-484 GCA_964625665.1 uncultured Streptomyces sp. | reverse complement strand
CATGGCCGTTGCGCGGTGTCATCACCTTGCGCACGCGCTGGATGCGGCGCTCGGCATTCGTGAAGGTTCCGTTCTTCTCGAGGAAGGTGGAGCCAGGCAGGAACACATGTGCGTAGTTGGCGGTTTCGTTCAGGAACAGGTCATGGACCACCACGCATTCCATCGCCGCAAAAGCCTCGGCGACGTGGCGCGTATTGGGATCGGACTGAACGACATCCTCGCCCTGGATATAGATTCCCTTGAACCTTCCGGCGATGGCTGCATCGAGCACCCACGACTGTTCGCTGGCCTGCATCAGCGCTGCTTCGACGCGCGCCTGCAGCGCGGCTTCGTCGCCGGCGTCGCCCAGTTCGGTCAGGACGTACCAGGCATGCTTGTCCGCCAGAGGGTCGCGGGTGCCCGGAATGTGGGCGAGCAGCAATTCAATGCAGGACCGTGAAATGAGTTCGAAGGCGGTCACGCTGTCGCCACAGTGTTCGCGCAG
>CAZVDN010000585.1:268-1640 GCA_964625665.1 uncultured Streptomyces sp. | reverse complement strand
CGGGTGAGGCGGCTCACGGCGCCGAATCCCGGGATGATGACCGGGCCAGGCACCAACAGTTATATCGTCGGTACGAACGAACTTGCAGTCATAGATCCGGGGCCCGACATCGAATCGCATATTGCGGCGCTGATCGCCGCAGTGGGGAGCCGCCTGCGATACATACTGACGACGCATACGCATTTTGATCATTCGCCGGGCGTGCGCGCATTGAAGGCCGCGACGGGAGCCGCCGTGCTTGGCATGCCGGCACCGCCGCAGGCGAACCAGGACCGTGATTTCGCGCCGGACCGTGTGCCGGTACACGGCGACATCGTGCGGTGCGGCGATTTTTCGCTGCAGGCTGTGCATACGCCGGGCCATGCCTCCAACCACCTGTGTTATCTGCTGGTCGAGGACAAGCTGTTGTTTACCGGTGACCATGTCATGCAGGGCTCCACGGTGGTCATCACGCCGCCCGATGGCGACATGGGGGCCTATTTGCGTTCCCTGGAATTGCTGCTGACGCTCGATGCCGATTGCATTGCGCCGGGCCACGGCCATCTGATCGCCAAGCCGCACGATGAAGCGCGCAAACTCATTGCACACCGTTTGCGGCGCGAACAGAAAGTGATTGAAGGATTTGCGACGAAAAATCCGGCCACGCTCGATGAACTGGTCTCGGTGGTTTATGCCGACACTCCGATCAAGCTGCACGGCGCGGCCAAACGTTCGCTCTACGCGCATCTGTTGAAGCTCGAGGCCGACGGCCGGGTCGCTCGCGCAGGCGACGACTGGCGCCTGATATAAGAGGGCGTGGAAGTAAAAAAGCCCGCCGGCGGCGGGCTTTTTTATTGCATCTGCGGCGGACTACTTGTGCTGACCGTCGTGTTTCTGGCGGGCGATCGCTTTGCTGTTGCGATCAGCTTCGCGGTTCAGGTGATGGCGTTCTTTCTTGGTGACAACACCGTCGGCCTGCGCTTTTTCCTTGTCCTTCTGCAGTTTTTCCTGGCGCTTCTCCATGCGCGCGGCCTCTTTCTCCGTCAACTGTCCGGATTTGACGCCTGCATCAATGCGCTTTTGCTGGTTTTCCTGGCGTTTGTCGATGCCCGGCGTGGCGGCGGGATTGCCGGCCGGTGCCGGGGTGCCCTGCGCAAACACTGCACCGGCGAAAGCGAGTGAAACTGCAACTACGGCTGCTTTGATCGTTGTCATGCTGATTCTCCCTTAGGTGGTTAAGACGATTGCATTGGCTACAGTCCGAACAACGTGCGGTTGCAGGCGCAGTTGACGCAGCAGCGGGGCAAATTGTATCAAGTTGTATCGGCACCGCCCGGGGGCGGTGCCGGTGACTGGTATCGTAGTGCCGCACAAGGTGCCCATGCCCTGCAAT
>CAZVDN010000585.1:0-258 GCA_964625665.1 uncultured Streptomyces sp. | reverse complement strand
CTGATCAATCCAGAAACCGGAGGAACAATGGCATCGAAGCGGGACAAACACGCGCCGCGGCGCTGGCATGAGCAGCGCTGGCTGACCGATGTGGTGGTGCGCGCAGAAAACATCGATTGGGACCAGCCGCGCAGCGGCCAGACCATCGGGCCGATCGGCACCGAAGCCACTCTCGAAGTGAACTGGGCGAAGGCGCGCATCCGCAAATACGATGATATTGCGCCGGCCTTCATTGCCGCTGCAGAGCGCCGCGAACGC
>CAZVDN010000584.1:0-1645 GCA_964625665.1 uncultured Streptomyces sp. | reverse complement strand
GCCACGCAATTCCGGTCATGTATGCGATGTATCCAATGACCCGGGACGGTGTGCATACCGGCACAGTGGTGAGCATTGTCGATATGACGGCACAGCGCGCCGCTGCACTTGCGCGCGAAGAAGCGCTTGCCGCTGCGGAGAACCTCGCGCGCGTGCGGCGCGAATTCCTTGCCAACATGAGCCACGAAATCCGCACGCCGCTCAACGGCGTGCTCGGCTTCGCGCAGATCGGCATGCGCAATGCGGGGCACCCGGAAAAGGCGCACAACGCCTTCGAGAAAATCATCACGTCGGGCAACGTGCTGCTCGGCGTGATCAACGATATCCTGGATTTCTCGAAAATCGACGCTGGCAAGATCGTCATCGAACAGACGGAAATCGATCTGTCGACAGTGCTCGAGGAAGTCATCGACATGGTGGGCGCCCGCGCACGCGGCAAGCAGATTGAACTGCGCCTCGACAGGGTTGCGGATTTTCCGCGCGCCTGCAAGGGCGATGCATTGCGGTTACGGCAGGTGCTGCTCAATTTGTTGTCCAATGCGCTTAAATTCACCGAGGCCGGCACGGTGACGCTGTCGGCATCCTTGCGCGAGGGGAAGCTCGTGTTTGCGGTCACCGACACCGGCATCGGCATGAGCGCCGAACAGATCGTCAAGCTGTTCACGCCGTTTCAGCAGGCCGATGGATCGACGACGCGAAAATTCGGCGGCACCGGACTGGGACTCGCGATCAGCAAGGGCCTCGTGGATTTGATGGGCGGCGAAATCCGGGTCGAGAGCCGGCCGGGTGCCGGCAGCACCTTTGAAGTGCATTTGCCTTATGTCCCGGTCAACACGGTTGCAGTGTCGCGCGCGCCGGTCGCCGTTGGCGCGTCGGGCGCGGAACGGCCGCTCGCCGGTGTTTCCATTCTGGTGGCCGAAGATGATGCGTTCAACCGCATGCTGCTCGAAGAAACATTGCAGGCCGACGATGGCGCGCAACTGCGGATGGTGGAAAACGGGATTGAAGCGGTTGCCGCGGTGGAACGCGAGGGCGCCGGCGCATTCGACATTGTGCTGATGGATCTGCAGATGCCGGAAATGGACGGTTATGAAGCCACGCGAAAAATCCTCGCCCTTGCGCCGGATATGCCGATCATCGGCCAGACTGCGCATGCGCTGGCCGAAGACCGCAATAAATGCCTCGCCGCAGGCATGGTCGCGCACATCGCCAAGCCGATCAATCTGGCGCAGCTGGTTGCGCTGATTCAGCGATATGCATTGCGACGTCCGCGCAATAACTGACGCGGATCTGCGGTATTCTGGCAGCACACCCGGCGCACGGTGCGTCGACACGATTATCTAAATGGAAAGACCGGCATGAAACTGGAAATCGCAATGACCGTCGCCGTTTCTGCGGCGATTTATGGCGCGGCAGCGGGCGCGCAGGGGCAAAAGCCGGCGACGCATTACTGGATGAGCGTCGAGACGCGCAATATGACCATACCGGGCCTGTCGGCCGAGGACAGCGCCATGATGTCGGCGATAGGGCGCGACATGCCCGGCGCCGGTGCGCAACGTTCGATCATGCTCGATCTGTCGGTACCGGGCCAGCAACCGAATCCGGAGGCGACGCATGACATTCCGCCGGGCCAGAACATGGGCAG
>CAZVDN010000583.1:923-1651 GCA_964625665.1 uncultured Streptomyces sp. | reverse complement strand
TCATCTGCCGTTTCGGCGCCGACAAAATCGGCGGCGATCGTACCGGTCGCGCCGGGTTTGCCTTCGACAATCACTTGCTGACCAAGCATTTCCGTCAAACGCTGCGCCAAATGCCGCGCATTGGTCTCCGACGAACTGCCCGGATAACCATGCACGATACGGATTGGTTTGTGCGGATACGGTTCGGCGGCGCAAACAACGCCGGCGCTGGCGGTGAAGACGGCGGCAAAACAAAAACCGGCCACGACGTGCCGGTTGCGGGGAATCAACATCACGGTGTTTTTCATAGGGCCCGAATCTATTATTCCGTGTGGCGTGCGTCAAGGAAACTTTGCCGATGATGAGGCCCTGACGTATGCTCAAGCCCTCAACGAAACCAAATCCCGGCCCCCACTGACAGGAAGCAGCATGCCCTCCATTACGCTTGAAAACGACCTGAATCTGCACTACGAGATCGACGATTTCACCGATCCGTGGAAACCCGCCGAAACCATCCTCATGTTGCACGGCAACTGTGAAAGCGGCGCGGTGTGGTTTGGCTGGGTGCCGCATCTGGCGCGCGACTTTCGCGTGATACGCCCGGATATGCGCGGCTACGGACGTTCAACGCCGGTGGCGCGCGACTTTCCGTGGACCATTGATGTCGTCATCGACGACTTCATCGGCCTGATGGATGCACTGGGGATCGAACGCTTTCATCTGGTCGGCGCCAAAATCGCCGGCTTCAT
>CAZVDN010000583.1:308-913 GCA_964625665.1 uncultured Streptomyces sp. | reverse complement strand
TGTGCAGTGTCTTTCAGTTCACCTACCGCAGAAATAAACTCTGTGCTGTATCGGCGATACAACACGTCATTCGAAACCCTCCATTTCGCCTCGGAGCTCATCTGCATCAGCGCGTCAGCACCCTCCCCGTGATCGGCACGCCGCCGCCTGTCTACGACGTGGCGGCCCGCGTTGAGTCATTGACCGCCGAAATCGAAGAGGTCGGCATCGAAGCCTGGGCGCGGCGTTCGATGGCGGGCCGCCTGGGCAGCGGCTTCCCCGCCGCCGGCGTCGAGTGGTGGATCAAACAGATGGCAAAAACACCGGTGTCGAGCCAGATCTGTTTCGTCCGCAACATACCGAAGGCCGACATCACCGCCGATCTGCCGCGCATTCAATGTCCGACCCTGGTCATCACCACCGAAGGCAGTGCGCTGGGCTCGGTGGAAACGACGCGTGCCTGGCAGCAAATGATTCCAGACTCCAGACTGCTGGTGCTGCCGGGAGACTCCTATCATGTCGCCGCCAGCGATGCCGATCGCTGCGCCGAAGAAACGCTGTCCTTCATCCGCAGCACACGGGCCTGAGCGCCGCCGTTACTGCGGCTGTATCCCCATGGCGGCGGT
>CAZVDN010000583.1:0-298 GCA_964625665.1 uncultured Streptomyces sp. | reverse complement strand
CTCCTGCGGCGTCGATCCCACGCCCTCCAGCCCCTGCTCCTCAAGCTTCTGCTTGACCGAAGGTTCGCGTACCGCGCGCGCCACTTCGCTCTGGATACGCGCGACGTATTCAGGCGGCGTGCCGGCGGCAAACCAGAACCCATACCAACCGATGTATTTGTAGCCCTTGACCCCGGCCTCGGCGAGCGTCGGCGTATCAGGCATTTTGTTCCAGCGTTTTTCCGCAGTAATCGCCAGCACGCGCAATCGGCCGGCCTGCGTGAACGGCAGCGCCGACGGCGCCGCCGGAAACCCCATT
>CAZVDN010000582.1:0-1661 GCA_964625665.1 uncultured Streptomyces sp. | reverse complement strand
TGGTTTGAGGACAAGTTGGTGCGGGCGTAAACCGAGGACAACAGAAGCACTCCCAATACTCCCTCGCCCCGCGCTAGCGGGGAGAGGGTGGGGGTGAGGGGTTGGCTGGTGCCATGCGATGCGTCCCCCTCACCCTGCCCCTCTCCCCCTTGGCAGGGGGAGAGGGAATATTTGAAATGGCCCTCGGATTCCGGCACTGTAAAACCAAGGGGCCGGTCCGATCAGGCAACCTCACCTGATCAAACCGGCCCCTCGTTTTTACAACGGCAGACGCGATTACTTCAGGCGGTCCTGCACCTTCGCCAGCGCTTCTTTCGCACAGGCTTCGTCATACTGCCCGCCCGGTGCGCCGCTGATGCCGAGCGCGCCGATGATCTGGCCGCCGGAACGGATGACGATGGCGCCCTGCGCGAACGTGACATTCGGCAGTTGCGTGGTCGGCACCGTGGTGGCCGGTGCTTTCGCCATGCGGTCGTACATTTCCTTGGTGCTGCTTTCGTTGCGGCCGAGCGTCAGCGAAGCGGCCGTGTAGGCTTTGTAATAGGCATTGTCCTGCGAGTGGATCGGCGCGCCGTCGCCGCGCAGCAGGGCCTGGCGCACGCCGTCGGTGTTGACGACGACCGCCCACACTTTGTAGCCCTGCTTGGCGCAGATGGCGACCGATTCGCCGACCAGTTCATTGGCAATCGCTGCCGAAACCTGCGGCCGGTTGATCACGCCCTGCGCAAACGCGCCCGTCGATACGGCTGCAGCGGCAAACCCCAGCGCCAGTGCGGCGCCCTTCAGACCTTTTGACGATGACATAAAACTCCTCCCGTTTTGGTTTATGAAATGCCGAAACACGATACTCCAAAGCACAGAGCAGGAACAGTTGCCACACCCCTGAATTGTTTCTTCGCCCTCAGGGCGCCACCGCCCAGCGCCGGATATCAAAATCCTCGGGCACCGGGATGATCAGGCTCTCGCGCGGCCCCAGCAGTTCGCGGTTGGCATGGCCTTCGCCGGTCATGTCTTCGGCGAACATCACGTCGCCCGGGCCGAAGCAGCGTTTGCCGCCGCCGCAGCTGATCTCCACCGCGCCGAACAGCGTGATGACGAACTGCCGCTGCTTGGGGCAGTGATATTCGCCGGAACGCTCGAGCGGGTTTTCGCGGAACGACAGCCCCGCCACCGGCAGCATGGCCGAGCGCTGCGAGACGCGCTCGCCGAGTTTGAGTTCGTTCATCGGCACGACGAGGTCCTCGAAATGCGAGCGGCCATCGGCGCCGGTGTAGATGCGAACGATTTTTTTATGCGACACGTCAGTTCTCCCTGAATTTTTTGATTTACCCGCGAAATCTCACAATGGTAACCGCTCGCCGTCGGCGCGCGGCGCGACTTCGAAGGCATTGAGCTGCGCCGTCACCATGCCATAGTGGCCGATCAGCGCAGTAAGCTCCACCAGCCACGGAATGCCATGGCGCGCGCACAAACGGTCGAACAGCGCCTGCGTCACGCGATGGCTGCGATGCAGTTGGCGCACGTAGTCGATGATGTCGGCTTCGTCATCTGCAAGCGCCGCCAGCGCACCACGCTCACGCACCGCAGCGATCGCCGGCTCACTGACACCGGCCTTGCGCGCGGCCACGACATGCGAGGACCAGACGTAGGGGCAGTCTTTT
>CAZVDN010000581.1:0-1661 GCA_964625665.1 uncultured Streptomyces sp. | reverse complement strand
CGCGAGTTTTGGCGAACAAATCCTCGGGCGACTTGATCCGAAAACCGGTGCGGTGAAATTCATCAAGGCCGATGCGGCCAACGGTCAGGCCGCCACTGCGCACGGCCTGGTGCGCGATAACGAAGGAAACTTCTGGTTCGACGTCAATCCCGGGCGGCGCGCGCTCGGCAAACTCGATGTGAAGACCGATGTCATTTCGATTTATCAGACCCCGTCGAGCATGTCGCCGCTGGGCGGCGCGGTCACTATGGATGTCGACGGCAAGGGCAAGATCTGGGCATCGACGCCGGTCGGCGCGGTGCGCTTCGATCCGCTGACCGAAAAGTTCACCGAGTTCAAATCGCTGATCCCGACCAAAAACGACAAAGGCTCGGCGCAGACCTATGGCGCCGCCGGCGACAGCGACGGCAACGGCTGGTGGGCGCAGATGGCGCAGGACGCCATCGTCAAGGGCGAGATTGAAACCGGCAAGTCCATGCAAATCAATCTGCCGGCGGTGATGGTCAGCGGCATTTCCCCGGAAGACCGCGCGTTTTACGACAGCGTCAGCGATCTGGGTTTCAACAATCCGACGCTGACTTCGCAGGGGCCGCGCCGCATGGGCACGGACAAGACCGCCAATGTGTTGTGGGTCGGCAATTCATTCGGCGCGAGCCTGGCGCGCATCGACACGCGAACGATGGAGACGCGCATCGTGCCGTTTCCCGATCCGACCATGCAGCCGTATCACATCACCGTCGACAGCAAGCACAATGTCTGGGGCAACCTGTGGACCTCGGACCGCATCGCCAAGCTGAACCCGGCAACCAATGCGTGGACGATCTTTGACCTGCCGGTGCGCGGCACGGAAATCCGCCACATCTCACTGCTAGAGCAGGGTGATAAGCTTTATGTGGTGATGCCGGTCTATCGCACCAGCCAGATGGGCGTGATGACGGTGCGCAGCGAATCTGAACTTGCAGCGCTGAAGGCAAAGGCGCGCTAAGAGCACGCCACTGCGACGCCGGTTGCGGCAATCGCCGCTGCCGGCCGGCGCGGCGATGCCGGTGCAACCGGCGGCAGCGTGAATTGCATGACGGCGCATGCGTCAGGCTATTTGTTCCGGAATGCCCGTGGTCCCGGAACGTTTGCTGTTATTGCGCGAGGCGCAGCAGCCTTGCCGGGTTGTCACAGAGGATGATTTCGCATTCTTTCTCGGTGAGCCCGGGGATCGATTCGACAAAATCGACCGGTTGCTTGACCGACATGCCCTGCGGGAAGTCCGTGCCGGCGACGATGCGGTCAACACCGACGAGGTCGATCAGCGCGCGCATGATGCCGGTGTGGTGGGTAATGAGGTCGTAATGGAAGCGGCGCAGATATTCGCTCGGCTTCTTCTTCATGTGCTTCAGTTCGGAACTGACGCCGAGAGCGACATCAAGGCGGCCGATGGTCCACGGGAAGTAGCCGCCGGCGTGCGGCATGAAAACATCCAGTTTCGGAAAGGCATCGAGCACGCCGCCGCAGACCAGGCTGGTGGCGGCATAACCGGCTTCGAGCGGATTGCCGATGGTGTTGATCATGAAGTAGTCCTTCTGGCGCACCGTATCGGTCGGATAGAGGTTGGTCAGAAAGAGCGGCAGGTTCAAGGCCTCGGCGCGCTCGTAGACCGGCCAGAATTC
>CAZVDN010000580.1:0-1670 GCA_964625665.1 uncultured Streptomyces sp. | reverse complement strand
TGAGTGCGCCGAGCCGGTCCTGCAGAATGCGGCTCCATTGAAGATTGGCGCCGAACAATCCGCAGCCCAGCGCATCAAGAATCAGGCGCTTGACGCGCTGCCTGACTTCTTCGGGAATCTGTTCGTATTGCAGGTTGGCGACGAAATCCGCGATGCCGCGTGTGGCAGGATTTTCCGCAGGTCCGGTGCTCAAATTATTCTCCGCGCCAATGCCGTTTATTTGGCCAGACCGATTTCGGTCAGGATCGCTTTTGTTTCTTCATACTCGGCCTTCCAGAACTTCGCGGTTTCCGCGCTGTTACGGTAGACGTTCTCGATCTGGCTGCGTTCGAGTTCGCGCTTCCAGTCCTCGCTTTTGGTCGCCCTGCCCAGCACGTCGTCCCAGAAGGCGACCTGTGCTGCCGTCATGCCCTTCGGCCCGGCAATGCCGCGCCAGACTTCATTCACGCTGTTGATGCCCAATTCCTTCCAGGTCGGCACCTGGGCCAGCGCGCCGCGTCCGCGTTGCGGCGCCGATATCGCCAGCAGGCGCACCTTGCCGGCCGCCAGCAACTCCATCACATTGGAGGCCGGTGCCGATTCCATGTCGAGGTGCCCGCCCATGACGGCCATGGTGCCGTCTCCGGCCGAGTTGAATGAAATCGTTTTCAGTTTTTTCACATCGACGCCGGCCGTCTTCATCGCGTGGGCAAACGCCATATGCGCCGCATTGCCCGGCGCCGTGCCGATCGAAACGCTGAGCGAACCCGGGTCCTTCTTCAGGCGCTCGACCACGTCTCGCCCGGTCTTCAGCGGTGAATCCGCGCGCACGACAACGGCTTCATATTCGACGCCGAGCACTGCAAGCGGCGTGAAATCGGCGTAACCGAACTGCGTGCGGCCCGAAATCTGGTTCGACAACAGGGTCGGCGCCACCACCATGACCACGCGCCCGTCGCCCTGACGCGTATTGATATAGGCCAGACCCACCGCGCCGCCGCCGCCCGGTTTGTTGACCACCGTGACCGGCACGTCGAAACCGCGCCCGTCCTGCAGCGCCTTCAGCAACAACCGCCCCATCTGGTCCTGCGGGCCGCCGGGCGAAGTGCCGATGATGATTTCCACCGCGCGATCAGGCTTCCAGGCGGTCTGCGCCGCCGCTTCCAGGGCAGTTCCTGCGGCAACCGCCAGCAACGCGCCGGTCATTACCAATCGTTTCATCATCTGCATTTCAGATCACTCCTTCGTTGCGCAGCGCCTCGATGTCGGCTGCACCGTAACCCAGTTCCGCCAGCACTTCTGCATTGTGTTCACCAACCCGCGGCGGCGGCGTCTCGATACTCGCCCCGCCGTGCTCCAGTTTGAAGGCACACATCGGCACCGTCATTTCGCCCTCAACACCCGGGATGTCCGCATGTTTGTGCAGGACCGCGCGCGTTTGCACCTGCGGATCGGCAACGGCTTCGGCCAGTGTGCGCAATTTCAGCGCCGGCACATGATTGGCCTGCAGATGATCTTCCCATTGCTGGGCCGTCTTGCCGCGCAGGATCGGTCGCAGCACCGCTTCCTCATCCTTGAAATTGCGCGCGCGCGTTTCGTTGTCGGTGTCGCCGAGTTCTGGCCTGCCGACCGCGGCAAACAACCGCTTGTTCTGGCGGCGATTGCTGGCCGCCAGCATGATACCGCCGTCG
>CAZVDN010000579.1:0-1678 GCA_964625665.1 uncultured Streptomyces sp. | reverse complement strand
CGGCTGATGGACGGCAGGCCGAAGTCCGTGGCCTCGGCCAACGACCCGAAAAGCCCTGAAGACGCCGGCAACGGCCTGTTCCTGCGCCGCGGTTATACGCTGGTGTGGAGCGGCTGGGATTCGGAAGCGCCGCGCGCCTCCAACGGCATGTCGATGAGCGCCATCATCGCCACCGACCACGGCAAACCCATCGTGCAGGCAATCCGCGACGAAATCATTCTCGACACGCGCGACCGCGCCGACCCGCCCAAGCCCGGTGAAGCGCCGCGCAAGCAGTTGCTGAAGCTCTATTACGACGCCGCCACGCTCGACCAGCGCGAAGCGCGCCTGACCATGCGCCGCGGCGAAAAAGATCCGCGCATCGAGATTCCCGCTTCAGGCTGGGCCTACGCCGGCCCGCGCGCGCTCGAACTGGTCGGCAGCAATCCCGAACCCGGCGTGATCTACGAATTTCATTACAAGGCGAAAGACCCGCGCGTGCTCGGCGTCGGCCTCGCGGCCACACGCGATCTGATTTCCTTCCTGCGCGCCGGCGCCAACGATGCCAGGGGCAATGCCAGTCCGCTGAAGGGCATTACCGGCACGCTCGCCTTCGGCGCATCGCAGAGCGGGCGCTTCCTGCGCGATTTTGTCTATCTCGGTTTCAATCAGGACGAATCCGCGCGCAAGGTGTTTGACGGCGTCTACGCGCATACCGCCGGTGCGGGCGGTGTGTTTCTCAACTACGAATTCGGCCAACCCAATCGTACAAACACCCAGCATGAAGACCACACCTTCCCCGAAAACACCTTTCCGTTTTCGGCAGCGCGTTTGACCGACCCCGTCACCGGCAAGACCGACGGCCTCCTGCGCAACGACGGTTTCGATCCGCTGTGGATGGAAACCAACACCTCGACCGAGTACTGGCAGAAAGGCGCCTCGCTCACCGTCACCGATCCGCTCGGCCAAAAAGACGTCGCATTGCCGCCGACGGCGCGTGCCTATCTGATCGCCGGCACCCAGCACGGCGCCACCGCCTGGATGACGTCGACGCGCGGCTCCTGCGTCAATCCGCGCAATCCGCACAGCCCGACGCCGGCGCAGCGCGCGCTGCTGGTTGCCCTCGACGAATGGACGGCCGGCAAGGCGCCGCCCGATTCGCGCACGCCGCGCCTCGCTGACGGCACCTTCACCACCGTCGATGCGTTGAAGTTCCCGGCGATTCCCGGCATCAAGGTCGCCAACCGCGTCAACGAACAGGGCCTGCTGCGCGACTGGGTCAAACCGGTCTACGACATGAGCAAACCCTACAAGGTGCTGATCACGCAGATCGACGCTGACGGCAACGATATCGCCGGCATCAAGCTGCCGGAGATCGCCGTGCCGCTCGCCACCCACACCGGCTGGAACGAATACGCCAAGCCGCATCCCGAAGGCGAACTCTGCGATCGGGACGGCACGTATGCGCCTTTTGCCGCCACGCGCGCCGAACGCGAAGCGAAAAACGATCCGCGCCTGTCGCTCGAAGAGCGTTACGGCGATCACGCCGGCTACGTCAAAAAGTTTACAGATGCAGCCGAGCAGCTCGTCGCCGCGCGCCTGCTGCTGCGTGAAGATGCGGATTTGCTGATTGCGAAAGCGAAGAGTGCGGAGACGGCAAAGCGGTTTGGGCGGTAACGGCTGATCCCGGAATGCGCTG
>CAZVDN010000578.1:0-1685 GCA_964625665.1 uncultured Streptomyces sp. | reverse complement strand
CGCGCGCGCGAGGTCATCGAACGCTGTCATGCCTTGATGTCCGAACGGGGCGAGGTCTCGGGCGCTGCTCTGGCGCGCGAGGTGCTGGCCGCCTACGCGGCACTGCCGCCCAACGCGCACACCCCGTTTCTGCATCTGCTCGCCGAAGAATTCTCCCCCGATCCGGCTGAAGTGGCCCGCGCCGCCGATGCTTTTTCCAAGGATTCGTCGCCGCATTCGCTGATCCATCTGCAGCGCGCCGTCGAATCGCCGCGCCAGGAATTGTTCCGCCGTCTGAATGTGGCGCCGGGCGCGACGGCCGCGCTGGTCGATCTGCGCCGGCGTTTGTCGCGGGAACTGAAGGCGGCGCCGCAACTCGCCGCGGTCGATGCCGACCTCGCCCACCTCTTCGGTTCGTGGTTCAACCGCGGCTTCCTGAAACTCGAGCGCATCGACTGGCGCACACCGGCCATCGTGCTCGAAAAACTCATTCAATACGAAGCCGTGCATGAAATCGCCGGCTGGAAAGACCTGCGCCGCCGCCTAGCCGCCGATCGGCGCTGCTTCGGGTTCTTTCATCCGGCGCTGCCGGACGAACCCCTGATCTTCATCGAAGTCGCATTAACCGCGCGCGTCAGCGATACCGTCGCGCCCCTGCTCGACCAGGATTCACCGGTCGATGACCCGGCGCGCGCCGACAGCGCGATCTTTTATTCGATTACGAACTGTCAGGAGGGCCTGCGCGGCATTTCGTTCGGCAATCTGCTGATCAAACAGGTCGCCGAGGAACTCAGCCGAGAGTTTCCGCGCCTCAAGCATTTCGCCACGCTGTCGCCGATCCCGGGATTCCGCGCCTGGCTCGAAAGCGAAGCGAAAAACGACGACGCCGTCGCCGCATTTCTGCCGGCCCTGAAAAACCGCGACTGGCACAAGGATGCTGCAACATCGAACGCCATGCGCGAGCCGCTGCTGGCGTTGTGCGCGCATTACCTGCTCAATGCCAAAAAGGATGGCGCACCGCTCGATGCGGTATCGCGTTTCCACCTCGGCAACGGCGCGCGCCTCGAGCGGCTGAACTGGCTGGCCGACGTTTCGCCGGCCGGTATGCAGCGCTCTGCCGGCATGATGGTCAATTATCTCTACCGGCTCGACGAAGTCGAAGAAAACCACGAGGCATTCGTGCGCGAAGGCAGCATTGCGACCTCGCATGCCATCAAGAAACTGGCGCGCGACCGCAGTGCCGTGATGCGCCGGCACAGCGCGTAAGCATGACCGCCGCAATCGGGCGCGCGAAAACGCCGCAGCAGTAGTAAACTACGCGGCTATGGAAATCACCGGCCAGCAACTCATCCCCCAGCTCCAGCAGAAAACCTGGAACGCCATCTGCGACCCCGCGGTTTTGCAACTGTGCATCCCGGGCTGCGAATCCATGGTCCGCACCTCCGACTCCGAATTCGATCTCACCATGAGTGCGAAAGTCGGCCCGGTAAGCGCGAAGTTCAAAAGCAAAATCACGCTGACCAATGTCGATGCGCCGAACTCTTACATGCTGCTGTTCGAAGGCCAGGGTGGTGTCGCCGGCTTCGCCAAGGGACAGGCCGAGGTGAAACTGCTGCCCGAAGGCGAAGCCACCCGTCTGGAATACATCGCCAAGGCAACCATCGGCGGCAAGCTCGCCCAGGTCGGCTCGCGGCTGGTCGATGGCG
>CAZVDN010000577.1:0-1687 GCA_964625665.1 uncultured Streptomyces sp. | reverse complement strand
ACGTCGGCGGCGATGCGGTGTCGCTGTCGGTCGGCCCGGACGGCCTCGTCATGGCTGCCGGTCGCGATGGCAGCTTGTGGACATGGCGCGCAGGTGACTCTTCCTGGATGCCGATCGGCGGCGAGGGCGTGCGCATTGCAGCCGCCGGCGGAGGGCGTTATTTCGCCGTCCGCAAAAATGGCGATCTGATCTACTTCGACGGCTTGCGTGCGACGCCGATGGGCCTGCGCGCGCTGGATGTCGCCATCGACCGCAGCGGATTTCCCTATGCGATCCGCAGCGATGGTGCTCTGGTGCGCAAGGCCGCACCAGTCGGCGACTGGGAGGTATTGAGCTCTCCGAATGCCCGGCAGGTGGCTCTGTCCAGTGACGGCGCCGCATGGATGATACTGGCCGACGGCAAAGTGGCACGCTGGGAAAACGGCAAAATCGAACCGGTCGCCAGCAGCGGACGTTCAATCTCGGCACGCGCCGACATCATCCTGCTCGTCGATGGCAACGGCGCGGTGCAGCGCTGGTCAAACTTCAATCGCAGCTGGGAACCCGAGTCGGCACCGCCCAATCTGTCTCTATACGTGATCGATGGCGCAAACATGCCCTGGGCCGCCGCCGCGGACGGGAACATCTGGACACGAACCACCCTGCAGCGCAAAGCCGTGCGCATCGAACTCGCCTCCACCGGCGGGTCCATGACATTCGGCAAACGGACGATACGCAGCAACAGCACAGGCGGCGCGGCGCGCGCGATCCGCAGCGCGTCCTACGTCGCCATCACACCAGCCACGCAGACCACCGACCCGGCGCCGATCGAATGGATCGACACACTGAACAACGCCGCCAGCGTCGCCATCGCGCCCCGCGACGGCAGCGTGTTCGTCCTCGATAGCGCCGGCAACATCGGGCGCTGGAGCAACCAGCGACGCACCGTCACCGCCTATCCGGGACAGTTCGCCAAAATCGCAGTCGACGCTGACGGCCTGCTGTGGGGCGTCAATATGCTTGGCCGCGTGTTCCGACGCAACGGCAACCTCTGGCACCAGATCAACGGCAATGCGTCTGACATCGCCATCGGCCTCAAAGGCGAAGTGTTCACAACGTCATCCACCGGCGTCATCATGAAATTCGATCGCGCCACCGACAGCCTGCAACTGGTGCCCGGCACGCTGTTTTCACCGGCGGTGGCTCCCGACGGCGTGCCCTGGGGGCTCTTGAGCGACGGCACGGTGGTTCGCTGCCCGACTGCAAGTTGCCAGCGTTTCGGACGCACCGCGCGCAGCATTGCCGTGGGCCCCGATGCATCGGTCTTCATCGTCACGCTCGACGGCGTCCTGCAGAAACTGCGCCCCACGCTCGACGACTGGGACATCATTCCGGTGCTCGGCCAGAAGGTGCGTTCGGTGGCCGTCGGCCCGCGCGGCCGACCCTGGGTGATCGCCGAAAGCGGCCGCATCTACGCCTCGACCTTCTTCCCGCGTGACGAAAGCACCGACCTGCTCGAAGCTTCCACAACACCAAAAGACACCACGGGCAGCGGCTCAACCAGTCCGGTCACTTTCGGCACCACCGAATCGAGCTTCGTCAACGTCAAGAACCTGCAGTTTCAGTCCATCCCGGTGCCGAGCGGCTACAGCGGCCTGTCGCTGGGACCCGACGGCACCGTGTTGATGTTTTACATGAATACGCAACT
>CAZVDN010000576.1:0-1688 GCA_964625665.1 uncultured Streptomyces sp. | reverse complement strand
CCTTGATTCTAGTCACCGGCGGCGCCGGCTTCATTGGTTCGAACTTCATACTCGACTGGCTGGCGAACGAAACCGCGCCGGTGCTCAACCTCGACAAGCTGACCTATGCCGGCAATCCAGGCAATCTGACTGCGGTTGAAAAAGATGCGCGCTACCGTTTCGTGCATGGCGACATCAACGACCGTGCACTGGTCGAACAGCTATTGCGTGAACACCACCCCAGCGCAATCGTGCATTTTGCCGCCGAAAGTCATGTCGATCGCTCAATTCACGGGCCCGGCGAATTTGTGCAAACCAATGTGGTCGGCACCTTCAATCTGCTCGAAGCAACGCGGGCCTGGCTGGGCACCGTCAGCGCCGAAGAAAAATCGCGTTTTCGTTTTCTGCACGTGTCAACGGACGAGGTGTACGGATCGCTGTCGGCAGACAGCCCACCGGCCACCGAGATTTTTCCTTATGTGCCGAGCAGCCCGTATTCAGCGTCCAAAGCGGCGTCCGATCATCTGGTTCGCGCCTACTGCTGCACCTATCAATTTCCCAGCCTGATCACCAACTGCTCGAACAATTACGGGCCGCGCCAGTTTCCAGAAAAGCTGATCCCGCTCATCACCTTAAATGCCTTGAACATGAAAGCGCTGCCGATTTACGGCGACGGCCTGAATATTCGCGACTGGCTCTACGTCGGCGATCATTGTTCGGCCTTGCGTGCTGTGCTGGCGCGCGGACGCATCGGCGAAACCTACAACGTCGGCGGCAACAGCGAAAAGACCAACCTCGAGGTGGTGAAAACACTGTGCAATATCGTCGATGAACTGCGCCCGGCGGCAAGCCCACGAGCCTCCTTGCTGAACTTCGTCAAAGACCGGCCCGGACACGACCGGCGTTATGCCCTCGACGCCGGCAAACTCGCGCGCGAACTCGGCTGGCAGCCGCAGGAAAAATTCGAAAGCGGCATGCGCAAAACGGTAAGCTGGTATCTCGACAATCCGCAATGGGTGGAGGAAGTCGTCAGCGGTGGATACCGCAACTGGCTGGACACCAACTACGCCGCACGCTGAGCGCCGACGCTGGAAATACCCGTAAGCCCGGCGGCACTTTGGCAGTGCGGCGCGCCTGCCGTAACACGCGTTATGCAGCAAGCTGCTTGACGCGATTTCTCACCATATCGCCCATAGCGCCTTGTAAAATAGGCGCCGCAACCGGCAAGACCGGCACCTTGCAGCATTTCAGGCTGAAGCGGTAACGGGACAGGCATCGAGATAAGGCCATTGCGCAGCCCGCCCAATCGTCAAACAACAATGGAATCACGCCCATGAAAGGCATCATCCTCGCCGGCGGCAGCGGCACACGGCTGTATCCGATCACCCTGGCAGTGTCGAAGCAACTATTGCCGGTCTACGACAAGCCGATGATTTATTACCCGCTGACCACGCTGATGATGGCGGGTATTCGTGATGTGCTGATTATTTCCACCCCGCATGACCTGCCGCGCTTCGAACAATTACTCGGCAACGGCGCGCAATGGGGAATGAATCTCGCCTATGCCGTCCAGGATGCCCCGCGCGGATTGCCGGAAGCCTTCATCATTGGCGCACCATTCATTGGCAACGACCAATGCGCGCTGATGCTGGGTGACAACCTGTTCTTCGGATATGAATTGCCGCAGGATCTGCGCCAGGCGTCGGAAA
>CAZVDN010000575.1:1423-1699 GCA_964625665.1 uncultured Streptomyces sp. | reverse complement strand
TCTGCACGCGGCGTTGGCCGCGGTCCTGCTGACCTCCATTCTGTCGGCCGCATCTTTTTATGCCGTAGCCAAAGCCAATCTGGCGGACCTCGTTCGATACATTCCCTTCGCCGTCATGGCGGGTTTCCTCGCCTCAACCGGCTGGCTGATGTCGAGCGGTGCGCTGAACATCATCGCAGGCACCCCACTCACACTGGCAGGCGCAGAAAACCTCTTGAACGACCCGCTACGGCCGGAGTTCTGGATGGGACTGCTCGTTGCCGGTGCGCTTTTTGC
>CAZVDN010000575.1:0-1413 GCA_964625665.1 uncultured Streptomyces sp. | reverse complement strand
CCGCGCATCTCCGGCGCGCTCTTAATCCCTGCCGTTATGCTGATTGCTACTCTGGGCGTCAACCTCTATCTATCCAGCAGATTTTGCGCGGCCGAGAAATGCCGTCCCGAAGCATGGCTGTTTTCCGGCATCGCAAATCTGCCGTGGCTCGCACCGTGGAACCTCGACCTGCGCCTGGCGGACCTGCAGCCGCTCGTCGCAAACCTGCCGGGAATGCTGGTTGTCAGTTTTGTCGGACTGCTGACGATCCTCCTTTCCATTGCAAGCCTGGAACTGAGCCTGCAAAAAGAATGTGATTTGAACAAGGTCCTCAGGGACCACTCGCTCGCGTCGGTCATTTCAACCGCCTTCGGCGGCTTCATTCCGCTGATCTCGATCGGCAGAACCATGCTGAACCGGACGGCCGGCGGCGGTGCGCTTTCCGGCGCCATTGCCGCTGCCATTTGTCTTGCGACCCTGCTGGGTGCCGGGCAAGTCATTGCTTATGTACCAAAGGCCGCGCTTGGCGGACTGGTGCTGTATCTGGGCCTCGGCATGCTCAAACAGTGGCTCTGGGATCACCGGCACACCACAACTCCGGTCGCCTTCGGCCAGATCGTCCTGATTCTTTTGCTGGTCGCCAACTTCGGATTTCTGGTCGGATTTTCGGCGGGCCTGCTGATTTCATGCGTGGTATTCGTCATCAACTACAGCCACACACCCCTCGCTGACCTCGTCACAGATTTATCAGTGTTTCCGAGTTCCGTCGTGCGCCCCGAACACGAAGCCGAATGTCTGCGCCGCCACGGCGAAAAAACGCTGCTCTACCGGCTGGGTGGTTATGTGTTTTTCGGTTCGGCCAGCAAAATTGATTCCGTCTTTCAGAAAATGAAAACCGATGGCGAACAGTCGGTCGACGGCATCATCATTGATTTCACCAATATCAGCGGCATCGACAGCTCCGCCATCAGCGTTTTTCAGCGGATCCTGCGCCGTTACCGCGACCGGCCGACCCGGTTCTATCTGGTCTACGCACCCGCCAACGAAGCGCGTTTGCGCCTGATGGCCGCAGACGCAAACAGCCATGACCGCATTCAGTTTCTGCCTTCGCTAGACCATGCCCTAGAAATGGCCGAAGAACGCGTCCTTGAGGAAAACCACCGCGGCGGCATCGATGCTTCATCACTGGCGTTTCTCGAAAATGCCGACGAACGCGAAATCTTCGCACAGCATTGTGAACTGCGTCAGGTCAGGAAGGACGCGCTGCTGTGCGCCGAGGGTGAGTTCACCGATGCCATATATTTCATCGAAAGCAGCAGCCTCGAAGTGATCAAGGGCGGCATCGGACAGAATCCATTGCGTCTTGCCAAACTGCGCATGTTCACGATTACCGGCAAAATTGCGATTTACACAGGCGACGCGCGCAGCGCGGCG
>CAZVDN010000574.1:0-1703 GCA_964625665.1 uncultured Streptomyces sp. | reverse complement strand
CGCGCGCGTCGAGGCGCAACGCACCGCGGAACTGGAGCTGCAGCGTTCATCCTCCCGCCTCGATGCGCTGGTCGACGCGTCGCCGCTGGCGATTATCGTGCAGGATTCTGACGGCGTGATCCAGCGCTGGAACCGTGCCGCCGAGCGCATCTTCGGCTGGCGCGAAAGCGAAGTTCTCGGCCGGCAGTCGCCGACCGTTCCCGAAGACAAACATGACGAGAAGGCCGAGTTTCTCGAGCGTATCCGCCGCGGCGAGGAGTTCCTGGATGTCGAAGCAGTGCGCCGCCGTCGCGACGGGGCATCGATTTCAGTCAGCATTTCGGCTGCGCCGTTGCTCGATGCCGAAGGCAAGGCCGACGGCAGCGTGATGATCATGGCCGATGTCAGCGAGCGCAAGCGTGTCGAGCAGCTGCAGTTGCTCGAGCACATGATCACGCGCCTGCTGTCGGAATCGCAAAGTGTTGATGAAGCGCTGCGCGATGTGCTGCGTACTTTTTGCCAGGTGGCGGACTGGGCCTACGGCGCGCGGTGGGTCCTGAACAATGAAGAGCAGAAACTGAATTGCGTGGAAATCTGGCACATCAACGATCCGGGGATTGCGGCATTTGCTGAATCCAATCGCCAGTCGCAGCGGGACTTCAAGCCGCGCCTCGGCGGTCTGCTGCGCGGTGTCTGGACGACCGGCGAACTGGTCTGGATGGAGGACGCGGCAACCGATAAATCGCTGACGCGTGCCGGTCATCTGGGCAAATCCGGCCTGCACGCGGCGCTCGCTTTTCCAATCCTCATTCTCGGCAAGTTTTACGGCGTGATCGAATTTTTTGCCACCGAGCGGCGCCCGCGCGATGACCGGTTGATCCGTATTGCGCGTTCGATCGGCAGCCAGATCGGGCAGTTCATCGCGCGCAAGGAGGCAGAGCAGAACCTGACCTTCTTCGCCAACCACGACACGCTCACCGGGCTGCCCAACCGCGCCATGTTCGCGCAGCGCCTCGGGCAGGCGGTGGCGCGGGCGCAGCGCAATTCGCGCAAGATGGCCGTCATGTTCGTCGATCTCGACCGCTTCAAGGTGATCAACGACACGCTCGGGCACGATGCGGGCGACCGTCTGCTGCAGGAGGCGGCCACGCGGTTGCGCAGCTGCCTGCGCGAGGGCGACACGATCGCGCGCCAGGGCGGTGACGAGTTCGTCGTGCTGGTCGAAGACATGGTCGATCCGGGGCAGGCGGCCGGCGTGGCGCAAAAGATTCTCGACAACGTGTCGCGGCCCTACATGCTGTCAGGGCAGGAGTTCAGCGTCACGGCGAGCGTCGGCGTCAGCATTTATCCGGAGGACGCTTCAGACGTGCAGGCGCTGATGAAAAACGCCGACATCGCGATGTATCGCGCCAAGGACGCCGGCAAAAACAACTTCCAGTTTTATTCGGCGCAGGCCAATCGCCATTCGCTCGAACGCCTGGCGTTGGAAACGGACCTGCGGCACGCGCTGGACCGCGGCGAACTGCAGGTGCATTACCTGCCGAAGATCGATGCGCGGAGCGGCCGCATTACCGGCGGCGAGGCGCTGATACGCTGGACGCATCCGGTGCGCGGAGTGGTGTCGCCGTCGCCGCTGATTGCGCTGGACGAGGCGACCGGTCTCATCATTGCTATCGGCGACTGGGTGCTGCGCACGGTCTGCGGCGATTGCAATCGCTGGGCTG
>CAZVDN010000573.1:0-1708 GCA_964625665.1 uncultured Streptomyces sp. | reverse complement strand
AGGTGCGCCTCGAGCTGGTCGTCGCGGTGGATGGGTCGATCGAGGAGGCGCGCGTCATGTCGTCGGGCGGCGACGTCTACGATGCCGCCGCGCTCGCCTCGGCGCGCAAGCTGAAGTTCACGCCTGCCCGCAAAGGCGACACCCCCATCAAGGCGAAGATCCCCTTCGTCGTGCGCTTCGTTCCCCCGAAGGTCGCGCCGCCTCCGTCGGTCGCCCCGGCGCAGGGGGCAGTATCGGCACGGAAATCGTCGCCAAATCTGCCGCCGACGGTTACACGCTGCTGACCGGCACCATCGGCAATCTCGCCATCAGCCCGCATTTATATCGAACATTGCCCTACGACCCGCTGCGCGATTTCGCGCCGATCATTCAGGTTTCTGCGGCCGCCTACATGCTGCTGATCAATCACGGCCTGCCGCCCAAATCGCTGCGCGAATTCATTGCGCACGCAAAGGCGAATCCCGGAAAGATGTCTTTCGCATCGGCCGGCAGCGGCACGGGTTCGCATCTGAGCACCGTTTTGTTCATGACGGCGGCCGGAATCCAGCTTGTTCACGTGCCTTACAAGGGGGCTGCGCCTGCCCTGACCGACCTGATCGCCAACCAGGTGCAAATCATGCTGAACGGCGTTACTTCGTCGCTGCCGCACGTTACCAGCGGCCGCATACGCGCACTCGCCGTGTCGTCCCCGGCGCGTGTCTCCGCCGCGGCGGACCTGCCGACGTTTGCAGAAGGCGGTCTGAATAACGCCGAAGCAACGTCATGGACCGGCATACTCGCGCCTGCCGCGACGCCCGCCGCCGTGATCACACGCCTGAACACGGAATTGCAGGCGATATTACAATTGCCGGAAATCCGCCAGCGTTTGACCGCTGATGGCGCCGAACCGGTGGGCGGCATACCGTCTGCATTTCGCAGCCACCTGAAATCCGAACTGGAAAAATGGGGCAAGGTCGTCCGCGCGACCGGCGCCCGCGCCGATTGAACGCGGCGACACATTGTTTTTTCGCACACTGACAGGAGCAGAATTCCGCATGAGCAAGAAGCGCATCAAGGTGGCCGTCGTCGGCGCCGGTTTCAGCAACAGCCCCGACGGTCGCGAACGCTGGGCAGTGCGCACCCATGTGCCGGCACTCAAGGCACTGCCCGACATTTACGACCTTGCGGCGGTCTGCACCACACGCATGGAAACCGCAACCACCGCCGCCAAGCATTTCGATGTGCCGCACGCCTTCGACAGCGTCGAGCGCATGCTGAAGGAAATGCCCGACCTCGAAGCGATTTGCGTCAGCGTGCGCCCGACCCTGCATCATCAGGTTGTGATGGCCGCGCTGCGGGCCGGCAAACACGTCTACTGCGAACAGCCTCTTGGCCTCAACACGCAGGAGGCGCAGGAAATGTACGAACTGGCGCGCAGAAACAATCTGCGCACCGTGCTGGGCCATCAAAGCCATTACGAACCCGCCACCCTGCAAATGGCGGAACTGGTGCGCGCCGGCTTCATTGGCGAGCCGCTCGCGTTTAATCACGCCTATTTCGTCAGCAACCAGATCGTTCCGCGCCCCTCCCACCGGCAATGGGTGTTCGACGGCAAATCCGGTGGACATCCGGGCTTTCGCAGCGGCCACAGTCTCGATCGCATCAACCAGGTGATCGGGCGCGACGTCACTGAAATCTGTGCCGACATGGCCATCCAGGTACCGGTGCG
>CAZVDN010000572.1:0-1712 GCA_964625665.1 uncultured Streptomyces sp. | reverse complement strand
CGACATCAGCGTCTGGGCAAACTATCCGCACGGCAGGATCGTCTACGATCTGATCGATTCCTATCTTGCCATCCCGCGCGACAACGTCAAGGGCCGCCTGCGCGGGCTCGCAAAATTCGTCAGCCGGCAGCACCGTTACCTCCAGCTTGATCATTGGCGCGCGATCGAAAAAATGTGCCGCCGCGCCAATGCAGTGATTTGCACGACGGTCGAACAACAACGCGACATTGAAAAATTCTGCAGCAACGTTCACATCATTCTCGACATACACGCTGCGGTGGCGCAACGCGCCAAGACGGGTTACAAGGCCGGCGCGGAATTCCGCCTGGTCTGGGAAGGTCTCCCGGTGACCGCTGATTCGCTCCTGCTGATTGACGATGCGTTGCGCGCGGTCGGCAGAACACATCCGGTTTCACTTCACGTGATCACGGACCCGGAGTATTTCCGCTTTCTCGGCAAATACGGTCGCCGCCTGGTCGCCGACACTCTGCGCGGCCTGGGCGTGCCGGTTACACTGCATGAATGGCACGAAAACACCTGTGCGGAAATCATATGCGCCTGCGACGCAGCACTCATCCCGCTGAACCTGCAAGACCCGTTTGCCGCCGGCAAGCCGGAAAACAAGCTTTTGCTGTTCTGGCGCATGGGCATGCCGGCGGTGGTCGCGGCAAGCCCTGCGTACCAGCGCGCCATGACCGGCGCAGGCCTCGATCTGGTTTGTCGCAACAGGGATGACTGGCAGCAGCATATCGAACGGCTCATCACCGACCCGGCGCTACGCGAAATGGCGGGCACGCGCGGGCGCGCTTACGCAGAAACGCACTTCAGCGAGTCGCAACTGCTTTCCCGCTGGGACGCGGTGTTTGAGACGCTGACATGAACCCATGACCCGGAAAACCTGCTGACCATGTGCGGCATCACCGGATTTTTGACCCACCCCGCAAGCCGGAGCAACGACGCGCTGGCGGCAATCGTCGCCCGCATGAGCGAAACGCTCGCCCTGCGCGGCCCGGACGCCCAGCGCACCTGGGCCGACGGCGCAGCCGGTTGCGCGCTCGGCCACCGCCGGCTGTCCATCATCGACTTGTCCGAGCAAGGCGCTCAGCCCATGCCTTCGGCCTGCGGCCGTTTCGTCATCGTCTTCAATGGCGAAATCTACAATCATCGGGAACTGCGCGCTGAGCTCGAGGCCGCCCGCGCGGCGCCGGCTTGGCGCGGCCATTCCGACACCGAAATCCTGCTTGCCGCCATCGCGCATTGGGGGCTGCATGGCAGCGTGACCCGCCTCACCGGCATGTTTGCGTTTGCGCTGTGGGACCGGCAGGAGCACGCGCTGTCGCTGGTGCGCGACCGGCTGGGCGAAAAGCCCCTTTATTACGGCTGGTCCAGCGACAGCTTTTTGTTCGGCTCAGAGCTCAAGGCACTGCGCGCGCACCCGGACTGGCGCGGAGAAATCGACCGCGGCGCACTGACGCTATTTCTGCGCTATGCGTATGTCCCGGCGCCGCATTCGATTTACGCAGGCGTGCGCAAACTGCTGCCCGGGACCATCCTTACACTGCCGGCTGGCACTGCAAGCGGTGTCCTGCCCGAAGCAGTTCCTTATTGGAGTGCTGCCGAAATTGCAACGGCCGGTCAGCACGCGCCGTTTGCCGGAAGCGTTGACGATGCAATCAACGCGCTTGGCGCAAAACTTGGCGCGGCGGGCTCCG
>CAZVDN010000571.1:0-1729 GCA_964625665.1 uncultured Streptomyces sp. | reverse complement strand
CTGCGCATGTGATTGACCTCGGCCCCGGCGCTGGCAAGCAGGGCGGCCATGTCATCGCCGAAGGCAGCGCCGACCAATTGATGAACAATCCGGCCTCGATCACTGGTCGTTTTCTGCGCGAACCTCTGCGGCACCCGCTGCATCCGAACCGGCCGGTCGCCAAATCGACGCCGGAAATTGAAATCGTCGGCGCCTCGCTGCACAACCTGCGTAAAGTCGATGCGCGCTTTCCGCTCGGCCGCCTGACGGTGGTGACCGGTGTGTCGGGTTCCGGAAAATCAACACTCGCGCGCGACGTGCTGCACGCCAACCTTGTGCACCGCGTCGGCCGCCACAATGCGGGCAAGGCGGTGCCGCTGATCGGCTGCGCCGATCTCAAAGGCTGGCAGCAGGTCGGCCGCGTGCTCGAAGTCGATCAGACGCCGATCGGCAAGACGCCGCGCTCCTGCCCGGCGACCTATGTCGGATTCTACGATGCGATCCGCAAGCTGTTCGCCGACGCTTCCGAGTCACGCATGCGCGGTTATACGGCAAGCCGCTTCTCCTTCAACACCAAGGGCGGGCGCTGCGAGGCCTGCGAAGGCCAGGGAATCAAGCGCATCGAAATGAGTTTTCTGCCCGATGTGCGTGTGCTCTGCGAGGAATGCCACGGCGCGCGCTTCGATCATGAGACGCTGGCCGTGCGCTTCAAGGGCAAATCAATCGGCGAGGTGCTGGCCATGAACATCGATGAAGCGGTCGAGTTCTTCAGCGCGCACACCTCGATCCATCATGCGCTGCGCCTGATGCAGGATGTCGGCTTGGGTTACCTCACACTCGGCCAGCAAAGTCCGACGCTGTCGGGTGGCGAAGCGCAGCGCATCAAGCTCGTCACCGAACTGGCGAAAGTGCGCGCTGACGGCAGTGACGCCGGTGCGCGGCCCGGCCGCGGCGGCGCCGACAAACACACGCTCTACGTGCTCGACGAACCGACCGTCGGCCTGCACATGGCCGATGTCGAAAAACTGATCCGTGTGTTGCATCGTCTGGTCGATGCCGGCAACACCGTGGTGGTGATCGAACACAACCTCGACGTCATGGCCGATGCCGACTGGATCATCGACCTCGGTCCCGAAGGCGGCAGCGGCGGCGGCCAGATCGTTGCGCAGGATGCGCCTCTGAACATGGCGAAGACGCCGCAACGCTCGCATACGGCGCGCGTGCTGGCGGAGTTTCTCGCCGAACGCAGTATCTGAGGCGTAGAAAACAAACGGGGCGCCGCAGCGCCCCGTCGTTATCCATTCCGCGCGATTACTTCTGGCGGTGTGCGCGACGCTCCTGACGGTCTTCACGACGGTCTTTGCGGTCGCTGCGCAAATCCTTGCGGTCCTGGCGGATGTCCTTGTTGTCGGCGCGGATCTCCTTGCGTTCTTCACGCGCGCCGGCGACATCGCCTTTTTTCAGATCGTCGCGCATGTCCTTGCGGTCCTCGCGGCGTTCCTGACGGTCCTGCCGGATATCGCGGCGGTCCTGGCGAATGTCCTTGTTGTCCTGACGGACGTCGCCGGTCTGCGCGTAGGCGGCCGGCACCGCGGCAAGGGCAAAAACACCGAATACTGCAGCTGCGAGGGTCTTGATCATCTGTTTCTCCATGGTTGATGTTGCAATGATTACTGCGTGTTTCAAATCGGCCGCTTCAGTCGCGATGCGCGGAATTGTCGTTCCACTGGTAATGCCGCTCGCGCGGAAT
>CAZVDN010000570.1:0-1735 GCA_964625665.1 uncultured Streptomyces sp. | reverse complement strand
CCAAAGCCGGGGCGCGGTTTCAGCCCGTCTATGTCGAAGACGTCGCGACGGCGTTTCTGCGGGCCTTCGACGATCGCACCAATATCGGTCAAAGCTACGATCTGTGCGGGCCGCGGGTTTACACGCTGCGCGAACTGGTGGCATTGACCGGCCGGCTGTGCGGCCATCCGCGCCCCATCATCGGCCTCGGCGACGGGCTTTCGTACCTGCAGGCCTTTGCGCTCGAACTGCTGCCGGTGAAATTGATGTCGCGCGACAATCTTGCTTCGATGAAAGTCGACAACGTCAGCGATGCGCCGTTTCCTTTCGGCATCGAGCCGGCGGCGATCGAAGGCACGGCGCCGCTCTGGTTCGGCGATGCCACGCCGCGCGGCCGCTATATCGGTTTCCGCCGTCACGCCGGGCGCTCGGTCTAGGCCAACGCCGCGCACATGGCGCAATACACACTGGTCATCGGTAACAAGGCGTATTCATCATGGTCGATGCGGCCGTGGTTGCTGATGCGGCAGGCGGGCATTGTCTTCGATGAAGTCCGCATCCCGCTCTATCAGGACGGCCACGATGCCAAGATCCGCGCGTGGTCGCCGGCCGGCCGCGTGCCGGTGCTGCGTTCCGGCGAGCTGACGGTCTGGGATTCGCTGGCGATTTGCGAAACGCTCGCCGAACGCCATCCTGAAAAAAATCTGTGGCCCGCCGACGCGGCAGCGCGCGCGCATGCGCGGGCGGTCAGCGCTGAAATGCATGCCGGCTTTGCCGCCCTGCGCAGCCAAATGGGCATGAACGTGCGGCGCACTTTTCCGGACACCGGCAGAACACCCGAGGTCGCCCGCGACATTGCGCGCATCGAACAGTTGTGGAGCGATTGTCTGCAGCGCCATGGCGGCCCGTTTCTGTTCGGCGCGTTCAGCGTTGCGGATGCGATGTATGCGCCGGTGGCAACGCGCTTTCGCACCTATGCCGTCGGGCTCTCGGGCGCCGCGCAGCGGTATGCGACCATGCTGCTCGACCTGCCGGCGGTGCGCGAGTGGTACGCGGATGCGGCGACCGAAACCGAAGTGCTCCCACAGTTCGAGCAGCAGGCGGCCCCATGAAAATTTATGCCGTCGGCGGTGCGGTACGCGACGAATTGCTGGGCCTGCCGGTAAAGGACCGCGATTACGTGGTGGTCGGCGCGACGCCCGAGGCGATGACCAAGCTTGGTTACAAACCGGTCGGCCGCGATTTTCCGGTGTTTCTCCATCCGCAGACGCATGAGGAATACGCGCTGGCACGCACCGAACGCAAGACCGCGCGCGGTTACCACGGGTTCGAATTTCATGCGGCGCCCGACGTCACGCTCGAACAGGACCTGGCGCGGCGTGACCTGACCATCAACGCGATTGCACGCGCCGAAGACGGCACGCTGATCGACCCGTTCAACGGCGCGGCCGACATCCGCGCGCGCGTGTTTCGTCATGTCGGGCCGGCGTTCGTCGAAGATCCGGTGCGCATACTCCGCGTAGCGCGTTTCGCCGCGCGTTTCGGCTTTTCGATTGCGCCCGAAACGCTGGTATTGATGCGCGAGATGGTGGTGCGCGGCGAAGTCGATGCGCTGGTGGCCGAGCGCGTCTGGCAGGAGCTCTCGCGCGGTCTGATGGAAAAACAGCCATCGCGCATGCTCGATACGCTCGATATGTGCGGTGCGCTGCCGATCGTGCTGCGCGAACTGGCGGGCATATTGTGGGGCAGCGGGCTC
>CAZVDN010000569.1:0-1738 GCA_964625665.1 uncultured Streptomyces sp. | reverse complement strand
GCGGCCACGGCGGCACCGACGGACCCTTTCGCCTGCAGCAGCTGAGTTCCGGCATGAGCCTCACGCGCAGGCGTCTTCTCGCCGCCGCGCTAGGCCTGCCGCTGGCGGGTGTGCCGCAACTGCGTGCGGAAGAGGCCGCCGTTGCCAATGGTATTTTTCTGATTGCCAAGCCCGAGCTGTCTGATCCGAATTTTCGTGAAACAGTCGTGCTGATTACCCAACCCGAGGCGGGCGGTGGTCAGCTCGGCGTGATCGTCAATCGCCCCCTGGCGGCGAGTCTGAGCGATGCGGTGCCGGATTTGGGTGTCATCCCGGAGGCCTCACAGCAGATGTATTCGGGCGGGCCTGTTGCGCAAAACCGCATTCTGTTTCTGCTGCGCGCGCAGTCCGCGCCAGCCAACAGCCTGCGCGTGCTGGACGAGGTTTACCTCACAGGCGACGCGCAACTGCCGTCACGGATTGCGCGCGGCGAACTCGCTGCCGATATGTTTCGGGCCTATGTTGGCTATGCCGGCTGGGGGCAGCGCCAGTTGCGGGCGGAAATTGCTGCCGGCGGGTGGTTTATGGCGCCGGCCGATGCGGACATTATCTTCGCAACCGAGGCTTACAAGGTCTGGCCGGAAATGATCAAACGTGCCACGCAGCGCGTCACCTGAGTGTTCGCGATTCGTGGTGCCAAGTAACAAAGACCCAACACCGTAGGAGCAGAAACATGTTTGCAGCCTGGTATGAAAAAAATGGCGCCGCACCGGGGGTCATGAAAACGGGCGAGCTGCCCGATCCGGAACCGGCGCCCGGCGAGGTGCGCGTCCGTCTTTACGCGTCGGCGGTCAATCCGTCGGACGTCAAGGCGCGCGCCGGCAGCCGGCCGATCCGCTGGCCGAAACTGATTCCGAACAGCGATGGCGCCGGCGTCGTCGATCGGGTGGGCGCCGGCGTGACGACGCACAAGGTCGGTAACCGCGTGTGGACGTTTAACGGCCAGTGGGACCGGCCCTTCGGCACCAGCGCGCAAATGATCGCGTTGCCGGCGGCGCTTGTCGTGCCATTGCCTGAGGCATTGTCCTGGGAGCAGGGGGCTTGTCTCGGCATTCCGGTGATGACGGCGCACCGCTGCCTGTTTGCCGACGGTCCGGTCAAAGGCAAAAACGTATTGGTGACCGGTGGTGCGGGCGTCGTCGCGCATTTCGCGATCCAGCTGGCAAAGTGGGCCGGTGCGGCGAAAGTCCTCGCGACCGTGAGCAGTGACGTAAAAGCGGCGCATGCGCGGGTCGCGGGTGCCGATGTTGTGATCAATTACCGCCCGGAAAATGTGGCGGAGCGTGTGCGCGCCGAATGCGGTGGGGTCGATCGCATTGTCGATGTCGATTTCGGCAAAAACCTGCCGGTGTCGAAAGAGATCATCAACTCGTTCGGTGGCATTACCTGTTATGCCTCGACCAGCGTCAAGGAACCGGCGTTCCCGTACAACGATCTGTTGCGGCTCAATGTGTCAGTGCGGCCGGTGTTCGTCTACACGATGTCCGACGAAGCCAAACGCGCGGCGCACGAGGACATTGCGCGCTGGCTTGCCGAAGCCAAACCGGTTTTTGCGATTGCCGAACGCTATGCGTTGAAGAACGTGGTGGACGCGCATCTGGCCGTCGAGCGCGGCGAGAAGATCGGACACGTTATGCTGACGATCGAGTAGGCGGGTGCCGCCGTTGCGGGCACTGCGCCCGCACTACTCGGCAAAAAA
>CAZVDN010000568.1:0-1751 GCA_964625665.1 uncultured Streptomyces sp. | reverse complement strand
ACGGCGTTCAATAATCGGGCAGGTCGAGCGCCGGCTCGTCCATCGCCGCACACTGCTCACGCAGCGCGAGGATCTGGTCCTGCCAGTAACGCTGGGTGTTGAACCACGGAAAGCTCACCGGAAACGCCGGGTCTTCCCAGCGCACGGCGAGCCAGCCCGCGTAATGGATCATGCGCAGCGTGCGCAGCGCCTCGATCAGACGCAGTTCGCGCAGATCGAACTTCTGGAATTCGCGATAGCCGCGCAAGACATCGGCGAGCTGGCCGGTCATCGCCTCACGATCACCCGACAGCAGCATCCACAAGTCCTGGACCGCAGGTCCGCTGCGGCAATCATCAAAGTCGACAAAGTGCGGCCCGGCATCGGTCCACAACACATTGCCTGCATGGCAATCGCCGTGCAGGCGGATCTCTTTGACCTTGCCGGCCTCGCTGTAACAGGCGCGCACGCCGGCGAGCGCATCGCGCACGATGGCCTCGTAGGCCGGCTTGATGTCGGCCGGCACAAACCCGTTGTCGAGCACAAAACGCGACGGCGCTTCACCGAAACTCGCGACATCGATGCGCGGCCGCTGGCGGAACGGTTTAATGGCGCCGACCGCATGGATGCGTCCCATGAAACGGCCGATCCATTGCAGGACCTCGGGCCGGTCCAGCTCGGGCGCCCGCCCGCCCTGCTTGGCGAACAGCGCAAAGCGGAAACCGCCGTGCTCGTGCAGGGTCTTGCCGTTGATTGACAGCGGCGCGACAACCGGTATCTCGCGTTCGGCGAGTTCCTGCGAATAGGCGTGCTCTTCAAGAATCGCCGCATCGCTCCAGCGCTGCGGCCGGTAAAACTTGACCACCCGCATGCTGCCGTCTTCAAGCCAGACCTGATAGACGCGGTTCTCGTAGCTGTTGAGCGCGTACTGGCGTCCGTCGCAGCGCAGGCCGCAGGTCTCGACGGCATCGAGGACGAGATCGGGCGTGAGGTTCTGGTAATCGGGATGTTCTGCCATGGCGTCTCAAATCACAAGACGCCGACGTTACCACCAAACGCAGCTATTTCAGAAACGGCGGCGACAGCAGGCGCATGCCGATCGAAAACCAGCGGCTGCCGCCATAGTCGCCGGCAACCGTGCCGACCGTGGCATCGATCTGCAGGCGGTTGGGCACAATCCAGACACGCAATCCGCCCTGATAGGAATTGCGCTGATGATTGTCGCCATAGGTCTCGACCATGGCAAACACGCGCGGCAGAATTTCATATTCGGTGCCGATGCCGTAGGTCATGCCGTTCTGCGGGTTAGCGCCGGCGCGCTGCACGCCGAGATTGGCATGCACGAACCAGCGGTCGTCGAGCAACGAACGCGTCAGCGGCACATAGGCGTAAAAATTCGGCACCTGATCGGCGGCGCCGCGTGAGCGCACCACGCCGCCGGCCGCGAGACCGTAGGAATAACTGTTGGTTTCGAGTGTCCTGAACAGCGTCTTGCCCTGCATCTGCACGGTGCGCGTGGAACTGCGCAGCCCGAGGTCCTCCACCGGCAGTTCGGCGCTGCCGAGCGTGAATTCGAGATTGCCGGTCGGATTGCAGCCGGGCAACGCCCAGCTTTCCTTGCTGTCGCGGTTGTTGCGCCGCCAGGTTTCGAGCTGACAGGAACCGGCGTCGATAATCCGCGCGTCATCCACAACCATAGGGCGCGCCGCTTGGGCAGCCCCGAACGGAACGCAGGCCGCGACCGCCAGGGCCACGCCGGCGAGGGTTCGTTT
>CAZVDN010000567.1:0-1767 GCA_964625665.1 uncultured Streptomyces sp. | reverse complement strand
CGGCGGTCAAGGCGTGGTCGGACCACATGGTCAGCAAGCTCACGCACGCGCCGTCGTCTTCGACGCTGGCGCTGCGCATCTGGCCGCCGCTCGCCGGCGCAGTAACCGCTTAAGCCGCGATGACGCGCGTTGCACATCTTTTCTGCATGGTCGCCGGCGCGATTGCGGCGACCTGCGCGCCGGCTGCTGAGACGGCAGCCTGGCCGCAGCGCCCGATACGCATCGTCGTGCCGCAAAGCGCCGGTGGACTGACTGATCTCACGGCGCGCCTGATCGGCCCGCGATTGAGCGAACGGCTCGGTCAGCCCGTCGTCATCGACAACCGGCCCGGTGCAGGCAGCATGGTCGGCACCGATCTTGTCGCCAAGGCCAGCCCCGACGGGCACACGCTGCTGGTGGCGCCGTCGTCGATCACCATCATTCCGGGCATGTACAAACAGGTGCCTTTTGATCCCGCAGTTGATTTCGCGCCGGTGACGACCCTGACCTCTTATCCGAACCTGATTGTCGTGCATCCGTCGGTCGCGGCAACCTCGATCAGGGAACTGATCGCGCTGGCGAAAGCGAAACCGGGTGCGCTGAATTACGCATCCGGCGGTGCCGGCACGCCGACCCAGCTCGGGCCCGAGTTGCTCAAATCAATGGCGGGCGTCGACATCGTGCATGTGCCCTATAGCGGCGGCGGACCGGCGATCACCGCGCTGCTCGGCGCGCAGGTGCAGCTTTATTTCGGGCCGATTGCAACCGTGCTGCAACTCGTCAAAGGCGGCAAATTGCGCGCACTGGCGGTCACCAGCGCGAAACGCACGCCGGTGGTGCCGGAGGTGCCGACGGTGGCTGAATCCGGTTTGCCGGGCTTCGATCAGACGACCTGGAATGCGCTGCTCGCGCCTTCGCGCACGCCGCCTGTTGTCGTCGTGCGCCTGTTTGATGAAATGCAGGCGATCCTGAAAATGCCGGCGATCCGCGAACGCTTCGCCGCCGAGGGCGTGGAAACCGGCGGCATGCCGTCCGCGCAGCTCGCTGCCGTCATCAAAAGCGAGATCCCGAAATGGGCGAAGGTGATCCGCGACGCCGGCATCAAGGCCGAATGACGCGCGAGGTCAGGTGCTGCGGCGCCGGCATTGCACCGGCGCCGCTTAAGACATTTACAGTTTGATGCCCATCAGTTTCGCTGCGGTCGTGCTCAGCATGGCGATGCGTTCCTCATCGGTAAACGGCGAGGCCATGATGTGCTCGACGCCCTTGTCCTGCCAGGGGAAGGGATAGTCGGTGCCGAGCATGAGCTGACTGACACCGACCTCCGCCGCGAGGTGGCGCAGCGCCTCGGGCGTGAACACCAGCGTGTCGAAATACATCTGGCGCAGATACTCGGTGGGCTTTTTCTTCAGCTTGATGTTCGGATTGCAGTTCGTCGGCGACACCATGCACGAGTAATCCGAACGCGGCGCATAGGAGCCGAGGAAGCCGCCGCCGTGTGCCGAGCAGATTTTCAGGCCGGGGAATTTATCGAGCGTGCCTTCAAAAATCAGGTGCGACAGCGCGATCGTGGTGTCGAGCGGATTGCCAATGGCGTTCGACAGCCAGCCGTTGCCCTTGTAGCGGTTGGCGAGTTCCGGCGGGCTCGACGGATGGATGAAGAGCAGCACGCCGAGTTCCTCGGCCTTCGCCCAGACCGGGTGGAATTTCGGATTGGCGAATTCGTCGTTGGCGACATTGCCGCCGATGGCGGCGCCGCGCATGTTGTATTTCTTCACCGCCGTTTCG
>CAZVDN010000566.1:0-1768 GCA_964625665.1 uncultured Streptomyces sp. | reverse complement strand
CTGCTCGCCGGCAATATTCAACTGATTTTCGCCACGGTCTCGACGGCGATCACGCATGTGAAAACCGGCAAGATCCGTCCGCTCGGCATGACTTCGGCGAAGCGCTCGGAATATTTTCCCGACATTCCAACCATTGCCGAGAGCGGGCTGCCGGGGTTCGCCGTCGATAACTGGTACGGCATCGTCGGCCCCGCCGGCATGCCGCGCGCGCTGACCAACGGCATTCACCGCGACATCGGTGCCGCCCTTCAGTTAAGCGATGTGAAGGACCGTCTGGCCAGCCTCGGTATCGTCGTCTTCACGACGGCCACGCCGGAGGAATTCGGCGGCTATATCAAGAGCGAATTCCAGCGCTACGCGGTCGTCGTCAAGGAAGCCGGCATTACTGCCGACTGACCGCGCGCGCCGGCGGCGCGCGAGTCTGTTCAGAACTGCGCGTCGCTGAATTCGAGCACACTGGCCGCGCCGCCCGTGATCTCTTCGGCGAGGCCCGGCGCCTGCGGCAAAACATGCTCTACGTAAAACCGCGCGGTGGCGATCTTGTTTTTGCAGAACGCCGCATCACCCGTCGCCGATTTGCCGGCGGCTATCAACGCTGCGCGGACCATCATCCAGCCGCCGGCGACGATGCCCCAGAGCTTGAGATAAGGCACCGATACCGCGGCAACCGCGTTCGGATTTTTCGCGAAGGTCTCGACGATCCATTGCGTTGCCGTCGCCAGCGCATCGACGCTGCGCGAAAACCCGGCCTGTTGCGCAGCGATGGCGGGATCGGCATGCACCGACAGCGACTGCGCGGTGGCGCGCATTTGCGCAATGACCACGGCCGCCGTCGCGCCTTTTTCGTAACCGATTTTGCGGCCGACCAGATCGGCTGCCTGCATGCCGGTGGTGCCTTCATAAATGGCGGTGATGCGCGCATCGCGCAGATACTGCGCCGCGCCCGTGTCTTCGATGAAACCCATGCCGCCGTGGATCTGCATGCCGGTCGATGCGACTTCGATGGCCTGCTCGGTGCACCAGCCCTTGACGATCGGGATCAGCAGATCGACATAGGCCTGGTTGCGCTTGCGTTCGTTGTCATCGGGATGGTGGCGCGCCTTGTCGAGCGCGGCCGATGCCGTGTAGGCCAGCGCGCGCATCGCCTCGACCTGCGCCTTCATCGACAGCAGCATGCGCCGCACGTCGGGATGATTGATGATAGTGACGCGCTCGCCGCTCTTCTGGCCGATGGCGCGGCCCTGCACGCGCGTCTTCGCGTATTCACGCGCGTGCTGAAACGCGCGCTCGGCAATTGCCACGCCTTCGAGCCCGACGCCGAGCCGCGCGTGGTTCATCATGATGAACATGTATTCAAGGCCGCGGTTTTCCTCGCCGACCAGATAACCGACCGCACCGCCGTCCTCGCCGTAGGACATGACGCAGGTCGGGCTGGCATGGATGCCCATCTTGTGTTCGATCGACACGCATTTCACATCGTTGCGCGCGCCCGGGCTGCCGTCGGCATTCAAAATGAACTTGGGCACGATGAAGAGCGAAATGCCTTTCACGCCTTCCGGCGCATCGGGCGTGCGCGCCAGCACCAGATGCACGATGTTCCGCGCCATGTCGTGCTCGCCCCAGGTGATGAAGATCTTCGTGCCCTTGATTTTGTAGTGATCTCCCGCGGGCACCGCCTGCGTGCGCACCGCGGAGAGGTCCGAACCCGCCTGCGGTTCGGTGAGGTTCATGGTGCCGGTCCACTCGCCGCTGACGAGTTTTTCCATGA
>CAZVDN010000565.1:0-1769 GCA_964625665.1 uncultured Streptomyces sp. | reverse complement strand
TGTCGACGAAGAACAGGATGTCCTTGCCCTGGTCGCGGAAGTTTTCCGCAATGGTGAGGCCGGTGAGCGCCACGCGCAGGCGGGCGCCCGGCGGCTCGTTCATCTGGCCGAACACCAGCGAGCAGCGCGAGTTGCCGCCGCCGCCAGCCTGGTTCACGCCCGACTCGACCATCTCGTGATAGAGGTCGTTGCCTTCGCGCGTGCGCTCGCCCACGCCAGCGAACACGGAGTAGCCGCCATATGCTTTCGCGATGTTGTTGATCAGCTCCTGGATCAGCACGGTCTTGCCGACGCCCGCGCCGCCGAACAGGCCGATCTTGCCGCCCTTGGCGTAAGGCGCGAGAAGATCGACGACCTTGATGCCCGTTTCCAGGATCTGGCCTTCGGTCGATTGCTCGGCATAGGAGGGCGCATCCTGATGGATGGCGCGCATGCCTTCATTCGGGATCGGGCCCGCCTCATCGACCGGCTCGCCGATGACGTTCATGATGCGGCCGAGCGTGCCTTCGCCCACCGGAACCGAGATCGGTGCGCCGGTGTCGGTGACTTCCTGACCGCGCACGAGACCCTCGGACGTGTCCATCGAAATGCAACGGACCGAATTTTCACCCAGATGCTGGGCGACTTCGAGAACAAGGCGAACGCCATTGTTCTTGGTCTCGAGCGCATTCAGAATCTGCGGCAGATGTCCGTCGAACTTCACGTCAACGACGGCGCCGATGACCTGCGTGATGCGCCCTGTGGGCTTGTTAGCGGCAGTTGCCATGGTTCGTCCTCACTGATGATGGGTCAGAGCGCTTCGGCGCCCGAGATGATTTCGATGAGTTCTTTGGTGATCATTGCCTGACGCGAACGGTTGTACGTGATCGTCTGCTTTTTGATCATGTCGCCGGCATTGCGTGTGGCATTGTCCATCGAGCTCATGCGCGCGCCCTGTTCGGATGCGGCATTTTCAAGCAGCGCCCTGAACACCTGCACCGAAATATTGCGCGGCAGAAGCGCATCGAGAATACCGGCTTCATTCGGCTCATATTCATAAGCCGCCTGCGCGCCGCCCGCCGTTTCCACCGCCGTAAACTGCGCCGGAACAAGCTGAAGCGCTGTCGGAATCTGTGCGATCACCGAGCGGAAACGCGCGAAGAAGATCGTGCAGACATCATATTCGCCAGCCTCGAAGAGCGAGATGATCTTGCGGCCGATCGGATCGGCATCGCTGAAGGCCATCTGCTTGACCGAACGAAGTTCGATCAATTCGATGATCTGCTTTTCGAACTGGCGGCGGAGCTGATCGTAGCCCTTCTTGCCGACGCAGATGATTTTCACCGTCTTGCCGGCCGCCATCAGCGCATTGGCGCGCTCGCGCGCAAGTCGCACGATCGACGAGTTGAACGCGCCGCAAAGGCCGCGTTCAGCCGTGCAGACAACGAGCAGATGCACATTGTCGCGACCATTGCCGGACAGGAGCGCAGGGCCAGTGCCCGGCGTCATATTGCCTGCAATATTGGCCAGCACCGCTTCCATGCGCTCGGCATAGGGACGCGCCGCCTCGGCCGCCAGCTGCGCACGACGCAGCTTCGCCGCCGCGACCATTTGCATGGCCTTGGTGATCTTCTGCGTCGCCTTGACGGAGGCGATGCGGTTACGCAGGTCCTTCAATGAAGGCATGATGTGTCCGCTTCACTCGGGATCGGGAACCCCCTCGCACATGACTGCGCGAGGGTGATGAAGGTGTTTACGCGAAGCTCTTGGCGAAAGCGTCGACAGCTGCT
>CAZVDN010000564.1:0-1774 GCA_964625665.1 uncultured Streptomyces sp. | reverse complement strand
GTGCAGCGCTGATCAACGCCGAAGGCAAGCTGGTCGGCATCGGTTCCCTGTGGGTTGGCGACGCCATCAACGGCAGCGCAGCCTTTCCCGGCAACATGTTCGTGCCCGCCGATCTGCTGCGGCCGATTCTGCCCGACCTGCTGACACACGGGCGCCGGCGCGACCTGCTGCGTCCCTGGCTCGGCGTCTATTCCGAAGAAGTGCGCGGGCATGTGCTCGTCACGCAAGTGCTGCGCGGCGCACCGGCCGATCTCGGCGGACTCAAACGCGGCGACGTCATTCTCGCCATCGACGGCAAGGCGATCGGCAGCCAGTCCGAATTTTATGAAGTGCTCTGGGCCGGTTCCAGCGCCGGCGATGAAATCACGCTGCAGGTCTGGCGCAACAAGCTGGTGCGCGAACTGAAGGTGCGTTCGATCGATCGTCTCGATTATCTGCGGCCATGGTCACTGTCGACGCACTGAAGCGCCCGGCCGCGCGCTAAAGATAGGCGTTGGCGTATCCCCACCGACAACGCGGTTGAAAAGTAGCGGCACCGCGGTGATCATCGCGTTCCCCTTTTGCAAACGCCCCGCCGCCATGCCCAACCGTCTCGCCCGTGAAACCAGCCCCTATCTGCAGCAGCATGCCGACAATCCGGTCGACTGGTACGCGTGGGGCGAAGAAGCGCTGACACTGGCGCGCGAACAGAACAAACCGATCCTGCTGTCGGTCGGCTATTCGGCCTGCCACTGGTGCCATGTCATGGCCCATGAATCGTTCGAGGATGCCGGCGTCGCCGCGGTCATGAACGAATTGTTCATCAACATCAAGGTCGACCGCGAGGAACGCCCCGACCTCGACCAGATCTACCAGACCGCGCACGCCATGCTGACGCAACGTAACGGCGGCTGGCCGTTGACGATGTTTCTGCTGCCCGACCAGACGCCGTTTTTCGGCGGCACCTACTTCCCGAAAAACGCGCGTTACAACATGCCCGGATTCATCGATCTTCTGCCGCAGATCGCCAAAGCCTTCCGCGAACAGCAAACGGACATCGCCAAGCAAAGTGAATCCTTGCGCGCTGCGCTTGCCCGCACCTTGCCGCCGCCGACGGGGGCGGCAACGCTGACCCCGGCGCCGCTCGACACGGCCCTGCGCGAACTGAAAGACAGCTTCGATGAAGTCGAAGGCGGGCTCGGCAACGCGCCGAAATTTCCGCATCCGGCCGAACTCGAATTGTGTTTGCGCGGCAGCGTGACGCAGGGCGATGACTACGCGCAGCAGATGGTAAGACTGACGCTGACCAAAATGGCCGAGGGCGGCATCTACGATCAGGTCGGCGGCGGCTTCTGCCGCTACAGCGTCGATCAGACCTGGACCATTCCGCACTTCGAAAAAATGCTTTACGACAACGGGCCGCTGCTGCGCCTTTACAGCGATCTCTGGCTGCTCGATCCGCAACCGCTCTTCCAGCGCACAGTTGCGGACACGGCCGCCTGGGTGATGCGAGAAATGCAGGCACCGGAGGGCGGCTACTACTCCTCGCTCGACGCCGACTCCGAACACGAGGAAGGCAAATATTACGTTTGGACGCCGGAGGAAGTGCGCGCCGCACTGACGGCGGAGGAATACGCCGTCGTCGCACCGCACTACGGTCTCGACGCGCGCGCCAATTTTGAACACGAGTTCTGGCATTTGCGGGTCACCCGGCCGCTGGCAGAGGGCGCGCGCGACCTCGCGCTGCTCGACGCGGCGCGCGCAAAATTGTTCGCGCGGCGCGAGACGCGCGTGC
>CAZVDN010000563.1:0-1774 GCA_964625665.1 uncultured Streptomyces sp. | reverse complement strand
CTGCGGGCGCCGGTTTTACCGGTTTTTGCTTCGGCGACAGGACCATCACCATCTGACGGCCTTCCATCTTCGGATACTGCTCGATCACCGCATAGGGCTCGAGATCGTTCTTTACACGTTCAATCAGGCGCAAACCGAATTCCTGATGCGCCATCTCGCGGCCGCGGAATCGCAACGTGACTTTCGTCTTGTCGCCTTCTTCCAGGAACTTGGTCAGGTTCCGCAACTTAATCTTGTAATCGCCTTCGTCCGTGCTCGGCCGGAACTTGACCTCTTTGACGACGATTTGCTTCTGCTTGAGCTTGGCCTCGTGACGCTTCTTGCTTTCACGATACTTGAACTTGCCGTAATCCATGATCCGGCAAACCGGCGGCGTAGCCGTCGGTGCAATTTCAACCAGATCAAGTTCCGCCGCCTCTGCCTGTGCTGTCGCAGAAGCAATGCTGACTATGCCAACCTGTTCGCCGTTCGGCCCGATCAACCTGATCTCGGGCGCGTTAATTTCGCCGTTAATGCGCGGCTCTTTTTCCTGAATGATACAAAAACCCCGCTATATCAAAAAGTTATGCCGCGCGCCCGAAACTTTGCGCCTCGTGTTGAAGGCGCGCGATGAAGGCCGAAACGGGCATCTGCCCGAGGTCTTCGCCTTTGCGGGTTCGCACGGCAACTGTCTGCGCCGCCATTTCCTTGTCACCCAGAATGATCTGGTAGGGCAGCTTTTGCAGACTATGTTCCCGAATTTTATAGGTTATTTTCTCATTTCTCAAGTCACCCTCGGCGCGCAGGCCGGATTGGCGCAATTGCTGCAGCACCCCTTCGGCGTAAGCCGCCTGATTGGCGGTGATATTCATGACCACCACCTGGACCGGCGCCAGCCAGACCGGCAGTGCGCCGGCGAAGTTTTCGATCAAAATCCCGATAAACCGCTCCATCGAGCCGACAATCGCCCTGTGCAACATCACCGGGGTCTTGCGCGTATTGTCTTCGTCGACGAATTCCGCCCCCAGCCGCCCCGGCATCGAAAAATCGACCTGGATGGTGCCGCATTGCCAGACCCGGCCGATCGAGTCTTTCAGCGAAAACTCGATTTTGGGGCCGTAAAAAGCGCCCTCGCCCGGCAGTGTTTCCCACGGCACGCCCTTGGCGTTGAGCGCATCGGCGAGCGCCTTCTCGGCAATATCCCAGGTTTCATCGGCACCGACGCGCTTCGGCGGCCGCGTCGACAGCTTGTAAATGATGTCTTCAAAGCCGAAATCGCGGTAGACGCCAATCAGAATGTCGATGAAATTCGCGACTTCCGACTGGATCTGTTCCGGCGTGCAGAAAATATGGCCGTCGTCCTGCGTAAAGCCGCGCACGCGCATGATGCCGTGCAATGCGCCTGAAGGCTCGTTGCGGTGGCAGGCGCCGAATTCGCCGAAGCGCAGCGGCAGATCGCGGTAGCTGTGGAGGCCCGAGTTGAAAATCTGCACATGTCCCGGACAGTTCATCGGCTTGATCGCGTAATCGCGGTTCTCGCTCGCCGTGGTGAACATGTTTTCCTTGTAGTTCTCCCAGTGCCCGGATTTCTCCCAAAGGGAGCGATCGAGAATCTGCGGGCAGCGCACTTCCTTGTAGCCGTGGTTCTGGTAAATGCGGCGCATGTATTGCTCGACCTGCTGCCAGACCGTCCAGCCGTGCGGGTGCCAGAACACGAGGCCCGGCGCCTCTTCCTGCATATGAAACAGATCGAGCTGCTTGGCGAGCCGGCGGTGATCCCGTTTCTCGGCCTCTT
>CAZVDN010000562.1:0-1785 GCA_964625665.1 uncultured Streptomyces sp. | reverse complement strand
CAGATGTTCGAACCCGGCGGACCCGAGGTTCTGAAATACGTCGAACTGCCGACGCCCAAGCCGGGCCCCGGTGAAGTGCTGGTCAAGGCGCATGCCATCGGCGTGTGCATGCCCGAAATGCTGGTGCGCCAGGGCGTTTACGCCTGGATGCCGCCGCTGCCGCTGATCCCCGGCATCGAAATGAGCGGCACGGTGGTGGAGGCCGGCAGCGGCTGCAGCCAGCTGCGCGTCGGGCAAAACGTGTTCGTCTGCGCGCGCGAGTTCAAGGAGCGTGCCAACTGCTATGCCGAATACATCGCCGGCCCGGAAAGCCGCATTTATCCGGTGCCCGAGGGCGTTGATCTCGATGAGGTCGCGGGGCTCGCCAATTTTCAGGTGGCGTGGCATCTGCTCAATTCCGCGCTGAAGGGTTTTCAGTACGAATCGATTCTGGTGCTGGCCGCTGCCGGTGGTGTCGGTTCGGCGCTGGTGCAACTCGCACGCGTCTACGGCAAACGCGTGATCGCGGTCACCAGTTCGGATGAGCGCGCGGCCTTCGTGCGCGCGCAGGGCGCCGACGAGATCATCGACCGCACGCAGTCGAACGTCATCGAGGAAACGCTGCGCCTGACGGGCGGCCGCGGTGTCGATCTCATCATGGATTGTGTCGGCGGCCCGAAAGTGACGGAGCTGTTCAAGTGCCTCGAGCGCTTCGGCCTGTTGATGCTCTACGGCCAGCTCGAAGGCATGGCCAGCGGCAACATCATCCAGTCGATCCACTGCCCGCCGTGGCGCAGCGGTGCGTTCCGTTATTTCACCATGCACACGCTCGACGACTGGCCCGAGTTGCGCGCGCGCGCCACGCTCGACCTCATCCGCCTGCTGCACGAAGGAAAAATCCGCGTGCCGGTTTACGACCGCATACCGTTGGCGGAGGCGCCCCGCGCGCACCGCGTATTCGAGTCGGGCAAGGTCATGGGCAAACTGCTGATGAAGCCCTGAGCGGTCGGCAGGATAGCCGTTCTGCGGGGGTGGTTTTTGCTTGCAACAGGCTGGCGCCTATGCTGGAATAGCGCCGGTTTTTGCCATGCTGTCCACATAAATCCCAATCGAGGAGAAACCATGTTCCGTTCCGCATGCAGTATCGCCATGGCGGCGCTGTTCGCGCTGTCGCTGGGCGCGCAGGCGCAGGCGCCCGCACGCCCGCAAATCGCCACCACCAAGGTCGAAGGCACCGATAACGTCTATGTGTTCCGCAACGGCGGACACCAGGCGATGTTCGTCGTCACCAACGACGGCGTGATTGCCACCGACCCGGTGGCTTACGGCCGCCCGACCGGCGGACAGGCCTATGTCGATGAAATCCGCAAAGTCACCAACAAGCCGATCAAATACCTGATTTACAGCCACCATCATTTTGATCACATTGCAGGCGGCAAGGCGTTCAAGGACGCCGGCGCGAAGGTCGTTGCGCATCACCGCGCCAAAGAGCGTCTCGCGCTGCTGAAGGATCCGCATACGGTGATGCCCGATGAAGTTGTCAGTGACAAGGGCCGCATCATCAAGCTTGGTGGCACCACGCTCGAGTTGTGGTACTTCGGTCTTAACCACTCGGACTCGACGCTGGTGATGAGCCTGCCGAAAGAGAAAATCATTTTTGTCGTCGACACTCTGCCGGTAGGCACGGTCCCCGGACGCGGCATGATCGACTTTCATCCGCTGGAGACCGAACAGTTCATCAAGAAAGTGCTGGCACTGGATTGGGAACGCCTGATTCCCGGCCACCCGGGCCCGAACGACCGCCTC
>CAZVDN010000561.1:1165-1799 GCA_964625665.1 uncultured Streptomyces sp. | reverse complement strand
AGGGGCTGTGCACCTGCGAGAGAAAACCGCTGCCCGTCAGCACGCCCGAGAGCACATCGACCATCATCGCCAGCGCATAACCCTTGTGCCCCGCCATCGGCAGGATGATGCCGTCGATCGCGGCCTGGGCGTCAGTGGTCGGCGCGCCGTCCTTGTCGATCGCCCAGCCTTCGGGAATCGGCTGGTGCTTGTTGCGCGCGAGATAAATCTTGCCGCGCGCCACACCGGTGTTGGCCATGTCCATCAGGAAGGGCGCATGTTTGCCGGCCGGCGTCGCCACCGAAAACGGATTGGTGCCGATGATTTTCTTGCGCCCGCCCCACGGCGCCATCGCCGGGCCGCCGTTGCTGGTTAGAAACATCGCGCAGCCTTCCTGCGTGCCCATGCGCGTGTAGTACATGCAGGTGCCGAAGTGGTTCGACATGCGCACGCCGACTGCGCCGAGCCCGTGCGCCTTGGCGCGCTTGATCGCTTCGCGCGTCGCCAGTTCAGTGACGACATGGCCGACGCCGTCGTGACCGTCGATCACCGCGACGGTCCCTGCATCGACCACGAACTCGGGCTGGGTCACCGGTTTCATCACACCGTTGCGGATGCGGTCGAGATACCAGCCGAGGCGCAGCACGCCATGCGA
>CAZVDN010000561.1:0-1155 GCA_964625665.1 uncultured Streptomyces sp. | reverse complement strand
TGCACCAATGTGTCGGCGATGAGGCGCGCGTCCTGCTGCGGCATGCCGGCGCCGGCGTAGACGGCAGTGGCGAAATCCAGCAATTGCTGCGCGTCAACGCGCGTCGAGGTGTCCATCGTCCGCCGGCCTTTTACCCGATCCTGTTCTATTCCTGCTTTATTCCTGCTTTATTCCTGCTTTATTCCGGCTTGATGCCGGACGACTGCACAACCTTCGCATACAGCGCCGTTTCCTTGCGGATATGCGCTGCGAGATGTTCGCCCGGCGCGGCAAACACTTCGCCGCCCTGGCTGGCGATGCGCTCGCGCACTTCGCTGCGCGCCATTACCGTCATCAGGTCCGCCTGCAGCTTGCTTGCCAATTCCCGCGGCAAACCGGCCGGCGCAAAGATGCCGACCCAGGTCGTGATGTCGAATTCCGGATAGGTCTCGGCCACGCCCGGCACCTGCGGCAGCACCGCTGCGCGTTTTGCCGAAGACACCGCAATCACGCGGACGCGCCCCGAACCGATGTGCGTCATCGAACCGGTGATGTTGGCGAACATGATGCTGCATTGTCCTGCGATCAAATCAATGAAGGCGGGGGCTGCGCCCTTGTAGGGCACGTGATTCAGTTTGATACCGGCGATCGACTGCAGGTACTCCATGCCCAGATGGGTCAGATTACCGACGCCGGACGAACAGTAATTGATCTGCCCCGGCCGCTGCTTCGCGAACTGCACGAATTCCTTCACCGTCTTCACCGGCAGCGACGGATGCGAAACCATCACCATCGGCGAACCGGAGAGCATGGCGATGGCGAGCAGGTCGCGCTGCGCGTCATAGGGCATTTTTTTATGCAGGCTCGGATTGATGGTGATCGGGCCGGCATTGCCGAGCAGCAGCGTATACCCGTCGGGCGGCGCCTTCGCCACGGCATCAGCACCGATGTTGCCGCCGGCGCCGCCGCGGTTGTCCACCACCACCGGCTGGCCCCAGATCTGCGTGAGGTAAGGGCCGAGCAGGCGCGCGAGTTCGTCATAGGGCCCGCCCGCTGCATAGGGCACGACGAGGCGCACCGGTTTTGCAGGATAACTCTGCGCCTGCGCGACCGAGGCAACGGCGGCCAGAACCCACACGATCGCAAAACAAGTCAGTCGAACCATCACTTCACTCC
>CAZVDN010000560.1:535-1806 GCA_964625665.1 uncultured Streptomyces sp. | reverse complement strand
GCGTGATTCCGTCGAGGTTGCGAGCACGGTTTCATCAACCTGCTGCGCGCGGCTGACGCGCCGCAGCACCCATTCCAACAACGGGTGTCCGCCCAGATGCGCAAGCATTTTCCCCGGAAACCGCGCGGAGCCCATGCGGGCCTGAACAATGGCGACTGTGCGCGGTTTCATTTGCCTCTGGCGGCGAGATCTTCCCATTGCAATACGTCGTCGGCATGCAGCGCCCGTGCGGTAGCCCGTCCGATGACTTCGTCCCAATGCAGCGGGCTCACGCCGGTGCCGGGGCGCTTGTAGGTGAGGTCGGCGGCCGCGAGCTGTTGGCCGGCGGCCACGTCCCGGGCTAACACAATGCTGCGGCGCGCATTCCGCCGCGAGATTTCCTCAGTTTCGATCGGCGCCTTGTGCTCGCTCGGGCCCAGCAGTGCTTCAACGCGGTTTGCCAGTTCTACAAACCGTGCGAGATCGACCACATCCATAGCATGATAATGATCATTGCCCGCCAGAGATTTGTCGTGGGTGAAATGCTTTTCGATCACAACGGCACCGAGCAGTTGTGCCGTCGTGAGAGAAGTCATTGATTCGTCGGGCAACGTATGGTCCGAATAACCTATCAGTTGATCTGGGTAGGCACGCTGGAGACCACGGATCATGCGCAGGTGGGCATTGCCGTTATCGGTGGGGTAATTGAGAATGCAATGCAGCAATATAATGTCGGCGCATCCCGCCCTGTTCAGGGTATCGACGGCTATATCAATTTCACCCAGAGTTGCCGCTCCGGTGGACAGCGCAACAGGCTTTTTCTTTGCGGCGATCCTGCGCAAAAGCGGAATATTCGTGATGTCGGCCGACGCGATCTTAAAGAATGGAACCAGCGGATCGAGAAATTCAATGGCTTGGTCATCAAACGGGGTCGAAAGAAAATCAATACCGGTTTTCCGGCAATGTCCCGCCAGTGCTTCGTAATCTTCCGGTCCGAAGCGGTCGTATTTTTTAAACAATTGGTGTTGACTGAGCGTCGGTTCCTTGCTGGTGTCCCAATAGGCAGGCGAGTGTTTTGACGCCAGGGTATCTGCTTTATAGCTTTGAAACTTGGCGGCATCGGCCCCACCCTTTTTGGCCAGTTCGATAAGCCGCTTCGCCTGCTCCATAGAACCTTCGTGATTGACGCCGATCTCAGCGATCAAATAGGGACGCCCGCCACTCGTGACGACTCGGTTGCCAAGTTTGATAGATGTCATGATTTTAAGCGGCCCCTTCGCCGTGCTTTTTGA
>CAZVDN010000560.1:0-525 GCA_964625665.1 uncultured Streptomyces sp. | reverse complement strand
TTTTTGATCAGGTTGGCCATGTGATGCGCATGTGATTCGGTGTCGTTGGTCATATTGGTATCGTGCCGCCGGTAACGATAGAGGGGAAGTTCAAGTCTGTGGATGCCGTATTTTTTCAGAAACCGGATGCGCAGATCCCGTTCTTCGTGCAGCAAAAAGCTTTCGTCATAAAGCCCGATATCGATGAGTTGCTCGGTTCGGAACATGATGCCGCAGGCAATCGGTTCTTCGGCGCAACTCTTACGCGATATCACCTCTTCACGATCGTTGACCAGCAGATAGTCGCAGGCAATTGCATCCATATAGGGGTTTTGCGATAAAAAAAGATTGAGCAAATTTAGAAAATTCGAATTAACGTAGTCATCCGCGTCAACGCGGACCACAAATGGCGCACTGGTAGCGCGTATGGCGCGATTGAGTGACGCAGGAAGACCCTGGTTGAATCCGTTGCGCAATAGCGTGATTTCGTCCTGAAACAACTCAAGCGCATAAGGCGTACGATCCGTACTGCCGTCGTCTACAACG
>CAZVDN010000559.1:0-1806 GCA_964625665.1 uncultured Streptomyces sp. | reverse complement strand
CGACAAGACCGTGCACGCGCTGGGCATTGCCGGCACCCAGGCCAGCGGCCTGATGGCGGCGCAGTTCGGTTCGATGGTCAAACGCATGCATTCGGGGCGCGCGGCGCAAAGCGGCTTGTACGGTGCGCAGTTCGCCGATGCCGGCTTTACCGGCATCGTCAATGTGTTCGAGAGCGAATACGGCGGGTTCTGCACGACCTTCAGTCGCTCGACCGATCGATTCAAAATCGGCGAGCTCACCGCTGGTTACGGCGAGGTCTGGCAGGCGATGGGCGTGCGCCTCAAGTTTTATTCCTGCGTCGGCAGCAACCATACGGCGCTCGATCTGGTCCGCGAGTTTCGTGCAGATCGGCCGTTCACTGCCGACGAGGTGGCGAAGGTGGTGGTCTACGGGCCGCAGGCGACCGTCGAGCACTCGGGCTGGAAGTACGTGCCGCAGGGTTTTACCGCAGCGCAGATGAATCTGTCGTTCTGCGTGGCGACCGAGTTGATCGAGGGCGACTGTTTCGTCGACCAGTTCACCGAAGAAAAGCTGACCGATCCGGTGCGCATGGCGCTGGCCGAAAAAATCGAGGTCATCCATGATCCGTCAATCACGGCGCGCGGGCCGAAGTTCCGCCAGATGCTGCGCCTCGAAGTGCATCTGAAAGACGGTACGAAAATGGAACGTACGCGTGAGATCGGCCGTCATAAGGTGGAATTCGGCAGCGACGCCGAAGTCGTCGGCAAGTTTGAGAAGCTCGCTTCGCGCGTGTTGCCGAAAGCGCAGGTCGATGAATTGTGCGATTGTGTGCTGAATCTAGAGAAGATGGATGACGCTGGGAAGCTGGCGCGCTTGCTGGCGCACGACCAGGGCGCGTAGTGCCTTGCAGATTCCAGGGTAAGTTTTTTTAACAGGGAATAGTGATGCAAAAGAAAACTGTTGCGATGATGTTGGTTGCGCTTGGCGCAGTGTGCACCGGGGTGTCGGCGCAGACCTATCCGGCCAAAGCCATTCGCCTGCTGGTGCCGCAGGCACCGGGCGGCGGCAACGACACCATTGCGCGCATGATCGGGCAAAAACTCACGGGCACGCTGAAGCAGCAGTTCGCCATCGACAACCGGCCCGGCGCGGGCGGCATGATCGCTGCGGAACTGGCGGCGAAGGCGCCGGCCGATGGTTACACGCTGCTCCTGTCGAACGTAGCGACGATGGCAATCATTCCCAACGTGCAGAAAAAGCCGCCCTACGATCCGCTCAAGGATTTCGAACCGATCAGCCTGATCGCGCAGGCGCCTTTGCTGGTGGTGGTGCATCCTTCGCTGCCGGTGAAATCAATGAAGGATCTCGTGGCACTGGCCAAAGCCAAGTCAGGCGAGGTCAATTACGCCTCGAACGGCATCGGCAGTTCGACCCATCTGGCGACCGAGCTCTTCATCCTGATGGCCGGCATCAAGCTGACGCATGTGCCTTACAAGGGGCTCGCGCCTGCGTTGACGGATGTGCTGAGCGGCCAGGTGCCGCTGATGTTCTCCAGTGCTGTGGCGATGATGCCGCACGTCAAGGCGGGCAAACTGCGCGCCATCGGTACCACGGCCGCCAAGCGGTCGTCGGCGCAGCCGGAAATTCCGACCGTCGCCGAGGCGACGGGTCTTAAGGACTATGAAGCCGGTTCCTGGTACGGACTGTCGGCGCCGGCAGGCACGTCGCGCGCGATCATCGATCTGCTGAACCGCGAAACCGTGGCGGCGATGAAGGCGCCGGACATCATCGAGCGCCTGTCATTTGAAGGTGTGATTCCGGTCGGCAATTCACCTGAGGAGTTT
>CAZVDN010000558.1:0-1806 GCA_964625665.1 uncultured Streptomyces sp. | reverse complement strand
CTAGAACGGAATATCGTCGTCCATGTCGTCAAAGGACGCGCCGCCGCCCTTTTTGGCCGCGGGTTTGCCCCCGCCGCCGCCCTCGCCGCCACCGCGCGGTTCGCGGGCTTCACGGGGCATCGAATCACCGCCGCCGGCGCCGCCACGGCTGCCCAGCAGTTGCATGCGGTCGGCAACGATTTCGGTCGAATAACGGTCCTGGCCTTCCTTGTCCTGCCATTTGCGCGTGCGGATGCGGCCTTCGATGTAGACCGGCGAGCCCTTTTTCAGATATTCGCCGGCGATCTCGGCCAGCTTGCCGAAAAACGACACGCGGTGCCACTCGGTATGTTCCTGCTTCTCGCCGCTCTTGTCTTTCCAGTTTTCGGTCGTGGCAATGCGGATATTGGCAACGGCATCGCCGCTCGGCAGAAAACGCGTTTCGGGATCGGCACCGAGGTTGCCGATCAGAATGACTTTGTTGACTGATGCCATGTGGTGTCTCCCAGAATTGAAGCAAGCAAAAAGAATCGTAACACGTGTTCAAGCCTTCACGTGTTCAACGCCGCGCGTCGCGGCGGCGCTGTCATACCTAAGGCTAGTATCAGCCAGACCGTCAGCAGGATGCCATCGAACAGCAGGATGCCGCGCGCGCCGAAGCGGTGAAACAGGAACCCGCCGCAAGCCGCCCCGGCGAAGGTACCGAAAAACTGGATGCTGCTGTAGATGCCCATCGCCGCGCCCTTTGCTGCCGGCGGCGCGAGCCGCGAAGTCAGCGACGGCAGCATCGCTTCGAGCACGTTGAACGCGCTGAAAAACACCAGCAGAAACAGAATGATTGCCGCAGTGCTGCCGAGCAGCCAGGGCATCGCCAGATGCCCGGCCAGCAACACCGCGACAGAACCTGCAAAAACCTCCTTACTGCGGCCGCGCCGCTCGGCGAGCAGGATGGCCGGCACCATCAAAACGAACGATCCAAGCATGACGGGCAGATAAACCTCCCAGTGATGATCGACCCCCAGCCCGCCCTCGCGCAAGGCGAGCGGCACCACGATGAACAACGCCATCAAAACCGCATGCAAGGCAAAAATGCCGAAATTCAGGCGCGCGAGCTGCGGATCGCACAACAGCTTCACGAAACCCGCTCCTTCGGCGCGCCCATGCGGCTTGGCCGCAACGGCGTCAGGCACGACAAAGGCCACGACACCGATCGCCAGCAGCGACAACACGCCGGTCAGCGCAAATATGCCGGGCACGCCGATCAATTGGTTCAGCCACGGACTGGCGACCAGCGACAAGGCAAACGTCAAACCGATGGTCGAACCGATCATCGCCATCGCCTTGGTACGCTGGGTATCGCGCGTCAGGTCGGCCGTCAGCGCAATGACCACCGCTGAAATCGCACCCGCGCCCTGCAGGATGCGGCCGACGATCACCCCACCGATCGAATCGGCTGCAGCCGCAATAAAACTGCCGGCGGCAAAAATCACCAGACCGAAGTAAATCACCGGTTTGCGGCCCCAGCGATCGGACAACCAGCCGAACGGAATCTGCAACACCGCCTGCGTCAGTCCGTAGGCGCCGATGGCGAAGCCGACCTGCGCCAGATCATCGCCGCCGCGCAGCTTCTCGGCATAAATCGCAAACACCGGCAGGATGACGAACATGCCGAGCATGCGCAGCCCGAAAATCGACGCCAGACCGATGCTGGCGCGCAGTTCCTGCGGGGTCATGCGTTCGGCAACGGACATGGGAAATCAGCGCGGGTAACTGCGGATGAAAGAGCAGCGTGGGAAAAGACTTCGAGGAAGGGTATATTAGCAGGTT
>CAZVDN010000557.1:0-1813 GCA_964625665.1 uncultured Streptomyces sp. | reverse complement strand
CCCAGAGCGCATCGCTGCCGGTCGTATGCGAGGTATAGGGAAAGGTATCCAGCGCGAGGTCGGCCACACGATATCGCGCAAGGTGCTCGTCCAGAGGACGGACCGGTGCAAATACCAGCCGGTCGATGGCAATCCCCTGCGCAATTGCGGCATCGCGGAGATTCTTGACCGCCCAGGCGTTGGTTTCCAGCAACCATAACCTGCTCCCGGGCACCGCCTTCAGTATGCGCAGCCACGCTGCAAATACGTCAGGCAGGATTTTGTAGGATTGATTAAAACAGCAGAATACGAAACTCTCTTCCGGCAGTCCGCATTCTGCTCGCGATGGAGTAGAAGCCACCAGCCGGCGACGATCGTTGATCTGGTAGCAATCCGGCAGGCGGACAATGCGTTCGCTATAGCCGGATTCCGCTCCCGCTGGAATGATGAAATGATCGGCCAGGATTGCGTCGATTTGCGGCATGCCCATGGTGCCGGGATAACCGAGCCAATTGACCTGCACCGGGGCCGGGCGCAACGCCATGATCTGCGGTCGCGCACCCTGCGTATATCCCTTCAGATCGACCAGAATATCGATGCGGTCTTCGTAGATTGCGCGCGCAGCCGCGACGTGGGAATAACTGGCGATATCGACAAACCCGCTGACTGCATGCCGGATACGCGCACGAATTGCACTGCCGTCGTCCGGACCGTACGAATAGGCAAAGATCTCGAAACAGTCGCGGTCATGCAACTCGAACAGTTCGGCGATCAGGTAAGACGTCGCGTGCTGGTGAAAATCCCAGGACAGGTACCCGACACGGAGTTTTTCCGGTCGCACACGGCGTCCGGAAAAATCGAACCCCAATCCATCGCGGCCCCTTGCAATTGGTGCCAATTCGGATTGTTCCCAGGCGCGTGCGCAAGCCAGTTGTTCCTGCGCCGTGGTCGGCTGCGAAAGGATGCTGAACGGCGTGATGCCGGAACCCGGTTTGCCGATGGCATCGTGCTTTGCACGGGCCCACAGCGCTTCCAGCCCCTGCCAGGCCGACATTTGCTGGCGAACATAAATCAATCCGCCGAGCGCCGCATGGCAATCGGCCTGCAGGTCGAGCGCCCGTTCATATTGGCGCGCAGACTCTTCGTAGCGGCCGCAGATTTTGAGCACGTCGCCCAGCATCCGGTGGTTGGTTGCATTGCCCGGTTCGAGGGCCAGCGCCTTCTGAAACCACGCTTCGGCCTGCACGAGATCGCCGGACGCAACAAACGTTTCGGCGAGATCTGCCATGGCCCCGGCGTGCTGCGGCGCGTGTGCCAAGGCGGTTTGCAGCCGTTGCAGCGCCTCGGCAATACGGCCCTGGCTGCGGAAAAGCTTGCCTAGATTGCGATTTGCATCGACGGCGCCGCGTTCAGTGTGCGCCGCCTTTTCATAATAGGACTGCGCATCCGCGATGCGTGCCTGCTGCAAGCGCAGATTGCCGAGATTGATCAAGGTATCGGCATCCGCCGCGGACAGTGCCAGCGCGTGCTGCAAAACCGCTTCCGCCTCAGCATGCTGGTCCATCCGCGTCAGCGTACTGCCAAGGTTATTCAGTGCAGCCGGATGTCCGGGCGCCGTTTTGAGAGCCTGCCGGTAAGCGGCAACAGCGGCTGCGTCATCGCCACGGTCTGCGTGGAGCAATCCAAGACTTACATGCGCATCCGCATAGCCCGGCGCCTTGGCCAGTAACTCGTTAAAGCAACGCTCACCATCCGCGTCGCGTCCCAGACGGCGATAAATCGTGCCGAGATTGAACAGCGTATCGGCATGATCCGGATATCGTTCGAGCACCCG
>CAZVDN010000556.1:0-1819 GCA_964625665.1 uncultured Streptomyces sp. | reverse complement strand
GGAAGTGCCTGCGGCATACATAATTCTGCGCGAAGGCGAAACGGCCTCGCCGGATGATATTATTGCGTGGAGCCGGGAACGCATGGCCAATTTCCGCGTGCCGCGATACGTCAGGATCGTCGAGACGTTCGAGAACATCGGCATGACAGGCAGCGCCAAAGTGCAGAAAAACAAACTGCGCGCACAGGCGCTGATCGATTTCGGTCTGGCAGAAAAATCAACCTAGCAGCAGCGGGTTGCGGGGAATTCTGGATTTCGTCAAAGGGAGGTTGTAGCAATGGATAGTCTGATGGAAAAATCACCGCTCGGCGTATTCATCGAGCACATCAAAAAAGGCGAGCTGGCCTATCAGGTCTGCACCGACGACAACAAGGCCATTTTCTTCCCGCGCGTCGTGGCGCCGAAGACCGGCAGCAGAAATCTTGAATGGCGCGTTTCCAAGGGCCTCGGCACCGTCTACACGACCACCGTCGTTTGCGGCAAGGAAAACGCCAAATGGAACGTCGCGATGATCGACGTTGACGAAGGGTTCCGCATGATGAGCCGCGTCGAGGACATCGACCCGATGGAGGTCAAAATCGGCATGCGTGTCAAATTCCGTCCGCATCCCGGCGACGAGAAACAACCACCCTATCCTGTTTTCGTGCCGGTCGGAGGTGCCAAATGACCAATCATCTCAAACGCGGCAGCGTCGCCGTTGTCGGCGCCGCGGAATCCGATCTCGGCAAAGTCGCCGAACACACCAGCCCGCTTGATCTGATGGCGCAGGCCACCGTGCGCGCCCTCGACGATTGCGGCCTTAAAATGTCGGACATCGACGGCCTGTTCTGCGCGGTCGGCCAGGTCCGCCTGTCGCCGCTGGCGCTCGCTGAATACCTTCGCCTGAAGCCGAACTACTTCGACGGCACCATCATTGGCGGCTCGTCCTTCATGGCGCAGATCACGCACGCTCAGGCGGCGATTGAAGCCGGTCTCTGCGAAGTGGCGCTGATCGCCTACGGAAGCACGCAGAAGACTGTCAGCCGTACCGCGGCAGGCCGCCCCGAGTACAACTACTACGAAACGCCCTACAAGCCCTTCCTGCCGAGTTCGGCCTATGCCATGGCCGCCGCACGCCACATGCACGAATTCGGTACCACGCGCGAACAGCTCGCGGAAGTTGCTGTCGCCGCACGCAAATGGGCGTTGCTCAACCCGAAGGCCTGGGAAAAAGAACCGCTGAGCGTCGAGCAGGTTTTGAATGCGCGCATGGTCAGCTATCCGTTCACCGTGCGCGACTGCTGCCTCGTCACCGACGGCGGCGGCGCCATCATCCTGACCTCGGCCGCGCGCGCCAAGACGCTGAAGAAAAAACCCGTCTACGTGCTGGGCACCGGCGAAGCCATCGGTCACGCAACGATTTCCAACATGGAAAACTTCGTCGTCACCGCGGCCGCCGAATCGGGCCCGAAAGCATTCAAGATGGCCGGCGTCAAACACGCCGACGTCAAGATGCTGTCGCTCTATGACGCGTTCACCATTACTCCGATCCTGTTCCTTGAAGATCTCGGCTTCTGCCCGAAGGGCGAAGGCGGACGTTTTGTTTCCGGCGGCAACATCGCCCCCGGCGGAAAATATGCCGTCAACACCAGCGGCGGCGGCCTGTCCTACAACCACCCGGGCATGTACGGCCTTCTGGTGCTGATCGAGGCCATCCGTCAGGTACGCGGTGAATGTGACAAACGTCAGGTCAAGAACTGCGACATCGCACTGGCGCACGGTAATGGCGGCGTTCTCTCCAGCCAATGCACGGTGATCTTCGGTTCTGAGAACGCGCTCT
>CAZVDN010000555.1:0-1823 GCA_964625665.1 uncultured Streptomyces sp. | reverse complement strand
CCCACGAAATCATGAACACCGTGTGGCCTTCGCCGACGGCCCAGCGCACGAACGAATTGTTCTCGCGCATATCGAGTATGTAGAACTTGTTGATCCACGGCGGAATGATCAAGAGCGGCCGTCGCCAGACTTCGGTGGTGGATGGCGAATACTGGATCAGTTGCATCAGTTCGTTCTGGAAAACCACTTTGCCCGGCGTGGTCGCCAGATTGCGGCCGACTTCGAACGCCGTCGCATCGGTCATTTTGACGCGCAGTTGCTTGCCGTCGCCCGATTCAAGATCGTCGAGCAGGTTGTTCAGCCCGTTGAGCAGGTTCTTGCCGCCTGAATTGACGGTTTCGCGCAGCACCTCGGGATTGGTCGCCAGGTAATTGGTCGGCGACAGCGCGTCGATATACTGGCGCGTATAGAAATCGACTTTTTTCGCGGTGGTGTCGTCGAGACCTTTGACGCTGCCGACCATGTCGTGCAGATTGCGCGCAGTAATCAGGTACGACTGCTTGATGTAATCGAACAGAAAATTCTGCTGCCAGTCGTCATGTTTGAAACGGCGATCGCCCTTGGCCGGCTCGATCACCGGTTTGGCCTCGAGCCCCCACATGCGCAACAGCGAGTTCTGCCAGAGCGCGCTGTAGTCCTGCCAGAGTTTCATCTGTGCCTCGGCGATCTTCGCCGGATCGGCAAACAATTTGCCCATCATGTCGTAAAACGCCTTGGCGATACCCAATTCATCGTTGAACACGGGGGCAGCACCATTGCTGTGGGTGGCGAGGTAACGGCTGACGATTTCGCTGCTGCGTTGTGCGATTTCAGCGTAGGCCTTGGCCAATTCGGCCGGGTCATAGGCCTGGTTTGATTGCGATTCGGTCACTTTGGGTCTCCGTTTTCCGTCAAATCAAGTCTGATACACGCCAATAGACATTACGTTAACGTTAACGTAATATCCATCTCTGTTCTACAAAGACTAACGACCATTATATTGCATTGCACCATGACCACAGTATACACGATTACGGATTTGGCAAAAGAGTTTGGCGTCACCACGCGTGCCCTCCGTCACTATGAAGAAGAAGGCCTGCTGAACCCGCAACGCGAGGGCACCAACCGGCTCTTCAGCAACCGCGATCGCGTGCGACTCAAGCTTGCGTTGCGCGGCAAGCGCCTGGGTTTCAGCCTCGCCGAGATCCGTGAATTGTTCCACCTCTACGACCACGCGCGCAAAGAGCACGCGCAACTAGAGGCCTTGCTGCTTAAACTCGAACGCCATCGCGCCGAATTGGAACAGCGCCGCGAAGATCTCAACGTCATGCTGAACGAAATCGCCTTTTTCGAAACCCAGTGCCGCAAACAACTGTCCGGAACCAGGACACCGCCGTAGACAGGCCATGATTGATGCCGCGCAAAATTGAATTACCTTTACGTTAACGTTAATAATAAACAAGCAGTTTTTTAACAATTTCAGCCAAATTTCCACGCCAACACACAAAATCCGACGGAACAATCCATGCAAAACGATCCCATAGTCATTGTCGGCGCTGCCCGCACGCCGATGGGCGGCCTGCAGGGCGATTTCAAGTCGCTGACCGCATCAGCACTGGGCGCCGTCGCCATCAAGGCTGCGCTCGAACGCGCCGGCATCGGCGCCGCCGACATCGATGAAGTCATCATGGGCAACGTGCTGCCGGCCGGACAGGGTCAGGCGCCGGCACGCCAGGCCGCGCTCGGCGCCGGGCTGCCGGCCAGCGTCGGTTGCACCACCATCAACAAAATGTGCGGTTCCGGCATGAAGGCGGCGATGTTCGCCCACGATCTGCTGCGCGCCG
>CAZVDN010000554.1:0-1827 GCA_964625665.1 uncultured Streptomyces sp. | reverse complement strand
TCAGCAGAGTGATCATTTCTTCATCGGCTTTTTTGCGTTGCTCGCTGGCTTCAACAAGCATTTTCAACAAAGCCTGCATGCCCTGCGCCAGGCCGGAAATGCCGTGGATCATCTGCTGTTCTTCGATAGCGGTCATGTCGGACGCCTTTGTGGACGGGCCTCGCGGAATGCGGCACGGCGATGGTGCTGCGCGAGGCGTGAAATGGTCGCCCGATCGATGCCGCCGTCCGGCTTTCATGACGGCGGTCGTCTAGACTAACACCCCGCAGGCCATCGACGCGGATTATTTGTCCCGGGGAACTTCCGGCCCCGAAGGATCCGGGCACAGGACATGGCCGCCGCAATTTGGTGCGACAATGTCCGCAATATCCATCCGGAGGAGCAACGGCATGAATCGAGGCACCATTTCAGGGCTGGCGGCGGCACTCGCGTTGTTCAACGGGACCGGCGCGCTGGCGCAAAGCAGCTACCCGGCAAAAGCGATCCGCATGATCGTGCCCTTTGCGCCGGGCGGCAACACCGACATCATCGCGCGCGCGATCTCGCAGAAAATGACCGAGGACCTCGGGCAATCGGTGGTCATCGACAATCGGGGCGGCGCAGCGAGCACCCTCGGCACCGATCTCGCGGCCAAATCGCCGCCCGACGGTTATACGCTGCTGATGGTGTCGAGCGCGCACGTCATCAATCCGGCGGTCTGGAAAAAGCTGCCCTACGATTCGGTGAAGGATTTCGCCCCGGTCACGCTGGTGGCCAATGTGCCCAATTCGCTGTGCATCCATCCGTCGGTGCCGGCCAAAAACGTCAAGGAACTGGTGGCACTGGCGCGCACCAAACCCGACCAGCTCACCTACGCAACGCCGGGGCGCGGCACCTCCAGCCATCTGGCCATCGAAATGCTGTCCTTCGCCACCAATATCAAACTGATCCACGTGCCCTACAAGGGCGTGGGCCCGGCCGCCATTGATCTCGTCGCCGGCCACGTGCACATGATGTTCGCCTCGATGCCGACCACCATGCCGCATGTGCATACCGGACGCCTGCGCATGATCGCGCAGGCCGGCAACGAACGCTCGGCGGCGGCGCGCAATGTGCCGACCATGATCGAGCAGGGACTCAAGGATTTTGTCGTCATCAGCGGTTTCGGCATGTTCGCGCCGGCCGGCACGCCGCGCGCCATCGTCGATCGCGTCTACGCCTCGGTGAAAAAGTCGCTCAATTACCCGGAAATCAATGCCAGCCTCGCCAGCCAGGGCGCGGAGCCCGTGGCAAACACGCCGGACGAATACGACCGTTACAACCGGACTGAAATCGCACGCTGGGTCGACGTCGCGCGCAAAGCCGGCGTGCAGCCCGAATAGCGAAATCGCCGGCCCCGCGGGCCAAAACAGTGCGCCGGGACGGGTTCCGGCACATTTCTGAACTATGACAGTGCCGTTGCGGCCTGTGCCTGCCCCAAAGCGCTGCCTCGCAGCGCGAAACCCGGTTTTAATTCACTGAATGCCATCGATTACCGCCCAGCAGGCGTATGCTAAGCGAATGGCGTGCGCCCATCGAACGATGCAAGCCCCCGCGCGAGCGATCCTCATCTGGATGTCAGGTCCCATTCCACGATGAGATGCGGCGCAGGCTTTTATCCGGTTTGCGCACACTGTTGAACAGATCGAATTCGTTTTATAAAATTCGGTTCCCGCGGGGGGCGCGGGATTTTTCGTGTTACACAGAGGGGGCATCATGCGCAAGCAACACGGTTTTACATTGATTGAAATTGCCATCGTACTGGTCATCATCGGCCTGCTGCTCGGCGGTGTGCTTAAAGGCCAGGAA
>CAZVDN010000553.1:1533-1836 GCA_964625665.1 uncultured Streptomyces sp. | reverse complement strand
GGCCAAGACCTTTCCCGACTATTTCGACGTTTTCCGCGGCATCGTGCAGTCATGACGGCGCCCGCGCCATTGCCGCCGGTCATCGCCATTGACGGCCCCTCGGCTTCGGGCAAGGGGACGGTTGCGCAGCGGGCGGCCAAGGCCCTCGGCTTCCATTATCTCGACAGCGGCGCGCTGTACCGGTTGGTGGCCGTGGCTGCCAAACAGGCCGGGGTTGCGTGGACGGATGAGGCGGCATTGGCGCCGATTGCTGCGAACCTGGACGCGCGCTTTGATGGTGATGAAATCTATTTAAATCAAGTG
>CAZVDN010000553.1:0-1469 GCA_964625665.1 uncultured Streptomyces sp. | reverse complement strand
TCGTGCGCAGTGAAGACGCCAGTCTGGGGGCCTCCAAGGTGGCCGTTTGGCCGGCCGTGAGGGCAGGCCTGCTGGCACGGCAGAAGGCCTTTCGCACGGCGCCGGGGTTGGTGGCGGACGGACGCGACATGGGATCGGTGGTTTTCCCGGACGCGGTGGTCAAGATTTTCCTCACGGCGGATGCCGAGACGCGTGCCGAGCGTCGCTATAAACAGTTGATAGGTAAAGGAATGGGTGCTAATATGGCCGCCCTTTTGCAGGATATCCGGGCACGCGACGAACGGGACAGTCAGCGTTCAGCGGCCCCTCTGCAGAAGACTGACGACGCCTTTCTGCTTGATACCACCCATCTCACCATCGATGCGGCAGTGGAAACGGTTTTGGCGCGTTACAAAGCTGTGACGAAGTAGCATCAAGGGTGTCATCGCGCTGCCAGGCGGATGGCGTTTTTTAACCAGACCCCGTTGAACTGACGGGCTTTTCGGAAATTCAATCTAATTTTTATGGCCACCACTGAAGCTGTTGCCGGCGAATCGTTTGCCGCCCTGTTTGAAGAAAGTCTCGCGCGCAAGGAAATGCGCATTGGTGAAGTGATCACCGCCGAGGTTATTCGCATCGACGCGAACCATATCGTCGTCAATGCCGGTTTGAAATCAGAAAGTTATATTCTTCTCGAAGAGTTCCAGAACGATCGCGGCGAGATCGAAGTCAAGCCGGGCGATTTCGTCCAGGTGGCGATCGACGCGCTCGAAGACGGTTTCGGCGAAACGCGCCTGTCGCGCGACAAGGCCAAACGCCTCGCGGCCTGGCTGGATCTTGAGCAAGCGCTCGAAAAAGCCACGCAAGTGCAGGGCCTGGTGACAGGCAAGGTCAAGGGCGGCCTCACGGTCATGGTCAACGGCATCCGCGCCTTCCTGCCGGGTTCGCTGGTTGATATCCGTCCGGTCAAGGACACCACGCCGTACGAAGGCAAGGTCCTCGAATTCAAAGTCATCAAGCTCGATCGCAAGCGCAACAACGTGGTCGTGTCGCGCCGTGCAGTGCTCGAAGCCTCGCAGGGTGCGGAGCGCCAGGCGCTGCTCGCCAGCCTGTCCGAAGGCGCAGTGGTCAAGGGCATCGTCAAGAACATCACCGACTACGGCGCGTTCGTCGACCTCGGTGGTATTGATGGTCTGCTGCACATCACCGATCTGGCATGGCGCCGCGTCAAACACCCGTCGGAAGTGCTGGCGGTGGGCGACGAAGTCGAAGCGAAGATCCTCAAGTTCGATCAGGAAAAGAACCGCGTTTCGCTCGGCCTCAAACAGCTCGGCGAAGATCCGTGGGTGGGCCTGTCGCGCCGTTACCCGCAGGGCACGCGCCTGTTTGGCAAAGTCAGCAACCTTACCGACTACGGTTCGTTTGTTGAAATCGAGCAGGGCATCGAAGGCCTGGTCCACGTGTCCGAAATGGACTGGACCAACAAGAAC
>CAZVDN010000552.1:0-1839 GCA_964625665.1 uncultured Streptomyces sp. | reverse complement strand
GGCCATGCGCAGACGATGTTGCTCGATTTGCTCGCAGCGAAAGTCGATTCCTGATTCAAGCCGTTACGTAAACGGCCCGGCTCAAGCGGCCTGCTGCGATTCGCCGCCCTCTTCGAGTTCGCGCAGGGTGCGCACATCGAGCTTGTAACCGGTGACTTCCCACTCCTGCATTTCTTCCTCGAGTGCGGTCACGGTGAGCGGATTGCCGGCCAGCCATGCGCGGTCGATATCAAGACGCAGGGTACGTGAACCGACCTTGGCAGTAATGCCGGGTTTGGCGATCTCGGTGCGGCTGCGATAAATGATGGCCGCCAGTCGCAGCGCCATGACCATGCGCCAGTCGACGAATTCGGCACCACGTTCAAACACTTTGCGCAGCGAGCGCCGGTGCGTCAACAACAGCGTTGACAGCTGCTCCTGCTCCATTTTCGAAAATCCGGGCATGTCGGCGTTCTGCACGATGTAAGCCGAATGCCTGTGATAACCGCTGTAAGCGACCGAGATGCCGATCTCGTGCATTTTGGCCGCCCACGCCAGATACTGCGGCGCCGTGTCGTCGGGCTCCTTGTCGTCGGCCGTGAACTGCGCGAACAGATCCAGCGCCAGCGCCGCGACGCGGCGTGCCTGCCCCGAGTCGACGTGGTACCGCTGCATGAACTGCGACACCGTCACGTCGCGCATGTCATGGTGCTGGGTGCGGCCGAGCAGATCGTAAAGAATGCCCTGGCGCATCGCGCCACCGGCCACACCCATGGTTTCGATCTTCAATTCCGAGAGGACCGCACTCATGATGGCGAGACCACCGACAATGACAGGCCGGCGGTCCGCCTTGAGGCCTTTAAGGTCGAGGGCCTCGATGTCGCCGGCACGGATCATTGCGCTGCGCAATTGATCAAGGCCGTCGGCGGTGATGGTGCCGTCGCCGAAGCCGTTGAACTCGAGGATTTCCGCCAGCGCCCGCGCGGTGCCCGACGAACCGTAGGCTTCCTGCCAGTTGCCCTTGCTGAACCGCGATACCAGCGTCTGCAATTCATTGCGTGCGGCGAGTTCGGCGCGTTTCATCGCACTTTTGCTGATCTTGCCATCGTCGAAAAAACGCCGGCTGTAGCTGACGCAACCCATGTACGTGCTGTCCAGCCGCAGCGGCTTGAAAGCGCGCCCGATGATGAATTCCGTCGAACCGCCGCCGATGTCGACGACCAGGCGCTTGTCCGGGGACACCGGCAGGCCGTGCGAAACGCCGATGTAGATCAGGCGCGCCTCTTCGCGCCCCGCCACGACCTCGATCGGGAAACCGAGCGCCGCGCGTGCCTGCTTGAGAAACAGCGCCGAATTTTTCGCCACGCGCAGGGTATTGGTGCCGACGGCGCGCACCGAGTGGCGGTCAAAACCGCGCAGCCGTTCGCCGAAACGATTGAGGCATTCAAGGGCGCGCTGCTGCGACTCTTCGTCGAGGCGCTTGTCACGGGTGAGGCCGGCGCCGAGACGGATCGGCTCTCGCAGGGAATCCAGCGGGTAGATCTGGTCGCCCACCGCGCGCGCGACCTGCAGATGGAACGAGTTGGAGCCGAGATCGACCGCGGCGAGCGTGGTGTAGACCGCCATTTTCGGTCACCGCTCCCCTGCGCCGCGCGGGGCGCACGCTGCAGATCGGGAATACTTAACGGTGGCTATCACAGTGGTTTCAAGTATAGGCAAATTGCACAGCGCCTGCCACGATTTTCTGCCGCTCCACGGTCATCAATTCGCAAGAATTGTTTCACCGGCGTGTAACCGCAGCTGGTTATCTTCATGCGCAGATCAACAACGGAGAAAGCGCATGCTGCAAAGCCTTGCCCG
>CAZVDN010000551.1:0-1844 GCA_964625665.1 uncultured Streptomyces sp. | reverse complement strand
CTTGCCGCCCTGGTTCACCGCGACTGCGGTGTCATTCACCACCTTCAGGAACGGCACCACGCCCTGCGATTTGCCGTTGGTACCCTTGATGTGGGCGCCCAGCGCGCGCACCGGCGTCCAGTCGTTGCCGATGCCGCCGGCGTACTTCTGCAGCATCGCGTTTTCCTTGATCGCCTCGTAAATGCCGTCGAGGTCGTCGGCCACCGTCGTCAGGTAGCAGCTGGCCAGCTGCGAGCGGCGCGTTGCCGAGTTGAACAGCGTCGGCGTCGAGCTCATGACGTCGAAGGACGACAGTGCGTTGTAGAACTCGATGGCGCGCGCTTCGCGCTGCGATTCCGGCTCGTTCAGCGCGAGGCCCATGGCCACGCGCATGAAGAAGGTCTGCGGCAACTCGATGCGTTCGCCGCGCACATGCAGGAAATAACGGTCGTAGAGGATCTGCAGACCGAGGTAGCCGAACTTGAAATCGCGTTTGGCGTCGAGCGCCGCGCCGAGGCTCTTCAGGTCGTAACCGGCAATACGCTCGTCGAGCAGTTCCGCCTCAATGCCGCGCTTGATCAGCTTCGGAAACACTTCGGCGTAACGCGTCTTCATGTCCGCCTGGGTGACTTCTTCGCCGATCGTTTCCAGACGCAGCGTGTTCAGCAGGAGTCGCGCGGTCACATAGCTGTAGGCCGGATCTTTTTCGATCATCGCGCGCGAGGACAGAATCAGCGACTTGCGCACCTCATCGACCGGCACGCCTTCGTAGAGGTCTTTCAGGGTCGCCTGCAGGATCTTTTCCGGATCGACGGCGCGCCCCAGGCCCTCGCAGGCCTCGTGCACCAGCGCATTCAGTCGCAGCATGTCGAGCGGACGGGTCTTGCCGTTCTCGGTGACGTTGATCACCGGGTGCGCCTGCAGCGATTGCGGCAGCATCTCGCGCTGCTTCGCGCGCTCCTGCGCGCGCTGCTCGCGGTACAACACATAGGCACGCGCGACCTCATGCTCGCCCGAGCGCATCAGCGCAAGTTCAACCTGGTCCTGAATGTCTTCAATGTGAAAGGTGCCGCCATTGGGCTGACGACGCAGCAATGCGGACACCACCGTCTCGGTCAGCTTGGCCACCAGCTCGCGAATGCGCGCTGAAGCCGCGCCCTGCCCGCCGTTGACGGCGAGAAAAGCCTTGGTGACGGCGATGGCGATTTTTGACGGCTCAAAGCCGACAACGGCACCGTTGCGTCGGATGATTTTGTATTCGGCGTAGCGCGACGAGGCCTGCGTGGCTTGATCTTCAGCAACGAAAGGGGCGGCGGATGCTGCGGCGGAGGTTTGACTGGACAACTGCATGGGTTCTCTCCTTAATCATTCATTTCTTTATGTTTTTTCCGCCGCACAGCGCCTCTCCCAGCACCCGACGGGCAACCACTATATATAGTGTTTTGAGCACAAGACGGCACCAATTCTAGTGGCGGAAAATTGGCGGCGCAATAGCTTTTGAAACTTTTTTTAAGGCCTCGGAATTACATGCGGAACGCTGGGGATTTGTTTGTTGCAACAGGAAAAATTCTGCTCAAAAAATGATCAGAAAATTGCCCGGAAACGGCGCCAAACGGGGCTTTGCAGGCGACCGGCGTCGCGTTGGCGCTATGTCCGCGCCGCGAGGCGTTGCCACGGAGAAAAAACCGGAAAATTATCCCTGCAGGGAACAGGGATACGACCCAAACGCGCTCAGATCGGCATTAATCAGCACATGATCGACGGAATCGCGCCCAATCAAAACAGGGGCCGGGGTCGGTTTTGCGTCCCGGCGCGATGTCCGAATGACCGACGATGTCTTCGATCGCATAGCGCGTACACAGCGC
>CAZVDN010000550.1:0-1846 GCA_964625665.1 uncultured Streptomyces sp. | reverse complement strand
TACGGCATTGCGCGCGCGCTATCTGGAAAAGCCCTCCTCGGCGGAATTGCTGCGTCGGCATTGCCGCGTGATCGACCAGCAACTGCAGGCAGTGTGGCGGCATCTGGAATTCCCGGAAGACATCGCCCTGGTCGCGGTCGGCGGTTATGGCCGAGGGCAGTTGTTCCCCTATTCAGACATTGATTTGCTCGTTTTGCTGCCCAGCCAGCCGGATGCCGTGCTGGGCGCCAAACTCGAGCAGTTCGTCGGCACACTCTGGGACATCGGCCTCGAAATCGGCCATAGCGTGCGTACTCCCGCCGAATGTCTCGAATTCGCCGCCCAGGACATCACGGTGCAGACGAGCCTGCTCGAAGCACGCTTCCTTGACGGCAAGCGCAAGCTGTTTGCGCAATTCGAAAAGCAATTTGCGCGCGCCATCGATGCTGCCCAATTCGCCAAAGCCAAGGGGCTTGAGCAGGAACAACGCCACGCGCGATTCCACGATACCAACCTCGAACCCAATGTGAAAGAAGCGGCCGGCGGCCTGCGCGATCTGCACAATATTTTGTGGATCAGTAAGGCTGCGGGCATCGGCGCCAACTGGACCGCCCTGGTTAAGGCCGAGGTGATCACGCGCCGCGAAGCAGCACTTTTGCGAAAACATGAAACGTTTCTGCAGACATTGCGCGTTCATCTGCATTATGTGGCGCGCCGTCGCGAAGAGCGCGTTGTTTTCGATGTGCAGACCGCACTGGCGGCGCAAATGGGGTTCCGCGACACTGCCCACCGCCGTGCCAGTGAACATCTGATGCAGCGCTTTTACCGAACGGCCCTCGAAATCGGCCAGATCAATACCATTGTGCTGCAGAACCTGAACGCGCTGATTTCTCCGCAGCGCGCACGGGCCGCAACGCCGATCAATGAACGTTTCGGCGCCCACAATGAACGGCTGGAGGCCATTGATGAAGGCCTCTTTCGCCGCGTGCCCGGCGCAATTCTCGAGGCCTTCAGCCTGCTGCAGCAGCACCCCGAACTCAAGGGCATGACCGCGCAGACGTTGCGTGCGATGTGGCGGGCCGGCGACCAGATCAATCCGGCGTTTCGCCGCAATCCGGAAAACCGCGCAATGTTCATGGCATTGCTGCGCAGCCCTGATCACGTCATCCGCGAACTGCGCCGCATGAACCAGTATGGCGTGCTGGGCCGCTATATTCCGGCATTCGGACGCGTCGTCGGCCAAATGCAGCACGACCTTTATCACGTCTATACCGTTGACGAACACATCCTCAAGGTCGTGCGAAATCTGCGGCGCTTCGCAGTGCCTGAGCTGGCCCACGAATTTCCGCTCTGCAGCCGCCTGATGAGCGAATTCGACCGCCATGAGGTCCTGTATCTGGCCGGCCTTTTCCACGACATTGCCAAAGGCCGCGGTGGCGACCATTCCGTGCTCGGCAAGGCCGATGCGCGGCGTTTCTGCCGCGAGCACGGGCTCTGCGCCGAAGACATCGAACTGGTGGTCTGGCTGGTGGAAAGCCATCTGATGATGTCGGCAACCGCGCAAAAGCAGGATTTGACCGACCCTGAAGTCATCGACGCCTTCGCCGCGCGGGTCGGCGACGAGCGGCGCCTGATCTCGCTCTACCTGCTGACGGTTGCCGATATCCGCGGAACCAGTCCGAAAGTCTGGAATGCGTGGAAAGCCAAGCTGCTCGAAGACCTTTTTCGCATTACGCGCCGGCGCCTCGGCGGCGACGCGCGCAGCCTCGAGTCGAGCATGCAACAGCGCCAGGATGCTGCAAAAGCGAAGCTGCTCCTGTATGCGATCAAGGAAGATGCCTCTGAAAAGCTCTGGTCGCAGCTTGAT
>CAZVDN010000549.1:0-1848 GCA_964625665.1 uncultured Streptomyces sp. | reverse complement strand
GGAGCTGCTCTACGCGCGTTCCAAGGTCTTGCTGGAAACCCGTGCCGCCGGCCCTGACATTTGCCCGATCGACGGCGTGTTCAGCGCGCTGGCCGATGAAGCGGGGCTGATTCAGGATTCGCGCCTGTCGGCGCGTCTGGGCTATATCGGCCGCACGGTGATTCATCCGAAACAGATCGCGCCGGTCAAGCAGGCCTATGCGGTGCCCGCCGATCAGGTGACCTATTACAGCAAGGTCGTGACCGAATTCGATGCGGCGCTGAAAACCGGCGCTGCTGCGATCGTCATCGAAGGCAAACTGGTGGATTACGCCATGTATCAACGCGCCAAACGGGTGCTGGCGGTTGCCGCACTCGACAAGTAACTGAAAGGTTGAAATGGATTTCGCATTTACGCAAGACCAGGAAACGCTGCGCGGCCACCTCAAAGACCTGCTCGACGAGGTTTGCACGCCCGAATATGCTGCACGCTGCGACGATGAGGCGACGCCGCCGCGCGAGGCCTACAACGCGCTGGCCAAAAACGGCTGGTTCGGCCTGATCATTCCGCAGGAATACGGCGGCTCCGGCGGCAGCGCCATCGATCTGGCGATTCTGCTCGAAGAAGCCGGCAGGCATTTCGAGGAACTCGCGATGTGGCTGTTCCGCACGCTGACCTACGGCGGTTACGCCGTGATGCTGCACGGCACGAAGCAGCAGAAGGATTTCTTCCTGCCGAAAGTGCTGAAGGGTGAATTGTCGCTGTGCTTTGGTCTGACCGAACCGAATTCGGGTTCCGATGCTTCAGCCTTGACCACGCGCGCGGAAAAAAGCGGTGACGATTACATCATCAATGGCGGCAAGCTCTACACCTCGGGCATGGATATCAGCGATTACTGTCTGCTGGTGACGCGCACCACCAAGAGCGAAAAGCAGCAGACCGGCATCACCAACTTCCTCGTCGATACCAAACTGCCGGGCATCGACGTGCACAAGATCAAGACGCTCGGTCAGCGCGCCATCGGCACCACGCAGGTGTTCTATACGGATGTGAAGGTGCCGGCGACCGCCATGCTTGGCGAACTCGACAAGGGCTGGGATGCGGTTGACGCCTATCTCTGGTACGAACGCCTTTGTCTCTCAGCAGCCCGCACCGGCGCCGCGACGGCAGCCTTTGAATATGCACTCGAACACGCGAAGACGCGCAAACAGTTCGGCCGCCCGATCGGCAAGTTCCAGGCGATCTCGCACAAGCTCGCTGATATGAAGATCATGCTCGATATTTCGCGCACCATGGTCTATCGCTTTGCCTGGCTGATTTCGCAGGGCAAGGCGACGCGCAGTGATGCGGCCGTGCTGAAGCTCTATACCGCCGAGACTTACAAGGCAGTGTCCGACATGGGCCTGCAGATCTTGGGCGGCATGGGCTATTGCATGGAATATCCGATGCAGCGCTTCTTCCGCGACTCGCGCCTTGCGGTTCTGGGTGGCGGCACCTCGGAAATCCAGCGCAATATTATCGCGCGCGGTCTCGGACTCTAAGGGCAGAGGCAGGGCATGGCCAATCCGCTCGACGGCGTACGCATCCTCGAACTCGGCCAGATCATCGCCGGCACCTACGGCTGTCAGGTGCTGTCCGATCTCGGCGCAGAAGTCATCAAGATTGAAGCGCCGGAAGGCGACCTCGGCCGCATCCCCTCGGTCGCGCCCTACAAGGGGGTCAGCGGTTTGTTCCTGACCTATAACCGCAACAAGCAGAGCGTCGTGCTCAATCTGAAGTCCGAAGCGGGGCGCAAGATTTTTTACGATCTCGTCAAAGTCTCGGACGTCGTGCTCGATAATTTCCGCCCCGGCGTGCTCGAGCGGCTGC
>CAZVDN010000548.1:0-1860 GCA_964625665.1 uncultured Streptomyces sp. | reverse complement strand
CCGCCGTGAACCCCATGCTGCGCAGCCTTTCCATCCGCGACTTTGTCATCGTCGATCAACTCGAGCTGGAATTTGCGCCGGGATTTACCGCGCTGACTGGCGAAACCGGTGCTGGCAAGTCCATTCTGATCGATGCGCTGGCGCTGGCCCTCGGCGAGCGCGGCGATGCGAGCGTCGTGCGCCAGGGCGCCGAGCGCACTGAAATTTCTGCTGAATTCGACGTCGCCAGCGTGCGCGGGTTGAAGCGCTGGCTGGAAGAAAACGATCTGGTCGGCGATGACGATGCCTGCCTTTTACGGCGGGTGATCGACAGCGGCGGCCGCTCGCGCGCGTTCATCAACGGTCGCGCGGCAACGCTGGCGCAATTGCGCGAGGCGGGTTCGCATCTGGTCGACATCCACGGCCAGCACGAGCACCTGTCCCTGATGCGCATGGCCGCCCAGCGGCAACTGCTCGATGCCTATGGCGGACTCGAAACGCAGGCCGATACCGTTGCTGCCGCCTGGCGCCAATGGCAGGAGTTGCGCGATCACCTGCACAAACTTGAAACCAACGCGGCGGCGATTGCTGCCGAGCGCGAGCAACTGGAGTGGCAGTTGCGCGAGATGGATGGCCTCAATCTGACGGTCGAGGAATGGCAGGGATTGCAGGGCGAACACAGCCGGCTCGCGCATGCGCAAAGCCTGATCGAGGGCGCGCAGTTCGCCATGGATCTGCTGTCGGAAGGCGATCAGTCGAGCCTTGCGCAACTGGCGCAGCTGACTTCGCGGCTCGACCATTTGCTCGAATACGACAGCCGGCTCAAGGAAATCGTTGATGTGCTGGCTGGCGCGCAGGCGCAGGCGCAGGAGGCGGTCTACATGCTGCGCGACTATCAGGAGCGCCTCGACATCGACCCGCAACGCTTCCGTCAGGTCGAGCAGCGCCTGGAAGCGGTGCATGCCTGCGCGCGCAAATACCGCGTTACGCCGGAGACGCTGCCAGACGCGCAGGCGCGCGCCCGCGAGCGGCTCAAGGAACTCGACGACGGCAGCGACATCGGCGTGGTATGCGAGCGCGTTGCGGTCGCCGAAAAGGCATTTGTCGCCGAGGCTGGAAAACTCAGCGCGGGCCGCAGGAAGGCTGCAAAAAAACTGTCGGCGCGGGTCACAGAAGCCATGCAGACGCTGGCGATGGCCGGTGGCGTGTTCGACATTGCGCTGAACACGACGCCGGAGGGCGGCAGTTTCGGACTTGAGCAAGTCGAGTTCATGGTGTCGGCGCATAAAGGCGTGGCGCCGCGGCCCCTGGCGAAGGTTGCCTCTGGCGGCGAGCTCTCGCGCATCAGTCTGGCCCTGCAGACCGCGTCGAGTGAAGTGGCTGCTGTGCCGACATTGATCTTCGACGAAGTCGACGTCGGCATCGGCGGCGGCGTGGCGGAGATCGTCGGTCGCATGCTCAAGCAACTCGGCGCCAAACATCAGGTCATGTGCGTAACCCACTTGCCGCAGGTTGCGGCGGCGGCGATTCAACAGTGGCAGGTCAGCAAGGCTTCGACCGGCGGCAAGGTCGCCAGTCGCGTGACGACGCTTGACCGCAACGGGCGTGTTGAGGAAATCGCGCGCATGCTCGGCGGGGTCAAAATCACCGAGACCACGCGCAAGCACGCGGCGGAAATGCTCGGCGTGAAAATCTGAACGGGCGAAAGACGGCCCGGTCCGCTTCAGCGTTTGCCCAGGTTCGGGCAGTTCTTTTTGGTGCAATCCACGTAGAGATGCAGCGAATGTTCGCGGATTTCAAAGCCGCGTTCAAGTGCCACGGCGGTCTGGCGTTTTTCAATGGCCTCATCAAAAAACTCTTCGACGCGACCGCATTGCAGGC
>CAZVDN010000547.1:0-1864 GCA_964625665.1 uncultured Streptomyces sp. | reverse complement strand
GGCATCGAAAATGCTTTCCCACTCGGCGGTCGTTCTGGTTTTCAGCGCGGCCGACAATTCGCTGAAAAGCAATGCACTGTGTTTGGCGCGGGTCGACAGCGAAACAAAACGCGGATCGTCCAGCCATTCATTTTTGCCCAGTGCCCTGCACAGATTGCGCCAGAACGTCTGATTGAACGCCGCGACAACGATGTAACCGTCGGCGGTCGGAAACCCGCCCATCGGCACCACGGTCGGATGCGCGCCGCCGTTGCGTTCGGTCACCTTGCCGGTCAACTCATAGTGCGGAATGTAATAGCCCATGATGTTGAACAGACAATCGAAATTGCTGACGTCGATGAACTGCCCCTTGCCGCTGCGGTCGCGTTCGCGCAGCGCCACCGCCATCGCAAATGCGGCATAGAGGCCGGGAATGTAATCGCCGACCGAAAGCCCGGCGCGCACGGGCGCACCGCCGGCCTCGCCGGTCAGCGACATCAAACCCGCCATCGCCTGAATTACGCCATCGAAGGCGGGACGATCGCGCAGCGGGCCGTCCTGACCGAAGCCGCTGATCGCGCAATAAATCAGATCCGGCTTCAATTTCAGGCAATCCTCATAGGCGAGTCCGAGGTTTTCCATGACGCCCGGCCGGAAGTTGTGCAGGACGACGTCGGCCTGCGCAATGAGCTTCTCCAGCATGCGCTTGCCGTCGGGCGTCTTGATATTGATGGCGACACTCTGCTTGTTGCGGTTGACCGCCGCAAAGAAATGGCTGATGCCGTCGTCGTGGGGCGGCGTGCCGCGCGCCGTGTCGCCGCGCTCCGGCGTTTCGATTTTGATCACGGTAGCACCGAGATCTGCAAGGATCATCGCCGCAAACGGACCGGCAATGACGTGGGTGAAATCGATCACCACCACGTCCGACAGGGGCAAGCGTTGCGCCCCCTGCTTTGCGCGTTGTCCGGCGCGGTCCTGCGCTGCAGTTGTCGCGTTCATGCGTGCACCCCCTGCAGTGCCGGCGAATGTGCCGCACCGCGCAATCTTTCAAGCCGCGCCAGTGCGTCGCGCGCCTCGGTTTCCAGCCGCGCGACGATCGCCGCCAACGGCTCGATGCGATCGGCAAATGCCACCGCCTGGCCGCATGACAAAACGGCGCTCTCTGCGTCACCGCTTTCGTAGGCCGCGCGGCCGACCTTGCCGGCAATATGCGGAAACAGAATATCGATGTCCGGACCGTGCTCGCGCTCAAGCCCGCGCACGACACGCGCTTTCTCGTTGGCGAGCGCGCGGCGCGTTTTCTTCAGTGATTGCAGGATCAGCATGGTCTGCGTTTCGTCCGTCTGCACAAGCCGCTCCTTGTATTTGCGGTGCGCCCAGATTTCCTCGGCGACCAGAAAGCGCGTGCCGATGCCGATCCCGTCGGCGCCCAGCGCGAGCGCGGCGACGAGATGCGCACCGACACCCATGCCGCCGGAGACCACCAGCGGCAGGCGGATATCGCGGGCCGCCACGGCCGCCTGCACCATCGACCCGACGATATCGAGTCCCGGATGACCGCCTGATTCGCCGCCAACCACAATCACGGCGTCGACGCCCACCGACTCGGCCTTGCGCGCGAAACGCACCGCCGGCACTTTGTGCGTAACAATCAGCCCTGCGTCGCGCATCTGCTTGAGAAAGGGTTCGGGGTTCTGGCCGAAGGTTTCAATAAAACGGACCCCTTCCTCACCCAGCATGCCGATCACGCGTTCGATACGCGCGCGTTCCTTGTCGCCGTGCGCAATGGCCACATTGACGCCGAATGGATTGTTGCCGGCCATGGCACGGCAACGCCGGATTTCACTGCGCAGATCATCGCCGGCCGGAAAACTCGCCGCCGTGA
>CAZVDN010000546.1:0-1867 GCA_964625665.1 uncultured Streptomyces sp. | reverse complement strand
TTTGCGCGCCGGCCGGCGGGCCGCTGCGCGGCTTGACCTTCGGCTCCATGCCTTCGACGACATGGCGCTGGATCTGGTGGCCGGTGTAGCGTTCGATCTGTTTCAACTGATGGCCTTCGTCCGGTGCGGCGAACGAAATTGCAATCCCGGTGGCGCCGGCACGGCCGGTGCGGCCGATACGGTGCACATAATCTTCAGCCACTTTCGGCAGATCGTAGTTGATAACGTGCGTGATGCTCGACACGTCGATGCCGCGCGCGGCAACATCAGTCGCCACCAGCACGCGCACATGGCCGCTGCGCAGACGGGCCAGCGTGCGGTTGCGTTGCGACTGGTTCATGTTGCCATGCAGGGCGGCCGAGGCGTGCCCCTTGTCGTTCAGCGATGCGGACAGGCGGTCGGCGCCGTGTTTGGTCGCCGTGAAAACGATGGCCTGCGTCAGATCGGCATCGCGCAGCAGATGGTCGAGCAAACGGTGCTTGTGGCTGCCGTCGTCAACATAATGCAGACGCTGTTCGATGTTTTCGTTGCGCTGTTTTTGCGCGGCGACTTCGATCAGTTTCGGATTGCGCAGCAGGCGCTTGGCCAGGTTGGCGATGCCGCCGTCGAGCGTGGCCGAGAACAACAGGGTCTGGCGGCCGGCCGGAGTGGCGGCGGAAATTTTTTCTACCGGCTTGATGAAGCCCATGTCGAGCATGCGGTCGGCTTCGTCGAGAATCAGCAGTTCAAGACGCGAGAAATCGACCTTGCCCTGATCGATGAAGTCGATCAGACGGCCCGGCGTTGCCACCAGGATATCGAGCGGCATTTCGAGCAGACGGCGCTGTTTCGGGTAAGGCATGCCGCCCAACACCGTGCCGGTGCGCACGCGGGGCATGAACTTGCTGTACTTTTCAACGGCACTGGTGACCTGCATGGCCAGTTCGCGCGTCGGCGTCAGCACGAGCACGCGCGGGCCGCGGCCGGGTTTAGCCGGTTGCAGCAGCTTTTGCAGTGCAGGCAGCACGAAAGAAGCGGTTTTGCCGGTGCCGGTCGGCGCCGAGCACATCAGATCGTGTCCGGCGAGTGCCTCCGGAACCGATTTGGCCTGGACCGGGGTCGCCTCGGTGTAACCGGCGGCGGTCAGGGCTTGAATAATGGAAGAATTTAAATTGAGCGATACAAATGACATACGAGCTTTCATAACAATGAAAACAACAAAAGCGCAGACCTGCAGACTGGATTGTCTGTCGTAAAAACGACAGGCGAATGCCGCCGGCGCACGGGTATCGTCGCTAACCGTGGCAGAAGCAGCTATTCGAGGAAGGAAGCTGAAACGAAGGGGTCAGGGACAGATGCAACTCGAATTCATGCAGCCTTGGCTGCTTCGAGGTGCGCGCACTATACAGATAAAAAAGGAAAATAGCGAATTAATTTACGCACTTATACGCAGCCTTCTGAGACGGCGCCTGAACTGCATGTCTGCGGCGCAGCAATTTTGAGATATCCCTAAAATATTCAAGGCAATAGCACGTCTTGTGCTATACTCGCGCGCTTTTCAAATCAGCCCCCAAGGGTCGCACCATGCGCGCCATCCGAAATATCGCCATCATCGCCCACGTTGACCACGGCAAAACCACGCTAGTCGACAAACTCCTGCGCCAGGCCGGCACCTTCGCCGCGCACCAGCACATCGAAGAACGCGTGATGGACTCGAACGACATCGAGAAAGAACGCGGCATCACGATTCTGGCCAAGAACTGCGCGGTGACCTATGAAGGCACGCACATCAATATCGTCGATACGCCGGGCCACGCCGACTTCGGCGGTGAAGTCGAGCGCGTGCTGTCGATGGTCGACGGCGTGCTGCTGCTGGTCGATGCCGTCG
>CAZVDN010000545.1:633-1898 GCA_964625665.1 uncultured Streptomyces sp. | reverse complement strand
GCGGCAGGAATACATCCAGCTTGGGAAATGCGTCGAGCACGCCGCCGCAGACGAGGCTGGTCGCCGCATAGCCGGCTTCGAGCGGGTTGCCGATGGTGTTGATCATGAAGTAGTCCTTCTGACGCACCGGGTCGGTCGGATAGAGGTTGGTCAGAAAGAGCGGCAGGTTCAGGGCCTCGGCACGCTCATAGACCGGCCAGAATTCCTTCTCGTGCAGGTTCTTGCCGTTGATGTGCTCGGCGATAAAAACCGAACGCATGCAGGGGAACTTGGCCATGCGTTCGAGTTCCTGGCAGGCGAGCTTGATGTCCTGCATCGGCAGGATGATGCAGCCGAAGAAACGGTCCGGGTATTTGCGGTTCATTTCGACGCAGGCATCGTTGTGCGCGGCGGCCAGTTCGAGGGCGAAGGCCGGCGGCGCCCAGTACATCAGCGGATTGGTCATCGACAGCGCATAGGTGTCGATGTGGCGGTTGTCCATGTCGCGGATGATGTCATCGATGTTGGTCATCGTGCGGCGCATCGAGGAGGTTTGCGTGCAGCCGGGCACGGAAATCACCACGGGGCCGTTGTTGTCTTCGCCCATCACGGCGCCGTTGGCCGGGCCCTTCTTGATCATCAGATCGACGAATTCCTGCGGGTACCAGTGCATGTGCGCGTCGATCGTGCGCTTGCTGTAGCGATGTTTGGCGCCGGCGGGTTTCGGGGCGAGTTTCGGATAGTTGATCGTGCTTTCGGCCACTGCATGCTCCTTGTTGTCAATAAATGGTGCGTTGTATGTCAATCGGGTTTCTGCGGTTGTGACGGATTGTCGCTCAAATTCATTTTGCCTTCACGCCGCCGCTTGCCGCGCCCAGACCGGACAGATCATGGCTCCGGCGTCAGGCGCGCAGCCTTGACCAGTTTGGTGTATTTGTCGAGTTCGGTTTTGATATAGGCACCGAACTCTTCGGGCGTGTTGCCACCGGGCAGCGCGCCTTCGGCGGCAATGTTGGCCTTGACGGCGGGTTGCTCAAGTGCCTTGACGAAATGGCGGTGCAGGGTGGCGACGATTTCCCGCGGAATTTGGCCCGGGCCGAGCAGGCTGTACCAGCCGACAAATTCATAACCCGTAAGGCCGGCTTCGGCCATCGTCGGCACCCCGGGCAGCTGCGCGCTGCGTTTGGCACTGGTCACGGCGATGGCGCGGGCGCGGCCGGTCGCAATATGTGGCGCGCTCATCGAAGTGCTGTTGGTCATGAGTTCGATCTGGCCGGAGATCAGGT
>CAZVDN010000545.1:0-564 GCA_964625665.1 uncultured Streptomyces sp. | reverse complement strand
CGGCGTGCCGCGGTAGGGCACATGCAGCATTTGCGTGCCCGACATGTTGAGCATCAGCTCGGTGGCCAGATGCAGGGCGCCGCCGACGCCGGACGACCCGAACGACAGTTTGCCTGGCTGCGCTTTTGCCAGCGCGATAAGCTGGCGCAGGTTGCGCGCCGGCACCGAAGGGTGAATGGTGGTGACGTATGGAAGATAAAAATAAACGCTGATCGGTGTGAAATCGCGCAGCGGATCGTAGGGCGTGTTCCTGTTGTAGGCAGGACCCATGACCATCGGGCTGGCGCTGGCCCACATCAGGCTATAGCCGTCAGGCGTCATTTTGGCGACGAGGCCCGCGGCGATCATGCCGGCGGCGCCGTCGCGATTGATGACGACGAACTGCTGGCCGGTCTGCTCGGACAACTGGTGTGCCATGGTGCGCGCCGTGCTGTCGTTGGTCGAGCCGGCGGGAAAGCCGACATAAAGCGTGACCGGTTTGGCCGGCCAAGGCTGCGCGTGGGCGACCGCCGCCGCCATCGCCAATGCCACCGCTGACCCGCGGGCTGTTCCGCGCCGTGAAAA
>CAZVDN010000544.1:0-1906 GCA_964625665.1 uncultured Streptomyces sp. | reverse complement strand
CGTCATCAACGACGATACCGATGGCGAGCACCAAACCGAACAGCGTCAGCGTGTTGATGGTGAAGCCGAGCGCGGCAAACACCGCAAAAGTGCCGACCAGCGCGACCGGCACCACGAGCATCGGGATCAGGGTGGCGCGCCACGACTGCAGGAAGAGATAGACCACCAGCATGACCAGCACCATTGCCTCGAACAGCGTGATCACCACTTCCTTCATCGACTCGGTGACGAACGGCGTGGTGCTGTAGGGCACGCTGTAGACCATGCTCGGCGGAAAACGCTGCGCCAGCATTTCCATGGTGCGGCTCACATCGCGCGCGGTATCGAGCGCGTTGGCGTCCGGCTGCAGGAAGATGCCGATGAACACGCCCGGCACGCCGTTTTCTTTTACCGTGATCGAATAATCCGCGCCGCCGAGTTCGATGCGCGCAATGTCCTTCAGGCGCACGATCTGGCCGTTGGTGGCCGCGCTGATGACGATGTTTTCGTATTGCGTGGCATCGGTAAGGCGGCCCTGCACGGTCACCGAATACTGCATCGGCACACCAGCGGGCATCGGCGGCACGCCGATGCGCCCGGCGGGCGCCACCACGTTCTGCTCCTGCACCACGCGCTGGACATCGCCGGCACTGACGCCGAGGCGCGCCATCTTGTCCGGATCGAGCCAGATGCGCATGCTGTAATCGCGCGCGCCGAAGAGCCGCACGAAGCCCACGCCTTTGACGCGCGCCAGTGCATCCTGAATGTTGAGCAATGCGTAGTTGGAGAGGAAGGTCGTGTCGTAACGGCGGTCCGGCGAGGTCAGCGCGATCACCTGCAGAAAGTCATTCGACTGCTTGCGGATGGTGATGCCGTTGCGGATCACATCGGGCGGCAACTGGCTTTGCGCGATCGCCACACGGTTCTGCACGTCCACGGCGCCGAGGTCCTGGCTGCTGCCGACGTCGAAAGTCACGGTCAGCGAATAAGTGCCGTCATTGGCGCTCTTCGAGTCCATGTAAATCATGTTCTTCGCGCCGTTGACCTGCTGCTCGATCGGCGCGGCGATCGCCTGCGTGACGACGTTGGCGTTGGCGCCCGGCAGCGCCGTGGCGACCTGCACCTGCGGCGGCACGATTTGCGGGTACTGGGTGATCGGCAGATCGAGCGCGGCCACGGCACCGGCCAGCGTGATGATCAGCGAAATGACCGATGAAAAAATCGGCCGGTCGATAAAGAAATTGAACATGGCGGTTACTTGGCGGCTTTTGCGGCGTCTGCTTTTGCGGCATCCGCTTTGGCGGGCTCGGCGGCCTTCGCTTCAGCCTTGGTGTCGCCCTTCGCCGGACCCTTACCGTCGCCCTTGCCATCCATCTTGCCGATCTGCGACGGCTCAATCACCGTCGGCTTGACCGGCGCGCCGGGACGCGATTTGCCGGTGCCTTCGACAATCACCATTTCGCCGGGCTGCAATCCGCTCTCGACGATCCAGTCATTGCCGCTGCGCGAATTGGCCACCACCTCGCGAAACTGCGCCTTGTTTTCTCCATCGACCACCAGCACCGAACGCTTGCCCTGCATTTCCTGCACCGCCTGCTGCGGGATGCGGAACGCTTCTTTCTGCGTCAGCGACGGCATGATCACGCGCACCAGCTGGCCGGCGCGCAACAGGCTGTCGGGGTTCGGCACCTGCACGCGCACCTGCAGCGTGCCGGTCTTCGAATCGACGGCGGTATCGACAAAATTGATCTTGCCCGGCAGTTTGTATTCGCTGCCGTCGGCAAGGCGCAGCTTGAACGCCGGCAGCTTGCCCTTGGTGTCGTTCGGATTGCGGTTGAGATCGCGCTGCAGTTCGAGCAGCTTCAGTTCGCTGACCGTGAAGTTCACATAAATCGGATTCACCGAGTAGAGCGTCGTCAGCAGCGTG
>CAZVDN010000543.1:0-1920 GCA_964625665.1 uncultured Streptomyces sp. | reverse complement strand
TTCATGCGTCGTGTCTTCATTGAAGTGCCCCCCATAAATGGTTCGTGCGGAACGATTCATGCCGCAGGCTGCCCGCATGGTTGCCGCCCCCGCGCAGGGGCGCAGCACACATGGTTGCCCGTCTCATCTGTTTGATGATTGTCAGAATGGACGCGATCGGCCGCGCATTTCTTGCGACAGATCAAACTGCGGGAAGATTTCCGCCGCGCCGGCGCAGACGCGTCAATTATTGCGGCGCGAAAGTCGCGTTCGCCAGATCGAACAGCTGCTGTTCCACCATCTCGCGGCTGAGCTGCTCAGGCAGATATTCGCCGACCACGCTGGCAACAATACCGCCGCTCATCGTGATGATGCTGCGGCTGACGGTGATCTTGCGCTGGTTCGGCGATGCCTTGTAGGACAGCGATGGGTTGCCGTGTGCCAGCGTCACGGCTGCGGGATATATCGTGAGCGTCAGTTTTCGGCACTCGCACTGTCGCCGGGATCGACGGGCTTGTCGACATCCACGGTGCACGGGTGGCCGCTTTGCGCCAGCGCCTGCGAAAAATCCTCAAAGGCCGGCCTGATGATGGACTGGGTGATTTCACCGTACCAGTTCAAAAACTTTTCAAGCGCGGCGCGCCGGTCCTCGCGGTCCCGGTCCTGCTTCTGCTGTTTCTGCGCAAACCCGTCGAGCATGAGTTTTAGCGCAGCGAGTCGGTCTTTTTCCATGATTTCCGTTCAGGAGACAAATTCGTACTGGGCGGTTTCGAAAAACCTCAAAGCATGGAGCATCGTTTCATCGACAGCCGTGAGAGTCGAGAACTTCGGGTGAGATTGCATTTCGATGCGTCTTTTCCGGAGCCCGGCAATAACCGGCGCGCGCAGCATAGGCCACCGCCGCACCGGCCGTATGTGCGTTATCGAACATTGCGCGGCCGCTGACACAATTTGACGGATAGTTCTGCAAAATCACCGCGATTCGATTGCAATTCGTCTGGCATGCGCCTATGTTTGTGACAGCGCGATTTCTCGTACCGACCATTGAAGTGCCGAAGGGGTTTGCACATAGCCCAGTGACCCCCGGGGCATCGGCCCCCAGAATCCACCTGGAATCGGGAGACCACGATGCACGGCGATCACACGGTCACACAGCTGGACACTTCCACCCGCCAGCGCTGCAGCGGCTGCAGCGTCACAGCGTGGCTGCACCCCGTGGCGCTGCGCGCCAGCGAGTTGCAAAGAATCGAATCCGTCACCGAACACCGGCGCACGGTCCCGGGCTCACGCCATCTGGTTCGTGCCGGCGATGCATTGACCGCGCTGTTTATCGTCAACAGCGGATCGGTCAAAACCAGCGTGCCCGATGAACGCGGCGGATCGCAGGTGATCGGCTTCTCGCTGCCGGGAGACATCGTCGGCCTGGAAGCGATCGACACGGGCAGACACCCGGGCAACGTCACCGCGCTGGAGGACACCAGTTGCTGCGGTTTCCGCTACGCCGACCTCGTTGACCTGTGCCGGACCATTGAAGGCCTGCAACGTCATCTGCACCGGGTCATGAGCCTCGAAATCATTCGCAACCACGGACTGATGCTGCTGCTCGGCAGCATGACAGCAGAAGAACGTCTGGTGACCTTTCTGCTCAACCTCTCCAAGCGCCATGCAGCCCGCGGCTATTCAGCATCGCAGTTCCGCCTGAGTATGAGCCGCTACGAGATCGGCAATTATCTCGGCATGCGTCTGGAAACCATCAGCCGCCTGCTGAAACAACTGCACGACAAACAGATTATCGAAGTCGATGGCCGCTCGATTGTCATCAAGGACACTGCGGCACTCTGGAAAATTCACCAGTCCGAAGATCCACCGGCTTCGCGGCCAAAAAGAAATGCCGCGCGGCCCGCAGCACTGCACATGGTGCCGGCGGCCTGAATCCAGCCG
>CAZVDN010000542.1:348-1922 GCA_964625665.1 uncultured Streptomyces sp. | reverse complement strand
AGGTGAAACTGGTGCATGTGCCCTACAAAGGCAGCGCGCTGTTTCTGCCCGAACTGCTCAAGGGCCAGATTGCCATGGCCTTCGATACCATCGCGCCCCATCTGCCCTTCATCAAGGCCGGCAAACTGCGCGGCGTGGCCGTCACGGCCGGCAAACGCACGCCGTTGCTGCCGGATGTGCCGACGGTGGCCGAATCCGGATTGCCGGGCTTTGAATCGGTGGCCAGCTATGCGGTGTTTGTGCCTGCGGCGACACCCAGGGACATCGTCGCTTATCTCAATCGCGAAACGGTTGCCGCGCTGCAATCGCCTGATCTCAAAGAACGCCTGTCGACTGCCGGCATCGATCCGGTCGGCTGCAGTCCGGAGGAACTCGACCGCATCGTGCGTGCGGAAATCGCCAAATGGGCGCAGGTCATCCGCAATGCCGGCATCACCCCGGAATGAGGCATCAGGCGTTCTTTCGCCTGCGCATCCGGTTTACAATGCTCCGCCGCAGCTCGCAGCCGCGCAAAAACAACCAAACGACCAGGAGGTAACGTCATGGCACGTCTGAACGTCAACGGGAAGAATTACGATGTCGATGCCGAACCCGCAATGCCCTTGTTGTGGGCCATTCGGGAACAAGTCGGTCTGACGGGCACCAAATACGGCTGCGGCGTGGCGCAATGCGGCGCCTGCACCGTGCACGTTGACGGCGCGGCGGTGCGCTCCTGTGCAGTTCCGGCCAATTCGGTCGCCGGCAAAAAAATCACCACCATTGAAGGGCTCGCCGTCAACGGCCAGTTGACCAAGGTGCAGAAGGCCTGGGTCGAAAACGAAGTCCCGCAATGCGGTTACTGCCAGGCAGGGATGATCATGGCGGTCAGCGCCCTGTTGGCGAAGAAACCAAAACCGACCGATGCCGACATCGATGCGGCGATCACCAACATCTGCCGCTGCGGCACCTTCCAACAAGTGCGCGCGGCCATCCACGCTGCAGCGAATTCCTAAGGAGCGAACAGTCATGAGCACAGTCAAAACCATGCCCGATCTGAGCCGTCGTTCCTTCATCATCGGCACTGCCGCTGTCGGCAGCGGCCTTGCGCTGGGACTCAGCATTCCGTTCGGTACGCGCAGCGCGCGCGCCGCCGAAGCCACGCCCGAAGTCAACGCCTGGGTTGTCATCAAGCCGGACGATACCGTTGTCATCCGCATCGCCCGCACCGAAATGGGCCAGGGCACGCTGACCGGCCTCGCACAGATGGTCGCCGAAGAACTCGAATGCGACTGGTCGAAAGTGACCACCGAATATCCGACGCCGGGCCAGAGTGTGGCGCGCAAGCGCGTGTGGGGTGATTTCTCCACGGGTGGCAGCCGCGGCATCCGCGAGTCGCATGATTACGTGCGCCGCGGCGGGGCTGTTGCGCGCACCATGCTGATCCAGGCGGCGGCCGACGAATGGAAGGTGCCGGCCTCCGAATGCACGGCCCTCAATAGCATCATCACCCACGGCCCGAGCGGCCGCACCACCACCTACGGCAAGGTTGCTGAAGCGGCATCCAAACTGCCGCAACCGCAGGCCAAAGACATCGC
>CAZVDN010000542.1:0-338 GCA_964625665.1 uncultured Streptomyces sp. | reverse complement strand
CTGATCGGCAAGTCGGTGCACCGCCTCGATACCGTCGACAAGGTCACGGGGAAAATGATTTACACCGCGGACTTCACGCTGCCCGGCATGCTGCTGGCGGCGATCAAGGAATGCCCGGTTTTCGGCGGCAAGCTGAAGAGCTTCGATGCGGCCAAAGTCAGCAGCATGCGCGGCGTCAAACATGTGCTGCAGGTCGGTGACAGTGCCGTGGCAGTGGTTGCCGACAGCTGGTGGCGCGCCAAGGTTGCGCTCGACGCCCTGCCGATCGTCTGGGACGAAGGCGCCAGCGCTACCGTCTCGAGCGCCTCGATCGCCGCGACGCTGAAAGAAGGCCTCGG
>CAZVDN010000541.1:0-1926 GCA_964625665.1 uncultured Streptomyces sp. | reverse complement strand
CGCCACTTCCAGAATGCGGTGGCCGAGCGCCGCATCGAGCCGGGTCGTTTCCGTATCGAGAATGATCTGCCGCGTGCTCATGTGCGCACGGACTCCACGCCGCGGTTGGCCAGTGCGTCGGCATGTTCGTTGCCGACGTGTCCGGCATGCCCCTTGATCCAGACCCACTCGATCTCGTGTGCCTGCGCCAGCTCGTCAAGGCGCTGCCAGAGATCGGCGTTTTTCACCGGCTTCTTGTCGGCGGTTTTCCAGCCGCGCTTTTTCCAGTTGTGGATCCACTCGGTGATCCCCTGCTGGACGTATTTAGAATCGGTGTGCAATTTGATGCGGCAGCGCCGGTTGAGCGCCTCCAGCGCGCGGATGACGGCCAGCATTTCCATGCGGTTGTTGGTGGTGTGCGCTTCGCCGCCGAAAAGTTCGCGCGCATGGTCGCCGTATTTCAGCCAGGCCCCCCAGCCGCCGATGCCCGGATTGCCCTTGCACGCGCCGTCCGTATAGACGTTGACGATCTGCGGTTCTTCGCTCATGCGGCCCTCAACACACATCGGCGGCATCGCGCGCCGCCGCCGGTTCGTCGTTCGACTGCGCCTTGGGCACCACCGCCAGATTGCGCCGTCCCTCCATCTGCGCGTGCCAGCGCGGCATGATGATGCGCATGCCGCGCACGCGCTTGATCACATGCAGAAAATAAACACCGCCGCCGATCGGCCACCAGCGGTCGCCGGCCTTTTCCATGAAGCGGAAGCGCTCGATCCATTTCTCCTGCGAGCAGGGCGGCAAATAGCAGCCGGTGCGGCCCGCGACAATATCGAGTTCGAGCAGCGACAGCCAGTCCTTGATGCGCGGCAAGTGAATGAAACGGCCGTTCCACGGATAGGCACCGCGCGCGCGGTTGAACAGGCGGCGCAAGCCCCACAGGCTGCGCGGATTGAAGCACAGGATGATCGCGTGCCCTTCCGGCATCAGCACACGCTGCACTTCACGCAGCACCTGGTGCGGATTGGCGCTGAATTCGAGCACGTGCGGCAAGACCAGCAGATCGATGCTGTGACTCGCGACCGGCAGGTCGGCAAAATCGGCGCGCAATCCGGCATTGCCGTGCGGCGCGACGCGGCAATGCAGTGGAATGCGGTTGGCGCGCAGAAAATCGTATTCGGGAAGGCCCAACTGCAATGCATTGAAACCGAACACGTCGGCAATCGCGTTATCGACGTATTCGCGTTCGCGCTCGAGCACGTAACGGCCGAGCGGCGCGGCGAACCACTCGGCGGGGGTGATCGGCGCTGTAAGCGGCGCTGCAAACATCGGGCCCGGCATTGACATCCGTCCAGTTTAAAACAAAGATACCGGCCGTGCTCAAGATCACAAAGAGAAATCATGCCCGCCATTGAAGTCATTCCCGTCCGCGCATTCAACGACAATTACGTCTGGACGCTGGTCAACGGCGGCAACGCCGCGGTCGTCGATCCCGGCGATGCCGCGCCGGTGCTCGCTTATCTGCGCGAACACAAACTCACGTTGACGGCGATCCTCAATACCCATCATCACGCTGATCATGTCGGCGGCAATGCTGAACTGCTGAACCACTTCAAGGTGCCTGTTTACGGGCCCGATGACGAGCGCATTGCAACGCTGACGCGGCGCATGCACGAAGGCGAGCGCTTCGTGCTCGACGGCATCGGCATCGAACTCAGGGTGCTTGAAATCCCGGCGCATACGCGCAGCCACATTTCATTTCACAACGACGACATGCTGTTCTGCGGCGACACGCTGTTCGCCTGCGGCTGCGGCCGCATCTTCGAAGGCACGCCGGCACAGATGCATGCGGCGCTGACCAAGCTGATGGCACTGCCCGACAATACCCGCGTCTACTGCGGCCATGAATACACGCTGTCGAACATCCGGTTTGCGCGGGCCGCGGAACCG
>CAZVDN010000540.1:1675-1933 GCA_964625665.1 uncultured Streptomyces sp. | reverse complement strand
GCCGCAGGCGTTTCGCAACATGCTGCCTGTCCTGCTTACGCAGTCGATCATTCTTTTTCAGGCCGTTTCGCTGGTTTCGCTGCTGAACGTCACCGATTTCGTCGGCGCTTCCGTGAAAGTCGCGCAGCGCGACAGCCGCGTCGTTGAAATGTACCTGTTTGTCGCCGTCGTTTATTTCGTGCTCTGTTTTTCGCTGTCTGCGGCCGTCAAACAACTGCAGCGCAGGATCGCCATCGTCCGCTAGGTTCAACCAAGGCC
>CAZVDN010000540.1:0-1630 GCA_964625665.1 uncultured Streptomyces sp. | reverse complement strand
TTAAAAACATCAGCAAATGGTACGGCGGCTTCCGCGTGCTCACCGATTGCACTGCCAGCGTGGCCAAGGGCGAGGTGGTGGTCGTCTGCGGCCCTTCAGGCTCGGGCAAATCGACACTGATCAAATGCGTCAACGGGCTTGAGCCGTTTCAGCAGGGCGAAATCACTGTCGACGGCATCTCGGTCGGCGCAAAGGAGACTGACCTGCCGAAACTGCGCGCACGCATCGGCATGGTGTTTCAGAATTTCGAGCTCTTCCCGCACCTGTCGGTGATGGAAAACCTCACGCTGGCCCAGATAAAGGTGCTCGGCCGCGCGCCGGAGGCAGCCAGGGCCAAGGGCGCCGCCCTGCTCGAACGCGTCGGCCTCGCCGCCCACGCCGCGAAATTTCCCGGCCAGCTGTCCGGGGGACAGCAGCAGCGCGTGGCGATCGCGCGCGCTCTGGCCATGGATCCGATCGCCATGCTGTTCGACGAACCGACCTCGGCTCTCGATCCCGAAATGATCAATGAAGTGCTCGATGTAATGGTCGACCTCGCCCGCGAAGGCATGACCATGATGGTGGTGACCCACGAAATGGGTTTTGCGCGCAAGGTCGCGCACCGCGTGGTCTTCATGGACAAGGGCGAAATCGTCGAAGATGCGCCGAAAGAGGATTTTTTCGGCAAGCCGCGCTCCGAGCGCGCGCAGCAGTTCCTCTCGAAGATCCTGCATCACTGATCGCACCGTCGCGGTGCAATCAAATCGGTTCCAATCGCGCCAGTGCTCGCGTAGAATTCTGCGTTTTACGCAACGCGCCCAGCGCCATCCAAACCATCATGCCCGCCACGAAAAAACGCGTCATCCCGATCAAGCTCGTTTCCGCCGCTCCCGCCCGCAAAAAGAAAGCGAAAAAGAAGCCCGCCTACGACTGCCGCAAATGCCCCGGCTATTGCTGCAGCTATCCGCTGATCGAAGTTACCAAGCGCGACGTCGCGCGGCTGGCCAAACATTTCGGCCTGACCTACGAACAAACGGAAAAGCGCTACACGCGCTATGACAAGGGCGAAAAAGCTCTCGCCCTGCGCCGCCAGAAAGACCGGCACTACGGTCACATCTGCAAGATGTTCGACACCAGGAAGCGCCAGTGCACGGTTTATGAAGCGCGCCCCGGCGTCTGCCGCGAATATCCGGTCGCCAAGACCTGCGGTTATTATGATTTCCTGTTGTTCGAGCGTGATCAGCAGGAAGACAAGAAGTTCGTCGCCACGACGAACTCGTAAGCCGCCTCACTGAACGCCGCGCCCAGAGCGCGGCGTTCCGCTTCCGCGCCCCGTACCGTCAGGCCTTCCGGTCGGCCGCTGAAACGCACATGCGCGCCATCAGGCGCCGCATGAATTCCTCGCACTTGAGCACCTGCCCGATCTCGACATATTCGTCGGCCTTGTGCGCCTGCGCGATCGAACCCGGACCGCAGACCACCGCAGGAATGCCCCGCCGCTGAAAATGCGCGGCCTCGGTGCCGAACGAGACCTTGCCGAATTCGTGATTGCCCGAGAGTTCCTGCGCCAGTCCGACAATGGCCGCCTCGGGCGCATTGCTCAGCGCCGGCATCGCCGACAACGACGCGATTGAAAAGCCGCAGGCCGGAT
>CAZVDN010000539.1:0-1942 GCA_964625665.1 uncultured Streptomyces sp. | reverse complement strand
CACCGCGGCGCGCTGGTGGGCGAAGAGCCGGCGGCCATCACCCAGGGGCTCGGCGCCTGCCTGCTCGAACAGCTGCGTTACGACGCCGAGGGCCAGTTGCTCACCGGCTCTCTCGCCGATTATCTGTTGCCGAATTCGCAGGACTACACGCGCATCCGCGCCATCGCGCTCGAAGACTGGCCTTCGCCGATCAACCCGCTTGGCGCCAAGGGCGCCGGTGAAGGCGGCATCATCCCGGTCGGCGGTGTCATTGCCAATGCACTGGCCTCGGCCCTCGCCTCGCTCGATGTGCAGCCGCGCGAATTGCCGCTGACGCCGGCGCGGGTGTGGCAACTCATGCGAAGCGTTGCGCAGAAATCGGCAGCGGCCTGAGGGACCCGCGGTTCTGTATTAAAATCGACGCAAATTCCAAGAAGACAACGCCAATCGGCCGGCAGCGCGATTCCCGCGCCTGCGGCCCGCATACACAGGAGTTCCGATGGCACTGGTTTTGAAAGGCGTGATGCAGGCGCCGGTGACGCCGCTGCACGACGATTTCAGTCTCGATCTGCCCACACTCGAGAAAGTCACCGATTTTCACGTGCGCACGGGGGCGACCGGCATCACCTGGCCGTACCATAAATCCGAATCGCTGAACATGACGATCGCCGAACGCAAGGCCGGCGCCGAGGCGGTGATCCGCACCGTCAACAAGCGCGTGCCGGTTGCGATCCACGTCAGTTCGCTGGCGGTGCGCGATACGATCGAGCTGGCGCGCCATGCGCAGGAAAAAGGCGCCGACTGCGTGGTCGCCATCACGCCCTACTTCTGGGACCCGACGCCGCAGTCGATTTTCGATTTCTTCGTGCGCCTCGGCACTTCGATCGATCTGCCGTTCATGGCCTACAACTCGCCGGGTTATCTGTCGGGTGTTGAAATCACCAGCGATCTGCTGGCGCGCATGATCGAACGCCTGCCCAATCTGATCGGCGTGAAAGAAGCGAGCTTCAACAGCGAGAAATTCCTGGAACTGTCGCGCCGCGCGCTGTCAATGAAGCCGGATTTCTGCATGATCGCCGGCGTCGAATACCTGCTGCCGTCGATTCCGCTCGGCGGTCGCGGCTCCTACTCCTCGGCCGGCGCGATCTGCCCGAACCTCGTCGTTGAACTCTACCGTTCCTGCGCGGCCGGCGAATGGGCGAAGGCGCGCGAGTGCCAGTACAAGATTTCGCGCCTGTGGATGATCTTCCGCGACCAGTATCCGTCGTCGCTCAAGGGCGGCATGGTGATGATGGGCCGCCCGGTAGGGCCGACGCGCCCGCCGCTGCCCACTGCGACCAAAGAGCGCCAGGAATACATCCGCGGCCAGCTCGAAGAAATGGGCATGTTCGATACGGAACCCTACGGCTGGTAAAGCCACACCGCCGATCCGAGACAACACACAAGCACAAGCGAGCATACAAGCATGAGCACATTCAAACCCGGTCTCGTCCACGCCCCGGTCACCCCGTTCAAGCGCGACGAGCAGATCGATTTCAGCACCTACGGAAAACTGATCGAGTTCCATCTCGCCAACAGCGCCGACTCACTCGCCGTGCCGATGCACGCCGGCGAATCGGTCAGCCTCAACGATGAAGAACGCCTCAAGCTGATCAAATATGCGATCAAGCAGGTCAAGGGCCGCGTGCCGGTGATTGCGCACGTCAGCCAGTCGGGCACCGGTGTCGCCGCCGATCTGGCGAAACAGGCGGCCAAACTCGGCGCCTCGGCCATCGTCGCCACCACGCCTTATTACTGGACGCCGCCGGCGCACATGCTGGTCGAACACTTTGCGCAGATCGGTGCCGCCACCAAACTGCCGTTCTACGTCTACAACAGCCCGGACGAAATGGGCGGCGTGAAAATCAGCGCCGACTCGGTGCTGAAACTGATCGACCGCCTCGACAATCTCGCCGGCATCGTC
>CAZVDN010000538.1:0-1944 GCA_964625665.1 uncultured Streptomyces sp. | reverse complement strand
AAGAAAGTGCTGGCGCTGGATTGGGAACGGCTGATCCCCGGCCACCCGGGCCCGAACGACCGCCTCGGCACCAAGAAGGATGCGGAAGACCAGTTGCAGCTCCTGCAGGATGCTTCGGCGGAGATGAAGGCCCTGGCGCAGGAAGGCAAGTGCTGGGAGCCGGCGGAGAAGGAACTGAAGCTGTCGAAATATGAAAGCTGGCCCGGCTATGCCGCAGGCCTGCCGTTCATCGCGCGCCGCTATTGCGGCCTGTGGGGACGCGGCACCTGAGCAACGTCTGCTGCAAACAAAAACGCCACCTGCGGGTGGCGTTTTTTTTGTCTGCCGGGCGCCGCAGTTCAGGCGTTGGCGGTTTTCTTCGCCGGTGCTGCGTTGACGTGCGGCATGATCTCGCGGGCAAAAAACTCCAGCGATTTCCGCGTCGCCGACGCATTGAGCAGCAGCACGTTTTCGACGCCCCGCGCGGCGAGGCTGTTGAGGCGTTCGATGATTTCATCGGGCGTGCCGATCATGCCGGCCTCGACCATGTCGAGTTCGAAGCGTTCGTCGAGCACCACGCCCGGGCGGCGCGCGAGGTCGGCGACGTTCTTCACGCCCTTGGTGCGGCGTTCGATGGCCGCGCGCCGTTCGTCCTCGTTCTTGATTACGTGGATGGCGCGCGCAACGCCGACACGCGACGCGTCGCGCGCATGGCCGCGTGCCGCCATGGCATCGAGATAGGTGTTGAGGCGCTGTTCGATCTGCGCGTCTGACGCCAGCTGGTCGAGCAGCAGGCTGTAATTGTTGTCGGCCAGCCGCATGATCGAATCGGTGTTGCCGGAGGCGATCCAGATCGGCGGATGCGGGCGCTGCAGCGGTGTCGGTTCGACGACGACGTCCTTGAAGCGGAAATATCGGCCTTCATGCGAAAAGCGGCCGTTGCTGTTCCAGGCCTTGAGAACGACTTCGAGGCATTCGTTGTAGCGGTCCCAGGCTTCGCTCATCGGCACGCAGAACGCATCGAATTCGGCTTTGCGGTAACCGCGGCCGACGCCGAAATCGACGCGCCCGCCGGAGAGCACATCAAGCGTGGCGACTTCTTCGGCCAGCAACACCGGATTGTGCCAGGGCAGCACGACCACACCGGTGCCCAGACGGATGCGCTCGGTGCGCGCCGCGAGGTAGGCCAGCAGGTTGAGCGATGCCGACAGCGATTCCTGACCGGTGAAGTGGTGTTCGGTGAGGAAAATGTTGTGAAAGCCGTTTTCGTCGGCGGCCCGGATGTAATCGATGAAATCCTGATAACCGGTGCTGTCGCCGGTGATATCGTGCAGGCCGCGCCGCGCGCCGCCGAAGATGCCGAATTTCATGCGTCTCCCCGCCATATTCTTTCTGGTTTTTCCGCAGTATATAAGAGCGTTGCCGTTCACGCTGGCAGCGCTGCGGCGCCGATTGCGTGATCGGCGCCCGTTGTGCCTTCACAGCATGGCGCTTCTGGTTTAATCTCGAAGCAAAACAGCGTGCCGAAATATTCTTCAGGCGCGCCGGTCAGGCGGGGAGTGTGATGAAAAGCTGGTGGACCAGATCGCAGGGCGGAAAGCTCGTGCTCGAGGCGCGCGACGTGCCGGTGCCGCAGCCGGGGCCCGGCGAAGTGGTGGTGCGCGTGCGTGCCGGTGCGCTCAATCGCGGCGAATTCAATCCGCGTTATCTGGCAGACGGCGCGGAAAAGATCGGCGGCCACGAGGCGGCCGGTGAGGTCTCGGCCATCGGTGAAGGGGTCATCTACGTCAAGGTTGGCGACCGCGTCATGGGGCGCGCGCGCGGCGGCTTTGCCGAATATGCGGTGATGCAGGAGTTCGAGGCGATGCGCATGCCAGACCGCCTGAGCTGGGAACAGGCGGCCGGCGTACCGCTGGTGTTTCTGGTGACCTATGACATGCTGGTCCGGCACGGGCGCCTGAAGGC
>CAZVDN010000537.1:0-1946 GCA_964625665.1 uncultured Streptomyces sp. | reverse complement strand
ATGCTGCCGCTGCACGAAGGTGAGGCAAGAGAGATGATCGCCCAGGTGCGCGGCTCGGCATTGCTGGGTGCTTATCGCAACCGGCCTGCTGCCGATGTCGATGCACTTGTAGATTGCATCGAAAAGCTTGCGGCATTTGCTTTTGCAAACCGGGACAGTTTGAATGAAATCGATCTGAATCCGATCAAAGTACGCGCAACTGGTTCTGGATGCATCATTGTTGATGCATTGATTGTGACGCGCGACGCTTGATCAATTTGTAAGCTCTTTGGCGCGGGCTATTCCCTCAGGTGAGGATCCAACCACGCGTGCGACAATCTCCTGAATAGCTGCGCCGGAAATCGGGTTGATGTCCATTCTGAGGCGTTTGGCATCCTCAAGAAACTGTGTATCCTCCATGGTGGCATTGAAAGCCCGCCGCAGCAGTTCAATCCGTTCACTTGGCATGCCGGGTGGGCCGAGCATTGGACGGCTTAGGGCGGTTGTTGCGGAGACAATCAAGACCGCGTCTCTGTCGGCGGGTGTTTTTGCCAAAATATCCATCATGGGAACTTCGGCGCCAGCAAAAGCGTCGATTTCCGGATCGCGTCCTGCGCCCCATTGCAGGAGAACCTTGAGTTTGCCATCGCGCATCATTTGCGACATGGTCGCCTTCATTGATGACCAGCCAGTGCCGCCGATGCAATTCACCTCATTGCGCTCGATGGCAACATTAATGGCTGTGACGCCGGGATAACCCGGTACGACGCGAATATCGGCGGGCAAAAGTTTTGCCATGATTCTTGGATAGGCGAGCGTTGGGCCTGCGCCCGAACTGCCGCAGATAAGGCCGCCTTTTGCACGAACATCGGCAAGCGTGGAAAGTCCGGCATTCGTTGCCACCACCGTGACGAGATTGTCGATGATAGGATTGCCAATCCATGCAAATTTGGTTGCGTCATAGCGAATGCCCGGTTCGCCTAGGATCTGATCGACGGGCGTACTCTGCACGACGGAACCCAGAACAGTTCCGTCTTTCGGTGCAAGATTATAAAGGTGATTGGCGGCAACACGGCTGCCGGCCCCCGGCATGTTTTGAACGATAAAGGGCGGGTCGCCTGGTAAATGCCGTCCCATATGCCGGCCGATCAGGCGTGAATAAGCATCGTATCCGCCACCGACATCGAAGCCGACAATAATTTGAATTTTCTTGCCTCGGTAAAAATCGATCGCCGTTGTTTCGTCCGCCGGAACACCTGTCGCAACCAGGGCCAGTGCCAGCGTCAATCCTGTCCCCAGAGTCTTGAGCCATGCGTTCATTTTCATCTTCCATCATGGGATGTAGCATCTTGCTCTGACACGCTGGCACTGGCAACATCCTAGTCAAATAATTCTATGGGGGAGGCGTTATGTCTGGGGAACTCGTTCTGCGTCGCGCTGAGGGCAAGGTGAGCGTCGTCACGCTCAACCGGCCTGATAAGCTTAATGCCTTGAGTATGGACATGCGCCTAGAAATGGAGCGCGTGTTGCGCGAGGCGGATGAAGACCCCGATACATCTGTGATCGTGCTCGATGCAGCGGGGCGCTCTTTCTGCGTCGGCTTCGACATAGGCGGCGGTCATGATCCCAGCAAGACGCCTTGGCGTCACGACGCGCTCAAATATCATCAACGACTGTCGATCAGCTTGCGGACGTTGATGACGCCGTGGACCCTGCGCAAGCCGGTTATTGCATCGGTACAGGGCCATGCGCTTGGCGGTGGCTGCGAATTGTCGCTGTTTTGCGATGTCACCATTGCCGCCGACAATGCTTTGTTCGGAGAACCCGAAGTTTTATTCTCGCATGTCGGTCCCGCCTTCATCATGCCGCTGGTGATTGGCCACAAGCGCGCTCGCGAATTGATCTATCTCGGCGAGAAGATCGATGCTGCCACGGCGCTGACGCTTGGCATCGTCAATCGTGTTGTG
>CAZVDN010000536.1:0-1948 GCA_964625665.1 uncultured Streptomyces sp. | reverse complement strand
CAATGGCGCCGACGCCGTGATGACGGTCAACGATCTCGACGATTACGCGCGCTTCCGCGCAGCGCTGAAAGAAAAATCTACCGTGGCCGTCATCGGCGGCGGCCTGATCGGCAGCGAATTCGCCAATGACCTCACGGCCGGCGGCCACGCCGTCGAAGTCATCGACGTCGCTGCCTGGCCGCTGGCGCGCCTGCTGCCTCCCGAAGGCGGCGCCTTGCTGCAGCAGAAGCTGGCCGCCCTCGGTGTGGTCTGGCACTTCGGCACCAGCGTGCAGCGCATCGACAAGGCCGGCGAGAAACTGAAACTGACGCTGGCCAACAGCAAACAATTCGACGCGGATCTTGTGCTGTCGGCCATCGGCCTCAAACCGCGCACGGCACTGGCGCAGGCCGCCGGCATCACCGTCAACCGCGGCATCGTCGTCAACCGCACACTTGAAACCAGCGCGCCGGATGTCTACGCGCTCGGCGATTGCGCCGAAGTCTCCGGACTCGTGCTGCCCTATGTGATGCCGCTCATGAACTGCGCGCGCGCACTGGCCGCCACGCTTTCCGGCAAACCCACCGACGTCAGTTATCCGGCAATGCCCGTCCTGGTGAAAACACCTGCCTGCCCGACGGTGGTCTCGCCACCCGCGAACGGCGCGCAGGGCCAGTGGGAAGTCAGCGCCGATGCCGAAGGCGTCAAAGCGCTGTTCAAATCAGGCGACGGAAAACTGCTCGGTTTCGCCCTGCACGGAAAAGCCACGGCGGAACGCGCCGCACTGACGCCGCAGTTACCGCCGGTGCTCCCCTGAACGCCGGGGTTATTGCCCGACAAACTTGGCGAAGACCATCACCGAAAACGGATTGGCCACATAGAGTGCGGCCGGCACCACGCCAAGCAGACAGATCGGGCCTTTGTAGTCGCGGATGTAGCCAAGAACACACGATGCCAGTGCCGCAACCGCCAGCCACCAGCCGGCGATAAAGCCGCCGGCCTGGATGCCGCCGCGCGGCGTGAACAACTGGTTGCCCTGCGCCGGCACATCGGGCACAAAAAACGCGGCATAGGCCAGCGTGGCAATGAAGATGAACCACGCCACCAGCCCGGCGATCAGGCCCATCCGCACATAACGTCCGCATTCGATTTTGTTCATGGCTTCTCCGCACCGGGCGCCGCACAGGCTGCCCGCCAGTTATGGTGCGGCCATTCTACCCTGCGCGCTGCCGCGCCGGACGCCATGCACACGGCATGCGCGTCCTGCGGCCGTTTTGCAGCCGGCCGGCAACCTGCCTACAATCACGCATCGCCATTCGGGAGCATCTGATGCCGCGCACGGCCTCTGCGGAACCTTCGCTGCTGGGTTTACGCCGGATCAAGTTTCTCGCCGGCCTGCCGGAGGCTGCGCTCGAACAACTGGCGCGCGACTGCCGCTGGCGCCGTTATCTGGCCGGACAACAGGTGATTTCACGCGATGCCGCCGACCGCGATGTCTATCTGATCGTCACCGGCATGGTGCGCGCCACCGCCTTTTCGAGCGGCGGCCGTCAGGTCACCTACCGTGATATTCCGGCCGGTGACTGGTTCGGGGATTTTTCAGCCATCGACGGCCATGCGCGTTCGGCAGACATCGTTGCCGCAAAGGAAACACTGGTGGCCTCGATGAGCCCGGCGGTGTTTCTCGATCTGGTTCACGATCATCCGACGGTGTGCGACCACATGCTGCTGCGGCTCGTCACCTCTGTGCGCGAACTGACCGAGCGCATCTACGAATTCAGCACGCTCGGCGTGGAGAACCGCGTGCATGCCGAGCTGCTGCGGCTGGCGCGACAGTCGGGGATTGCCAAGAACAGCGCGCGGCTCGATCCGGCACCCAAACACGCCGATATCGCAGCCCAGGTCAGCACCTATCGCGAACAGGTCACACGCGAGTTCTCGCGCATGTTCAAGCAGAACCTGATCGTCA
>CAZVDN010000535.1:953-1977 GCA_964625665.1 uncultured Streptomyces sp. | reverse complement strand
TCGTTTGCCGCAGGCGCGCCCGGCCCCGCCTTGTGTTGCACGTAGTCCGTGGTGGACAGATACATGAGATCGGGCTGCCGCGTTTCCATCAGCCTGACCCCGGCTGCAAAAACAAACTCGGAAAGGTCGGCACTGTATACCGAGGGCAGCGGCTTGCCGACCAGTTCGAGCACGTTCTCAATGCCGTTTCGCGCCACGGTGCACTGATCAGCGCTCTCGGCCGAAAAACAAATGCCGGCCATGTCTTTGCCAAGCAACCCGCGCAGCTTGTCTTTGGCGGTTACCACCGCGACCTTTGCCCCCGCCCGCGCGAACGCCGCAAGGACGGTCTCCGTGCGCAGGTATTTGGGGTCGTTCATCATGACTTCCGCATTGACGTCGCGGTCGAAAAAGAAATTTCCACAGATGCCGTGCACCGACGGCGGCACGCCGGTCACGATCGAAAGGTTGTTGGGGTTGGTAAATGACGGCACCACGCAATCGGCTCTGAATGCAGCGCCGTTGCCCATCATGCCCGCGAGAAACGGCGCCACACCGGCCTGCACCGCCTTGTCGATATAGTCGAATTCGCAGCCGTCCACGCAAACCACAACCAGCGGCTTGTCCATCCAGCGATAACTGCGTCCGTTTACTGCAATCGGCGGTTTTGCGGCCATTTCGTTCCTTCGCACGAACAGAGGTCAATCAATCACGATCTTGTTCTGGCGCACCACAGTACCCCATTTTTCGATTTCCGATCGGATATAACGCGCGAATTGTTCGGTTGGCTCGCCACCCGACTCGGCGCCCTGCTGCGCCCAGATCGATTTCAGTTCCGGCGAAGCCAGTGCCTTGCCCACCTCGGCGTGCATGCGGCCGAGAAATTCGCGCGGCGTCGATGCCGGCGCCCACAATCCGTACCAGGAAATCGATTCGAATGAGGGTACGCCGGACTCGGCCATGGTTGGAATTTCCGGGAACGCCATCGAACGCTGCGGCGAAGTTACTGCCAGTGCGCGGATTTTTCCGGCGCGAATTTGTGTCG
>CAZVDN010000535.1:0-943 GCA_964625665.1 uncultured Streptomyces sp. | reverse complement strand
TGGCCGGGCCCGACCCCTTGTATGGAACATGAACCATCGAGGTGCCCGTTTTGGCATTAAAAATAATACCGGCAAGGTGCCGCGTCGTGCCGTTGCCCGAAGACCCGTAATTGATCTTGCCGGGGTTGGCCTTCGAATAGGCAATCAATTCGCGAATATTGTTGGCAGGCAGCTTCGGATTGACCACCAGCACATCCGGAACCGCACCGACAGTGGTAATCTGCACGAGATCCTTTTCCAGATCGTAGAGCAGGCTGGGATATGCGCTGACCGCCACCGTGTGGTGCACCGCACCAAGCAAATAGGTATAGCCGTCAGGCGCGGATTTGGCGACGACGTCGGCGCCGATCGTTCCGCCCGCACCACCGCGATTATCGATGATGACCTGTTGACCCAATTGCGCCGACAACTTGATTGCAAGGGGTCGCGCGAACGCATCGGTGCCGCCCCCCGTTGGAAACGGCACCACCAGACGAACGGCACGCGCCGGCCATTGCTGCGCATGCGCAACCGCCCAACATTGCAATACCGCAAGCAGAAAAACAAATACACCCGTGCAAAATGGATTGAACCGCGTCTTCATGTGAATGCCCAAGCAGTGAGAGGATGCGCCTCGGGATACGGCGTCTTTTCACGGTAACAATCTATTGTTACATTTGCGTGAACACCCATCGACGCATGCACCGGGACCGCTCAAATCACCCTGGTGGGAATCAATCTTATTGTTCGCAAACCAGTCGCCGTTTAACTCGCGGCGATATCCGGCATTGGCGCGCGATTGCTCGTTAACTCGCTGCGTAGCCGGCGGTTTTTAGGTAACCTCCGCTTATGCAAAAGAAAACACCCCCTGAATCCAAAGCCGGGCACGCCGCCGCCCCCGCCAGCAAGGACGTCGTGCAACTGCGCGTCTGCCGCACCGACGGCGGCACCGGACGTTATTCCC
>CAZVDN010000534.1:1465-1977 GCA_964625665.1 uncultured Streptomyces sp. | reverse complement strand
CTGATCATGGATTGCAACGCGGTGCTGCTGAAAACCGCCGAGGGCATGGGCGACCTGTACAAGTCGATCGGCCTGCAGGCCAGCCGCCGTCTGCTGTATTCCGGCCCGCAGAAAAAATCGCTCGACGACTGGCGCAAGCTTTACAACTTCCGTTCGAGCGCGCAACTCAAATCATGATGCGCGGCGCGCTGGCGCTTGTTGCACTGGCCGGCGCCTGCGCGGCGCCGGTTGTGCTGGCGCAGGCCTATCCGGCCAAGCCGGTGCGCATCATCAATCCCTATGCCGCCGGTGGCGGCATGGATTTTCTGATCCGGCCGATTGCGCAGAAGATGGGCGAGAGCATGAAGGGCACGTTTGTCATCGACAACCGTGCCGGGGCCAACGGCATGATCGGCATGGAACTGATGGCGAAGGCGCCGGCTGACGGTTACACGCTGGCGGTCAGCACCACGGGGGCCATGCCGATGAACGCGGCGCTCTATCCGAAAATGCCCTATGACTGCCTGAAGGAT
>CAZVDN010000534.1:833-1455 GCA_964625665.1 uncultured Streptomyces sp. | reverse complement strand
CGGCGCTGACCGGGGTGATCGTGGTGGATGCGCGCGGGCAGGTGGTGGTGGATTTTGCGCCGATCTCGAATTTCGCCGAGTCGGCGTTCATCCTGTCGGTGCATCCGTCAGTGCCGGTGCACAGCATAAAGGAACTGATTGCTCTTGCGAAGGCGCGGCCGTCGGAGTTCAGCTACGCCTCGTTCGGCATCGGCAGCTCACCGCATTTCGGCGCCGAACTGTTCATGCTGATGACCGGCACCAAGCTGCTGCATGTGCCCTATAAGGGCAGTGCGCCGGCAGTCGCGGACCTCGTTGCCGGGCACGTCATGTCGAGCTTCGATTCGATGCAGTCCACCATGCCGTCGCTGCTGGCAGCGGAACCCGGCAACCTTGCCGCAGCAAGCGGCTGCGCGCGCTGGGACTGGCGGCGCTCAAGCGGTCCTCCGCAGCACCGGAGATCCCGACGATTTCGGAGCAGGGCGTGACCGGTTTTGAAGTCGGTTCATGGTACGGCCTGCTGGCGCCGGCCAATACGCCGCGCGACATCGTCACCCGCCTGCATGCCGAGATGGTCAAGGCGCTGGCAACACCCGAAATCAGCGCCAGCATCAAGTCGGTCGGCACCGAGCCGCTCGGCAAT
>CAZVDN010000534.1:0-823 GCA_964625665.1 uncultured Streptomyces sp. | reverse complement strand
TGGTGTCGTCGGGAGGTGATGCCCGCTTTTTTGGTGCAGGTACCAACCAAACGGCCGCCAGCAGCGTGATCGTGAGCGCCAAAGGGCGTGTCGACCTGTTTAACAACAGCGCCTACGGAGCCGCCCAGATCCGCAGCGACCTCGCCAAATGGGGCAAGGTCGCCCGTGCGGCGAACATGCGGGTCGAATAGAACACACCACAGGAGATTGCGTTGAAACCGATCAGAACGGCGCTGTTTGCGCCCGGCATCAAAGACAAGGTCATGGGCAAGGCGCTCGAAAGCGGCGCCGATGCGGTCATTCTCGATCTCGAGGATTCAGTGCCATTGGCGAGCAAGGCCGAAGCGCGCACGCTGGTGGCCAAAGTCATCGACGGCGTTGCCGCGGCCGCCAAGGCCAATGGCCCGCAAATCTATGTGCGCGTCAACGGCGCGCAAACTGGTTTGCTCGCCGATGACCTCGCGGCCATCGTGCGGCCCGGCCTCAATGCGATTCTGCTGCCCAAGGTCGAGAGCATTGAAGAAGTGCAAAGCACCGCGGCGGCGATGTCGCAGCACGAAAAATCGCATGGTATGAAAGACGGCAGCGCGGAAATCATCCTGCAGATCGAAAGCGCGCTCGGTGTGCATCGCTGTTACGACCTGATCAAGGCCTCGGCCCGCGTCGGCGGCACCTGCATCGGTGTCGCGCAGGACGGCGACCTGCAGACCGATCTCGGTTGCAGCTGGTCGATCGAGGGCACGGAGCTGCTCTACGCGCGTTCCAAGGTCTTGCTGGAAACCCGTGCCGCCGGCCCCGACATTTGCCCGATCGACGGCGTGTT
>CAZVDN010000533.1:0-1979 GCA_964625665.1 uncultured Streptomyces sp. | reverse complement strand
TGCCGCGAATCGCTGGTCGATGCCATCAAGCGCGCCACCGACGTCATGATCGCCGGCAAGATCGCGGTCGTGTGCGGATACGGCGACGTCGGCAAGGGCAGCGCCGAAGCACTGCGCGCGCTGTCGGCGCAAGTCTGGGTCACTGAAGTCGATCCGATCTGCGCGCTGCAGGCGTCGATGGAGGGCTTTCGCGTCGTCACCATGGACTACGCTGCCGACAAGGCCGACATCTATGTGACCTGCACCGGTAACCTCGGCGTCATCACGCACGAGCACATGAAGCGCATGAAGAACAATGCGATCGTCTGCAACATCGGCCACTTCGATTCGGAAATCGAAGTCGCCGCGTTGAAGCAATACAAATGGGACAACATCAAGCCCCAGGTCGATCACATCGTTTTCCCCGACGGCAAGCGCCTGATCCTGCTGGCCGAAGGGCGCCTCGTCAACCTCGGCTGCGGCACCGGCCACCCGTCGTTCGTGATGTCGAACTCGTTCACCAACCAGACGCTGGCGCAGCTTGAACTTTTCACGCGCGGCGACCAGTACAAGAACGAGGTCTACACGCTGCCCAAGCATCTCGACGAAAAAGTGGCGCGCCTGCATCTGAAGAAGCTCGGCGTCGAACTGACGACGCTGAACGAAAAACAGTGCGCCTATCTCAACATGCCGGTGGATGGGCCTTATAAGCCCGATCACTACCGGTATTGATGGAGTGGTAGGCGGATGCGGGCGGTTTTTTGCCGCCTCCGCCCTCACCTGACCATGCAATCACAAAAACAATTTCCGCGCCTGTTCAGCTTCGAATTTTTCCCGCCCAATACACCGGAGGGGAACGACAAGCTGCACGCGACTGCTGCAGAACTGGCACTGCTCAAGCCGAAGTTTTTTTCCGTGACCTATGGCGCGGGCGGCTCGACGCGCGAACGCACGCTCGATACCGTGCTCGACATCCGCAAGATGGGACATGCTGCGGCACCGCACATTTCGTGCGTGGCCTCGACGCATGACAACATCCGCGAATGGCTGCAGCGTTACAAAGATAACGGCATCAAGCACCTCGTGGCGCTGCGCGGCGACCTGCCTTCGGGCATCGCCGCGGGTGGCGAGTTCCGCTACGCCAACGAACTGGTGGAATTCATCCGCCGCGAGTTCGGCGATACCTTTCACATCGAGGTTGCGGCCTATCCGGAATTTCATCCCCAGGCCAGAAGCGCGCGCGATGATCTGGACAACTTCAAGCGCAAAGTCGATGCCGGCGCCCATTCGGCGATCACGCAGTATTTCTACAACGCCGACGCCTATTACCGGTTTGTCGATGAGTGCGAAAAGATGCAGATTGCGATTCCGATCGTGCCGGGCATCATGCCTATCGGACGTTTTTCGCAACTGGCGCGTTTTTCCGATGCCTGCGGTGCGGAGATTCCGCGCTGGATGCGCAAAAGGCTCGAGGGCTACGGCGACGACACTGAATCGATCCGTGAATTCGGCCTCGATGTCGTTAGCGCGCTGTGCGAAGACCTGCTGAAAAACGGCGCACCGGGGCTGCATTTCTATACGCTGAATCAGGCGGCACTGACCAAGGCCATTTGGCAGAGACTGGGCCTCTAGCATGCCCCGCGCGAGCTGGAACGGTGCGTTGATCGCAGAAAGCGATCACTGCATCGTGGTTGAGGGTAACCAGTATTTTCCCCCTGACGCGGTCAAACGCGAATATCTGCGTGACAGCAATACACATACGGTCTGCGGCTGGAAGGGCACGGCCAGTTACCACGACGTCGTCGTTGATGGCGAAATCAACAAGGATGCGGCGTGGTATTACCCCAACCCCAAATCCGCGGCCGGCAATATCAAGGGCTATATTGCCTTCTGGAAAGGTGTAAAGGTTGAATAGGTTTTGATTTTCGCTTCGGTTCACTGCAAAAAAAACGGCCGCATATAGCGGCCGTTTTTATTTCATTGCATCACGCTCACGCGGC
>CAZVDN010000532.1:0-1980 GCA_964625665.1 uncultured Streptomyces sp. | reverse complement strand
AGCGACCGCGCAACGCCTCATCGCCGGCGGTGCAGATATCATCATTCCGGCGGAAGGATTCCTCGCCGGCGTCATGCATCAATTTAATGTAACGGAGATTGACGGCGTCCCGGTTTTTGACGTTCATGGGGCATGCTACGCTCTGGCTGAATGTCTGGCCGGTCTCAGAAAAGCATCGTCGTTTAAGGTCAGCCGCAAGGGCGCTTACGCGAAAGCGCCAAATGATCGACTGGTGCATGTGGCTGAACAATCGTTGAAAGCATTCAATGCCGCACTCAAGCCGCGGTGAAACTGAAGCAAACATCAAGCTGTCCGTCGTCAGATCATTAGAGGCCGATCAGGCAAACTTCGGCCCTCTCGTGCAACCAGCCCCGCCGTGCCGCGCCTGCGAACCCGGCCCGTTACGTGCGGCGGCGTTTCCCCTAAAGCACAAGGAGCATGAATAACATGGCAAAACCCAAACTGATTTATTTCGACGCCCCCATCAGCCGCGGCGAGGAATGCCGGCTCGCCCTGCATCTGGCGGGCATCGATTTCGAAGACGTGCGCATCAAGTTTGACGCGTGGGCCGGCATGAAGGCCGGCACGCCCTATGGCGCGATGCCGGTTTTTGAACTGCCGGGCAAGCCGCCGCTGGCGCACACCAATCCGATCCTCGTGCTGATGGGGCGCCCCCACGGCCTGCATCCGGCCGACGACTTCGAGGCCGCGCGCCACGAGGGGATGATGAACCACGTCGAAGACATGCGCGCGGTGGTCGGGCCGACCATCCGCATGGGCGAGGCTGAGAAGAAGGCCGCGCGCGAGGCGATGGTGGCGGGTTATCTGCCAATGTGGGCGCAGTTTGCTGAAAAGAACATCACCGGCGACGGGCCGTTCTTCGCGGGCAGCAAACTGCACGTGGTGGACCTGAAGCTGCACATGGCGGTGCGCTGGTTCCTCGGCGGCAAGGTCGATTACATCCCGGCGACGATATTCGACGGTTATCCGAAGTTGATGCGCATACACAATGCGGTGCGCGATCACGCGGGCGTGAAGGCCTGGTACGCGAAGGCTTAGTCGCCGGTAAAGGGCATGCGAACGCGGGCTTGCGCGTTCGCTGCACTTTCAAGGGGCCGGTTCGATATTTCGCCTGCAGCTATTCTGTGGACGGAAAACTGCCAATAAGGAGGGCGTATGAACAATGACTTTCAGCGGTGCTGTCGCTTGCTGTCCATGGCGATCGCGATTGTTTTGGCAACGATCGGACATGCAGGAAGTCAAGGCCTGCCCCTGGTCTGGGTTCTGTCGACCGGCGGCACGATTGCCGGCAAGGGGGCCACTTCCACGAACCTGACCGAGTATCAGGGGGCCAGCCTTCTCGGCGCGGAACTTCTGGCCGCAGTGCCGGAAATAAAGCAGTACGCCGAGGTCAAGGTCGAGCAGGTGGTGAATGTGCCCAGCCCCAATATGACGCCTGCGGTCTGGCGCACGCTGGCGAACCGTATCAATGAAATCTTTGCATCGGATTCCAGGGTCGCGGGGATTGTCATTACGCATGGCACAAGCACGCTGGAAGAGACAGCCTACTTTCTGCATTTGACGGTTCGGCATGATCGCCCTGTGGTGATCGTCGGCTCGCAGCGACCGGCGACTGCCATCAGCGCCGATGGGCCGCTGAATCTGATCAACGCGGTGCGTACGGCAGCGGAACCGGCCGCGCGCGGCAAGGGCGTGCTTGTCGTGATGAATGAAGAAATCAACGGCGCGCGCGACGTGACCAAGAGCAACACCTATCGGGTGGAAACGTTTCGCTCCGGCGAATTGGGTTTTCTGGGTTACGTCGACGATGACAAGGTGAGCTTTTACAAGGCATCGACAAAACGGCATACCTTCAATTCCGAGTTTGACGTATCCAATATCAAGCAGTTTCCCAAAGTGGACGTTGTTTATTCCTATGCGGGTTCTTCGCCAGTGCAGGTCGAGGCGCTCGTGCGCTGG
>CAZVDN010000531.1:512-1993 GCA_964625665.1 uncultured Streptomyces sp. | reverse complement strand
GTAACCGTCGAGCGTCGGAATCTCGATTTCGCCGCCGAGCGCGGCGGTGGTGAAGCTGATCGGCATTTCGCAATGCAGATCGTTGTGGTCGCGCTGAAACACCGCGTGCGGCTTGAGATGGATGACGACGTAGAGATCGCCGGGCGGGCCGCCGTTGACGCCGGCCTCGCCTTCGCCGGACAGCCGGATGCGGTCGCCTTCATCAACTCCTGAGGGAATCTTGACCGACAGCGTTTTGTGCTGCTTGAGCCTTCCGGCGCCGCGGCAGGTCGTGCACGGTTGTTCGACCATCTTGCCGGCACCGCGGCATTTCGGACAGGTTTGCTGGATCGAGAAAAAGCCCTGTTGCATGCGCACCTGGCCGTGACCGTCACAGGTTGTGCATTTCACCGGCTTGGTGCCGGGTTTGGCGCCGCTGCCTTCGCAGGTCTCGCATTCCTCCATGGTCGGAATGCGGATTTTGGTTTCAGTGCCGCGCGCGGCTTCTTCGAGTCCGACCTCGAGGTTGTAGCGGAGGTCGGCGCCGCGATAAACGTTGGAGCGCCCGCGGCCGCCGCCGAAGATGTCACCGAAGATGTCGCCGAAAGCATCTGCAAAGCCGCCCATGCCGGCAGCGCCTGCGCCGGCGGAGGGATCCACACCGGCATGGCCGTACTGATCGTAGGCTGCGCGCTTGTTGGCGTCGGAGAGGACTTCGTAGGCCTCTTTGGCTTCCTTGAAGAGTTCCTCCGCCTTCGGATTGTCCGGGTTGCGGTCCGGATGGTGCTTCATCGCCAGTCTGCGATAGGACTTCTTGATATCGTCGTCTGATGCGTCGCGGTTGACGCCCAGCACTTCGTAGTAATCGCGTTTGGCCATTTGAATCTGTGAATGAGTGAATAGAGTGAAAGGAGTGAAAATTGCGTGATTAGTTTTTCAATTTTCGTTTCAGGGATATAGATAGGCCGTTCAGGAGTGCAAATACCTGGTCTATATCGGTTGTCAGTTTGTTGGGGCCTTTAATTAGCTGTATGCGTTCGGCGATTTCAACGAGTGTGTCGAGTTCAGAAAGCGATCCCGATGCAATACTTAAAAAATGTAAAAGCTCTTTGGTTCCGGATCTCGCGGCGCCTTCGGCGATATTCGCAGGAACGGAAACGGCTGCCCGCCGCATCTGCGATGTTAATCCGAAGGCCTCTTCACGCGGGAAGGCCGCAGTGATCTGATAGACGTTTTCTACCAGTTCTACTGCGGCCTGCCAAACGCGCAGATCGCGGTGCTTGCGCCGCAATGCTTACTCTTTCACGTTCTCACGCATTCACTCGTTCACTTCTTAGCGTCTTTGACTTCTTCGTATTCGGCATCCACCACGTTGCCATCGTCTTTTTTCGCTTCGGCGCCGCCCTGCGGCTGCGCGCCGCCGGCTGCCTGCTGCGCCGCCTGTTCTTTCGCATACATCTGTTCAGCCAGTTTGTGGGAAGCAGTGGCGAGCGCCTGCGACT
>CAZVDN010000531.1:0-502 GCA_964625665.1 uncultured Streptomyces sp. | reverse complement strand
CGCTTCCTCGGCTTCTTTCAGCGCGGCTTCGATTTTGGCTTTTTCGTCGGCGCTGACCTTGTCGCCGTGCTCCGTCAGCGATTTCTTCACCGAATGCACCAGTGCGTCGCACTGATTGCGCGCGGTGACAAGTTCGATCGCCTTCTTGTCTTCTTCGGCGTGCGCCTCGGCGTCCTTCACCATGCGCTGGATCTCGTCTTCGCTGAGGCCCGAGCTCGCCTGGATCTTGATCTTGTTTTCCTTGCCGGTCGCCTTGTCCTTTGCCGAGACGTGCAGAATGCCGTTGGCGTCGATATCGAAGGTGACTTCGATCTGCGGCATGCCGCGCGGCGCCGGCGGAATGTCGGTCAGGTTGAACTGGCCGAGGCTCTTGTTGCCGGCGGCGACATCGCGCTCGCCCTGCAGCACGTGGATGGTCACCGCCGTCTGGTTGTCTTCGGCCGTCGAAAACACCTGCGAGGCCTTGGTCGGGATCGTGGTGTTCTTCTGGATCAGCTTGGTC
>CAZVDN010000530.1:0-2003 GCA_964625665.1 uncultured Streptomyces sp. | reverse complement strand
GACCGCCAGTTGCGCCACCGCGAACAGCGCTGCGTTCGCCGCGCCGGCTTCGCCGATGGCAAACGTCGGCACCGGCACGCCGCGCGGCATCTGCACGATCGACAGCAGCGAATCCATGCCCTTGAGATGCCGCGACGCCACAGGCACGCCGAGCACCGGCACCGGCGTGATCGCCGCCAGCATGCCGGGCAGATGCGCAGCACCGCCGGCGCCGGCAATGATGCAGGCGAGCCGGCGTGTGGCGGCACTTTTCGCATAACGCCACAGCACATCCGGCGTTCGATGCGCCGACACCACGCGTGCCTCGAACGGCACGCCGAATTCCTGCAGCAGCGCTGCGGCGTGGCGCAAGGTCTCCCAGTCGGAACTGCTGCCCATGACGATGCCGACCCGCGGCGCTTTGATTTTTTTGACGCTGTTTCCCATTTACTGCCCCTGCCCCATTGAATAACCGGCCTCGCCGTCGAAGGTGTAGAGATTCTCGACCTTGATGAAATCAAAACCCGCCTGCGCAATGCCCGACAGCAGACTGATGATGCCCGCATGGTCCGTGCTGTCGCGGCTGTTGCCGATCATGAAGCGGCAGCGCCAGTGGTCGACGCAGAACGTTTCGGGCGCGCCGTTCGGCCATACCTTGATGCCGCGGTTGGTGATCATCAGCAGGTTGAACCCGTCGAGATCGAGCTTGCGCAGGCGCGCCGCGATCGACTCGGCGTTGCCGCTGCGCACATGCAGGAACACATCGACGCCGACGATTTCCTTTTCCGCGGCCGGACGCAACGCCGGCTGGCGGGCCGGTTGCGGTGCCGGCAGCACCATGCTGTGCCGCCGGAGCGTTTGCGCCCCCTGGCCAAGCCGCGCAATCACCGCATCGGCAAACGCGGCAGTGCCCACCGCCGCAGTGCCGGCGGGAGCGATGTCCGCCGTGGCGATGCCGTCCTCGATGGTTTTCAGCCACGCCGCATGCGTGCGATCGGCGGCCTGATGCTGACCGATGTGGTGCAGCATCATCACGGCTGCGAGCAGCAGGCCGGACGGATTAGCCTTGTTCTGCCCGGCGATGTCCGGCGCGCTGCCGTGAATGGCCTCGAACAATGCGCCGTGGTCACCGATGTTCGCGCTGCCGGCCAACCCGACTGAACCGGTCATTTCGGCCGCCACGTCGCTCAGAATATCGCCGTAGAGGTTCGGCAGCACGATGACTTCGAAGTCCTGCGGCCGCGTGGCGAGTTTCGCCGCGCCGATATCGACGATACGGTGCTCGGCGGCAATGCCCGGATATTCACCGGCGATCCGCGTGAACACCTTGTGAAACAGGCCGTCGGTCATTTTCATGATGTTGTCTTTGGTGAAGCAACTCACCTTGCGCCGCCCGTTGGCTTTGGCGAACTCGAAGGCATAGCGCACGATGCGTTCGCAGCCCTGCCGCGAAATCAGCTTGAGGCACTGATAGACGTCGTCGGTCTGGCGGTGTTCGATGCCGGCGTAGAGGTCCTCTTCGTTTTCGCGAACGATGACGACATCCATCGCCGGATGCAGCGTCGGCACGAAGGGGCTGTAGGCCACGCAGGGCCGCACATTGGCGTAGAGCCCGAGCGTTTTGCGCAGCGTGACGTTGAGGCTTTTATACCCGCCGCCCTGCGGCGTGGTGATCGGCCCCTTGAGCAGCACGCGGCGCTCGCGCAGGGCGGCCCAGGCGGCAGGGTCGATGCCCGAACTCACGCCCTGCCGGTAGACCTTTTCGCCGACTTCGATATTGCGCACCTCCAGGCGCGCGCCGGCGGCCTCGATGATGCGCAGGACGGCCGACATGATTTCGGGCCCGATGCCGTCGCCGGGCGCCGCAACGATGGGCACCCGCGCCTGCACGCAGGGATCAACGACGGTGGCAAGGGCCTGACGGCTGCGACGTGCCGGCTTTACGGTGGCAAGCATGTGTTTCTCCTTGTCTGGTTGACCGGTGTCTGCAGGACGACGGAGCCGCCCCGCAACGCAGGCGAACA
>CAZVDN010000529.1:0-2008 GCA_964625665.1 uncultured Streptomyces sp. | reverse complement strand
GGCGGCGGCACCCGCGCGCTGGCGCTGAACAACACGGCGGAGTTTTTGCGCCAGGCAAAGTTGGCCGGCAGCGAAGGAGTGGCGCGCAATGCAGCGCTCTCGCACATTCTGAAAGTCGAACGCGATGTCACACAGGCGGTGGCGAATCTCGGCAACAACGTCACGCTGCGCGCCGAATTTCCGAACCACGCCTTCGGCAATGCCGTGAAAACCGCAGCACAGGTGGTGGCCAGCGGCGCCGGCATTGCCGCCATCAAGGTCACGCTCAACGGCTTTGATACGCACAGCGGACAGCAGGGCACGCAGCAGCGCCTGCTGAAGGAACTGGCCGAGGGCGTGGTGGCCTTCCGTGCGGCAATGCAGGAAATCGGCCGCTGGGACAACACCTTGCTGATGACCTACTGCGAGTTCGGACGGCGTCCGCGCGAAAACATGAGCGGCGGCACCGACCACGGCACGGCCAACGCTCAATTCGTCACTGGCGGGAAAGTCCGCGGCGGCCTGTATGGGTTGGCGCCGGCACTTAACCGGTTGGACGGTAATGGAAATCTGCCGTTTGCCGTCGATTTCCGTGAACTCTATGCGACGGCCCTGGGCCGTTGGTGGGGGCTGGATGCCCAGGCGGCCCTTAACGGGCGCTTCAGTCCGGTCGATTTGCTGCGCGCCTGATTCCTGCAAGAAAGCGCGCCAAACCAATGATTTTGAAGGGCTTGTCCGGTTAATTTCGGGCAAAGGGCCGGTTTTTAAGCCGCAGGCCCCTGATTTCATATATCATTGAGGCCTTGGGAGGACCCGGGGCCGCTGCCGAAATCGTCGGTAAGCACATGTAAGCATTGGATAAAATAATCTCGAAAGACGTGCCATGCTCGCTACCAGAATTCGCCAAAAAGACGGGATTTTCTATCTCGCTAGTTATTCCGCGAAAGAAATCCTCGGTAAGGTTCGGTTTATAAGCCGCTATTACGATGAGGACGAGCAAATCGCGCCTCAGACCGTGCCGCAGCACGATGAAATTGCCCAATTCATCGCCCGCGTCGAACGCACCGATGCTGCTTTTCAGCGCCAGTTGTCGCGCGCGAAAGTCCGCTCGCTCAAGAATTTTTATGAAATGGCAGTCACGCAACCGCCGATCCCGGGCACCGTACTGCTGTTCACCAGCGACCGCCTGAACTTCCGCGCGCTCGAAGGCCAGGAATCGGTCGGCCATCTGCAGGACCCGACCTCGAAGTTTCTGATCATCGACGGCCAGCACCGCCTCGCGGCGCTGCGTTTTTATCTCGCCGAGCATCCGGATGAGGCAAAAAGCATCGATGTGCCCTGCGTGATTTTCGACGGCCGCAGCGAAGACTTCGCCGCGGAAATGTTCGTGATCATCAATTCGACGCCGACGCGCATCAACAAGAGCCACCTCGTCGATCTGTACGAGCGTGTGTCCTGGGCCGATCCGGACCGCCGTTTTGCCGCGCGCCTGGTCGACAGTCTTTACAGCGAATCCGACAGTCCGCTGCGTTATCGCGTCAACCGCCTCGGCGGCCGCAGCCAGAAAGACAAATGGATCCTGCAGGCCGAACTCTTCAACGAGCTTTATCGCTGGGTGCGCGCCGACTGGAAGAAAATCAAACAGGCGTCGAACAGTTATCGCGAGGCCGAAAAATATTATGACGTCGCGCGCGACTTCCTGAAGGCGGCGCACAAGGCCTGGGGTGATACCTGGGCGAACGACGCCTACATGACGACCAAGCCGGTGACGATCAAGGCGATGATCCGTGTCTGCGCCGACCTTGCGCGCGAAGATGCCGATCCGGCCGATGGCCGCCAGAAACGCTGGGAGCAACGCCTCTCGGTGTGGGCTGACCAGCAGAAGGCTTTCAAGGTCGAGGGCTTCTACGAACGTTTCCCGGCCAAGGGCGAAGTCGAGCGCGTTGCGCGCATTCACCGCGATCTGGCAAAAATTGCCGGGATCGAAGTGCGCAGCACGGCCAAAGCCGAAAAATAAAACCGGATAGTC
>CAZVDN010000528.1:0-2020 GCA_964625665.1 uncultured Streptomyces sp. | reverse complement strand
GCTTGTCCTTCTCGGCCTTGTCCTTGAAGGCAATGTCGGGCTTGGCAACTTCGGGCTTCGCTACGGGTTTGGGCGGCTCGACAACTTTCGGCTCCGGTTTGACTTCGGGCGGCGGGGGCGGTGGAGGCGGCGGCGGTTCGGGGGCCGGCGGCGCCTCGGCCGCCGGCGTCGGTGTCGTCCACAGGTCGACGACGTTGGCCGGCTGCTCGACATGCCGCTGCCAGTTCACCCCGAAGATCAGCAGCGCGAGAAACATCAGATGCATGCCGGCGGCCACCGCGCCGGAGATCATTTTCTCCTGCGAGTTGGCTTGAGTGGCGTAGGCGTACATGCTGCGGATATGCAGTGTGCTTGTTAGCTGCGCGGCTTGACCAGCAGACCGACCTTCTTGACCTGGTTCTGCTGCAACATGTCCATGACATCGAGCACCGACTCGTAGCGCACATCCTTGTCGGCGCCGATCACCACAGCCTGCTCGGGATTTTTCGCCTGCTTCTGGCGGATCGCCGCCAGCAGGTCGTTGCGTGAAATCTTGCGGTCATCCGCATTGGTCGAGCGATCGCGCAGCGACAGCGTCTGATCGGTGTGGATCGACACTTCCATCGGCGCCGTCGGCGGATTGGACGATTTGCCGATCGACGGCAGCTCGACCTGCCCCGGATTCATCAGGGGCGCGGTCACCATGAAAATCACCAGCAGCACCAGCATGACGTCGATATAGGGCACGACGTTGATCTGGTTCATCAGCCGCCGGCTGCCGCGTTTTTCAATGAGCATGAAAATTCCTGACTGGCTGTTGAATATTCACTCAATCACCTTTGCTATCCAATTTACTGAACTGCCCGGCCTGCATTTTCAACAGCCGCATATTCGGGGGTTCCAAAGGGGGCATCGCCCCCTTTTCGAGCTGCGCTCAGCCTTGGCGCTGCAGGATGTTGGAGAACTCTTCCATGAACGAATCGAACTTGGTGGCGAGACGGTTCAGGTCGCCGGCAAAGCGGTTATAGGCCACCACCGCCGGAATCGCCGCGAACAGGCCCATCGCGGTGGCGATCAGCGCCTCGGCAATGCCCGGCGCCACCGTGCCCAGCGTGGCCTGCGCCACCTGGGCAAGGCCGCGGAACGAATTCATGATCCCCCAGACGGTGCCGAACAGGCCCACGTACGGACTGACCGAACCGACCGAGGCGAGAAACGACAGATGCGACTCGAGGCCTTCCATCTCGCGCTGATAAGTCGCGCGCATCGCGCGCCGCGTGCCGTCCATCACCGCGCCGATGTTCTGTCCGGACTGTTTGCGCAGCTTGGTGTACTCGCGGAACCCTGATTCGAACAGGCGTTCCATGGTGCCGGCCGAATCGCGCGAACTGACCGCGCGCTGGAACAACTCGTTGAGGTCGCCGCCGCTCCAGAAATCCTTTTCGAATTTTTCCGACTGCGCGGTAGCGCGCCGGAAGGTGAAAATCTTGACGAAGATGTAATACCAGGAAAACAGCGAACACAGCAGCAGCCCCAGCATCACCAGCTGCACCAGCACGCTGGCGCCGGTGATGAGACTCAGGACTGACATGTCATGCGTGACGTTCATGCGCACCTCGCGGCAAGTTTTTCCAAAATGAGCTTCGGTATTCTAACGGGCTTGAATGACGGCGTGTTGACACAGGCGATTTTCACCGACGCCGACACCAGCACTGCACCATCGCGGCACACCGTCTGCACCAGTTCGATCACGCTGCCGTGCATGGACTGCACCGCAACGGTGATTTCCAGCGCGTCGTTGAACTGCGCCGCGACTGCGTACTCGACCGCCAGCGCGCGCACCACGAAGACGACGCCGAGTTCATCGCGCAGCACGGTCTGCTCGAAGCCGGCCGCGCGCAGCCATTCGGTGCGCGCGCGTTCGAGAAACTTCAGGTAATTGGCGTAGTAAACGACACCGGCAGCATCGGTATCCTCGTAATAGACGCGCGCCGGCCAGCGAAACACGGCCGCCTCCGGCCCGGGTTCAGTCAATTTCACG
>CAZVDN010000527.1:0-2023 GCA_964625665.1 uncultured Streptomyces sp. | reverse complement strand
GCATCGTGTCATTTCTGGGGGTCGGCGTTTTGCTGATGATCATCGGCTACGCAGCGCCGGTGCCGCCGGGCAATACGGAAACGCAGTCCGCTTGATCCGGAGGGCGCCGCGCGGGGGAATGGCGCGGCCCCTATGCTAAACTCGCCGTTCAATTCAGCGGTTTGAATACAGGCCCATCATGTCCGGCAACACACTCGGCAAACTGTTCTGCGTGACGTCTTTCGGTGAAAGCCACGGGCCGGCCATCGGCTGCGTGGTCGATGGCTGTCCGCCGGGATTGGAGATCAGCGAGGCCGACATTCAGGGCGACCTCGATCGCCGCAAGCCCGGTACGTCGCGCCATGTGACGCAGCGCCGCGAAGAAGATATCGTCGAAATCCTCTCGGGTGTTTTTGAGGGCAAGACCACCGGCACGCCGATCGCGCTGCTGATCCGCAACACCGATCAGCGCAGCAAGGATTATTCGAAAATCAAGGACAGCTTCCGTCCCGGTCACGCCGATTACACCTATGCGCAGAAATACGGCATCCGCGATTACCGCGGCGGCGGACGTTCGTCCGCGCGCGAGACCGCGGTGCGTGTGGCGGCGGCGGCGATAGCGAAGAAATGGCTGAAGCAGAAGTACGGCATCGTCGTGCGCGGCTATATGTCGCAACTCGGGCCAATCGAGGTGCCGTTCAAAGCGTGGGACGGCGTCAACGAAAATCCGTTTTTCGTCGCGGACCCCGCTTATGTGGCGCAGCTCGAGGAATTCATGGACAAGCTGCGCAAGTCCGGCGACTCGGTCGGCGCGCGCATTACGACGATCGCCACCGGCGTGCCGGTGGGTTGGGGCGAGCCGGTGTATGACCGCCTCGATGCCGACATCGCCTACAACATGATGAACATCAATGCGGTGAAGGGCGTCGAGATCGGCGCCGGATTTGCCGCGGTGTCGCAGCGCGGCACCGAGCATTCCGATGAAATGTCGCCGCAGGGATTTCTCTCGAACAACGCCGGCGGTGTGCTGGGCGGTATTTCGAGCGGACAGGATGTGGTCGTGCATGTCGCCGTCAAGCCGACCTCAAGCATCCGTCTCGCGCGCCGCACCATCGACGCGGCCGGTAATGCCACGGTCATCGAGACGCATGGTCGTCATGACCCCTGCGTTGGCATCCGTGCGACGCCGATCTGCGAGGCGATGCTGGCCTTGACGCTGATGGACCACGCGTTGCGCCATCGTGCGCAGAACGCCGACGTGCAGACGGCGACGCCGCGGATTGCCGCGCAGGCGCCGGCCGACGTCGTCGCGAAGCTGCGCGCCGCGGCCGCCACCGAAAACCCCGATCCCGACGAAGCATGAGCGGGCGCGGCCTGCGCTGCGCGGCCTGCTGAGATGCAAGATCTGCCGTACTGGCGCCTCGCCGGCGCTTATTTCTTTTACTTTGCCTATCTCGGCGCGTTTGCGCCGTACTTCAGTCTCTACCTGAGCGGCCTCGGGGTCGCGGCCGCGGGCATCGGCATGATCATGTCGTTGCCGCAAATGGTGCGCATCGTCGCGCCGCACCTCTGGGGCTGGCTCGCCGATCGCGACGGCCGCATGCTGCGCGTGGCGCGCATCGGCAGCGTCAGCGGCACGCTGATTTTCTGCGCGCTGTTTTTCGTTTCCGGCTTCGAGGCGGTGTTCGCCGTCGTTTTGCTGATGAGTTTTTGTCTGAGCGCGGCGCTGCCGCTGCTCGAGTCGACGACGCTGGCCCATCTGGGTTCTCACCATGGGCGCTACGGCCGCGTGAGGATCTGGGGATCGCTGGGTTTTATCGCCGCCGTGACGCTGATCGGTTATGCGCTCGATGCGTTCGCCGTCGGCGTGTTGTTGTGGATCATGCTGGCAGTTTTGCTGCTGGCTCTGGCATTTCTGCTGGTGGTGCCGGAAGCACCGCGCGTCGAGCATACCGGTGAGACAGTGTCGATCTCGCGGATATTGCGCCAGCCGCCGGTGATCGCGTTGTTCGTGGCCTGCGCGTTGATGTCGGTGGCGCACGGG
>CAZVDN010000526.1:0-2023 GCA_964625665.1 uncultured Streptomyces sp. | reverse complement strand
ACCGCCGGACAGGGCGGCAGCATGGTGGTAATGCCGCACACCTACAAAAAACTCTCCTACGATCCCCTGCGCGATTACGCGCTGATCGCGGTCTCGACCACCAATTTTCTCGGCATGGTCGTGCACCCGAGCGTGCCCTTCAAAAGCGCCCGCGACCTGATCAACTACGCACGCGCCAATCCCCACCGCGTGAGCTTCGGCTCCAATGGTGAAGGCGCGTTCACGCACCTGGCAGTTGAATCGCTGCGCCTGATGAGCGGATTTACGTATACGCATGTGCCCTATAAAGGCAGCGCACAACTTACCACCGACCTGCTCGGCGGCCATATCGACGCGGCGATGGCGGGCATCACGGGGCTCACGCCGATGGTGCGCAGCGGCAAGCTGCGCCTGCTCGCCATCAGCAGCGCGAAGCGCCAGGCAAGCTTTGAAGGCGTGCCGACGATCGCGGAAACCGTGCCCGGTTATGAATCGGGCGGCTGGTTCGGTTATGTGGCGCCGGCCGGCACGCCGCGCGACATCATCGTGTTGCTCAATCAGGAAATCAACCGCGCCATGGCGCTGCCCGACGTCAAGGAAAAACTCAACGCCGCCGGCCTCATCGTGCTCAATGAGTCGCCCGAATATTTCGCCACGCTGCTGAAAAACGACTACGCGAAATACGCGAAACTGGTGCGCGATATCAAATTCGAGCCGCAATAAGCGGCCGGCGCATCTTCAGGGTTTCGCGTCGACGAGGACCTGCCCTGCCGCATTGCGCTCGCGCAGGCGCACGAAACCATAGGTCGCCGCTTCGCCGAGATCGAATTTGAAGCGCCGCCGCTCGTCGACTTCGCGCGCGCCCGACTCGATGTCTTCCTCTTTCAATGCCAGCGCGCGCGGCAATGCAAGCAGTATCTTGTTGCCGGCCGCCGGCACGCTGAGCATGTAGAGATCGTCGAACACCTCCTGATAGGTGCGGACCATCGAATCATAGAGCCGGTTGGCATAGCGGTCCCAGATATTGCCGATGACCACACCGCGCGGCGACAGCGCGCGGCGCACCGCGCGCAGGAATTCCTGGGTGGTCAGATGCGCCGGCAGCTCGCTCGATGAAAACGCATCGAGAAAAATCACGTCATAGGGTTCACGCGCCGCCTCGATGAAGGCGCGGCCGTCGGCGGCATGCGCGCGCAGCGTGGCGTCTTCGCGAAAATCGAGAAACTTCTTCGCCACGTCGATGACCTGCGGATCGATATCGACGGCATCGATCGCCGCCTCCGGATAATGCTTGCGCAGAAACATCGGCAGCGTGCCGCCGCCGACGCCGATCACCAGCATGCGGCGCGGCGGTTCCGCCAGCGCGAGGCCGACGAAGGCCGAGCGCGTGTACTGCAGCACCAGATGATCGGGGTCACCGGGCTTGACCACGCTCTGCCGCGGGCCGGCGCGGCCGAAACGCAGGGTGCGCACACCGGCGTCGTCTTCGGTAATGACGATGGTACCGAACATCGCCTGCCGCTCGTGAACCACGGTGTCGGCCGCGCAGCACGCCGACAGCAGCAGACCGCATAACAGCAAAAACAGGCGGCCGTTGTAGCCGGCCGGATTTTTTGTTTTCCGCATGAACTCCCCCTCTGCCGGCCGCACGCCGTTCAGTTCAGCGTCAGCCCGGCGTCCTTTATCGCCTTCGACCAGCGCGATATTTCCGACTTCATGTAGTCACCGAATTCGCGCGGCGAAGTCACCTGCGGCTCGATGCCGAGCGCGGCAATCTGCTCACGATACTCGGGGCTCTTAGAAATCTCCACCATTTCGCGGTTCAGCCGGTTGACGATGGCCACCGGCAGATTGCGCGGCGCCGACAACCCGTACCAGGTGACCACATCCATGCCCGGCACACCGGCCTCGGCCAGCGACGGAATATCGGGCGCCAGCGCCGAGCGTTTTGCACTCGACACGCCCAGCGCGCGCAGGCGGCCGCTGCGCGCATGCGGCAATGAAGTGCCGATGGTCACCATGGTGAAATGGACTTCGTTGGACA
>CAZVDN010000525.1:0-2026 GCA_964625665.1 uncultured Streptomyces sp. | reverse complement strand
CTGATCAGCTTGCCCCACTTCGTCATTTCCGCCTTGACGATGGCGGAGAAGCGTTCCGAAGTCGTGCCCACCGATTCGACCCCGGCGCTGAGGAATTTTTCTTTTACCTCGGGCTTCTGCATGCAGCGCTGGATTTCCGTACTCAGCCTCTGCACGATGGCCATCGGCGTGCCGGCCGGCACGAATTCGCCGAACATCGCCACGTATTCATAACCGGGCACGCCCGAGGCCGACATCGTCGGCAATTGAGGAAACAACGCCGATGGCTGCGCCGTGGTCACCGCCAGTCCGCGCAGCTTGCCCGAATTCACATGCGGCATCGCCACCGCCGCCGGCGCAAACATCATGTGCGCCTGATTGCTCAACATGCCGATCACCGCCGGCCCGCCGCCCTTGTAGGGGATCGGCACGATCTTCAGGCCGGCCATCACGTTAAACAGCTCGGCAGAAAAGTGCGTCGGCCCCGCCGGCGCCGCGCGCGCGTAATTCAGTTCGCCCGGTTTTGACTTGGCCAGTGCAATCAGGTCCTGCACGGTTTTCACCGGCAGCGTCGGCTGCACCAGCAGCACGTTGGGCGACTGATCGGTCATCGACACCGCGATAAAATCGCGCTGCGGGTTCCAGCCGAGATTGTCCTGCACAAAAGGCAGCAGCCACAGCGCGCTGCCGTTGTGCACCAGCGTGTAACCGTCGGGCTGGGCCTTGGCGACCACTTCATTGGGCATGACGCCGCCGCGGTTTTCAACAACAACCTGCTGGCCGAGCGGCCCCGAGATGCACTGCGCCACCATGCGCGCGCCGAAGTCGGTGCCGCTGCCGGCTTCAGTGGTGACGATGCGGATCGGTTTGACCGGGAAAGTCTGAGCGCCCGCACCGGCCGCCAGACCGAACGCGACCGTCACGATGCACAATTGCTGTTTCATTTCCGCCTCCCTTTGCCGGCAATCCTGGCACCGGTCGTTTTAATTCTGTGCCGCCTGAATTGGCGACTGGTATATCATAACTTCACTGCCCGCCGGCGCACCACACAACAACTTCAAAGCCGGCCACAAGGAGGAACCATGAACGTCTGCCTGAAGCGGCGGTTGCCGCATGCCGTACTGTTGTCATCTGCCCTGCTGCTTGCGCAAACCGCGCTCGCCGCCGACCCGCTGCCGCGCACCGATCCGGCGAAGGCCGGCTTCTCCGCCGCCGGTCTGCAGCGCATCGACCGCTTTTACGCCGATGAAATCTCGCGCGACCGTATTCCCGGCGCCGTGGTGGCAATCGCGCGCGAAGGCAAACTCGTTTATTACAAGTCGCACGGCTACCAGGACAAGACCGCCGGCACGGCGATGAAAAGCGATGCCATTTTCAATCTCGCTTCGATGACCAAGGTGCTGTCGGTAGTCACCGCGCTGACGCTCTATGAAGAAGGCAAGCTGCCGCTGAAATCGACGCTCGCCACCTATTACCCGCAATTCGCTTCAATGCAGGTCGGTGTCGTTGATGCGGCGGGCGCGGTGAAAACCGAAGCGGCCAGACAGCCGGTTTTCGTGCAGGACCTGATGCGCCACACCACCGGCATGACCTACGGCGCACGCGGCGGTTCGGCCGTCCACAAACTGTGGCCGGCGTCATCGGCGGCCGCGGCCTTCGCCATGAACGGGCCGGAGTTTCTCGATACCCTGGCAAAAACACCGCTGCTGTTCCAGCCCGGCACGCAATGGGACTACGGCTTCTCGATCGATGTGCTGGGGCTGGTGGTCGAAAAAATCACCGGCAAGACGCTCGGCGAAGCGTCGACCGAACGCGTGTGGTCGAAACTCGGCATGCGCGACACCACCTTCCGTCTGCCCGCGGAAAAACGCAGCCGCCTCGCGCAGCCGCTGCCCGTTGATCCGATCAGCGGCAAACCGCAGGAGATCGGCATTTACAAACAACAGCCGAAATTCGATTGCGCCGGTTCCTGCGCCTTCAGCACGGCCGCGGACTACATCCGTTTCGGCCAGATGCTGGTCAACGGCGGCGTGCTTGATGGCGTGCG
>CAZVDN010000524.1:0-2033 GCA_964625665.1 uncultured Streptomyces sp. | reverse complement strand
TAAGGCCGAACACCTGCGGCCGCGTCAGCCCGCGCAGGCCGTTGTCGCCCTCGGTGAGTGCCACCCAGCGGTTCGCAGTACCCCATAGCACTTGCGACAGCGCCAGCGTCAGCATGAGAAAACCGAGACCGGTGGCACGCAGCGCAATCAATCCGAACAAGCCCGCCATCAATGTGGTGCCAGCGAGCGCGAGCGGCGCCGACAGCGAGTGGTCGAGCCCCCAGCGCAGCGATAGCAATGCCGACATGTACGCCGCGACACCAAGAAAGGAGGCATGACCCAGCGACGGCAATCCGCCATAACCGACCAGCAGATTCAAGCTGGCGGCGAAAATTGCCGCGATGAAAATCTGGCTGACCAGATTGACGTAAAACTCCCCGACGGCAAACGGCCACGCCAGCAGCGCGATCATCAGCAATGTCCAGGCGGCCTTTTTCATCGTTTAAGCCGCCTGCCGTCCGAACAGGCCGCGCGGCCGGAATGCGATCACCACGATCATCGGCAAAAACAGAATGACGTAGGCGAACTGCGGAAACAGGGCAATGCCGAAGGTATAGACAAAACCGATGATGAAGCTGCCGACGAACGCGCCGGTCAGGCTGCCGACGCCGCCGAGAATCACCACGATCAGCGCCAGCGGCAGCATGTCGAAATCAAGGCCCGGGTAAGCCGACATGATCGGCCCGCCGAGTATGCCGCCGGCACCGGCCAGCGCGGAACCAAGGCAAAAAACAATGGTGAACAATCGCGATACCGGAATGCCGACGGCGCGCGCCATCTGCATATCGTCAACGCCGGCACGGATCATCGCGCCCAGCCGCGTGCGCTCCATCAACAGATAGAGCGCAACGCCGGTCGCCAGCGCAATCGCCACCACCGCCAGCCGGTACGCAGGAAACATGAAACCGCCGATTTCAATCGGCGAATCGAGCCCGTCCGGTGTCGGTACCGGAATCGGATCGCCGCCCCAGACCACCAGACAGAAATCGGCAATGATGTAGGCAAAACCCAGCGTGACCAGTACCTGCCCGAGTTCATTGCCGGCCAGCTTGCGCAGGATAAAACGTTCGACCAGTCCGCCCAGCAGCGCCACCGCGAGTCCGCCAAGCAGTGCCGCCAGCCAGAGATTGGGAATCACTTTCAGAATGCTGACACCGATATAGGCGCCGAGCATGTAGTAGGCGCCGTGCGTCAGATTGGCAATGCGCATCAGGCCGAAGATCAGCGAAAAGCCCGCCGCCAGCAGAAACAGCAATCCGCCGAGCGCCAAACTATTGAGAGTCTGGATGACCCAAAACTGCATCAATGCGTCCTATAACGGGAAAGGCCCCGCGCCGCGTTGCACGGCGCGGGGAATGCAATGACAGTTACGACTCGAGGTTCTTGGCCGGCGGCCAATCGCGCGAGTAAACCGGATTTTTCAGGAACTCTTCCGGCTTGTAGGTCCAGAACTGGCTGACATTCGGATAGGTCTGGATCACGGTGTTGACCAGCCGCCCCTCCTCGCGTTCGACCTTGCGGATATAAACGTTGCCGACGATGTTGCCATAGCTGTCGAACGACACCGGCCCGCGCACCGTATCGGTCTTGCTCGCACGCAACGCCTTCATGAAAGCCGCCTTGTCGGCGATATTGCCTTTCACCGCCTTGAGCGCGTTTTCGAGCACCGCCGCTTCGGTGTAAGTGGCCGCAGCATAAAAACCCGGGTCGTATTTCGCTTCGGCCAGAAAGGCTGCGGCGAATTTCTTGTTCAGCGGGTTGTCGAGTTTGGCCGAATACCAGCACGAGGTGACGATGCCCAGTGCTTCGATCTTCATGTTGCGCAGCACCGCCTCGTCGAGCGCGGTCATGCCGCCGACGATCGCGACCTTGCCGCGCAGCCCGTATTCGTTGAACTGGCGCACGTAGCGGAAGCCGTTGGAACCGGCAAAACCGAGAAACACGCCGTCGAGATTGGTCTTCAGCTGTGCCAGAAACGTGCCGTAATCACGCACCGCCAGCGGCGGACACCTTTTCTGCACGATCTTGCCGCC
>CAZVDN010000523.1:0-2033 GCA_964625665.1 uncultured Streptomyces sp. | reverse complement strand
GCGCAAGCGCATACTCGTCGACAATCCGGCGCGCCTGTACGGTTTCCGATAACACGCGGCTGAGCGGCGACCAGCCAGCCAACGTCCGATGACACCGGCCCACGTGCTCATTACCGGCGCCTCAACCGGCATCGGCGCCGCCTGCGCGCTGCGCCTCGCGGCGCGCGGCGTCGCGGTCTTCGCCGGAGTGCGCAACGACGCCGACGGTCAGGCGTTGCAGGCGCAGAACCCGGCGATGATCACGCCGCTCCTGCTCGATGTCACCGATGAAGCCTCGATTGCGGCCGCCGTTGCCGCGGTCACGGCACGCGTCGGCTCGCAAGGCCTCGGCGGTCTGGTCAACAATGCGGGCATCGCCATCGGCGGCCCGTTCGAGCTGCTGCCGATGCACGAAATCCGGCGCCAGTTTGAAGTGAACCTGTTCGGTGCACTGGCCGTCACGCAGGCCTGTCTGCCGCTGCTGCGCAGCGCGCGCGGTCGCATCGTCAACATGGGTTCGATTGCCGGCCGCGTCGCGCTGCCGGTCATCGGGCCCTATTCAATGTCGAAAGCGGCGCTGCGTTCGATGACCATCTCGCTGCGCCTGGAACTGGATTCAGCCGGCATCGATGTCTGCATCGTCGAGCCCGGCGCGATTGCCACGCCGATCTGGAAAAAATCCACCGGCGCCGCCGATGCCATGAAGGCCGGCCTCGCCGCCGGCAAACTGTCGCTCTACAACGAACATATCGACTGCGTCAGCCGCGTCATCGCCGAAGCCGAGCAGCATGCGATATCCGCCGCGGCAGTCGCCGACGCCGTCGAACACGCGCTCACCGCGAGGCGGCCGCGCACGCATTACCTCGTCGGCCGCGACGCGAAATTCCGCGCAGCACTTGCGGCCCTGCTGCCGCAAAGCGCGCTCGACAATCTGCACCGCCGGTTTTTAAAGTTTCCGCGACGGGGGTAGGTTGTGCAGGGCTGCAGCACCGTCTTCGTCTGATGGCGTATGAAACGGACCACCGGGCGCAAACTGCGCCGGGTCGATCTGCGCATAGATTTCGAACAGTAATTGCCGTCCCGTTGATGGCGGACGCGCGAGGTCGAGGGCCGCCACACCGCCTTCGAGATAACCGTCGAGACTGGCGTTTTTTCCGTACATCTTGCTGTCGGGCCGGTAAAAGCCCATCGACCAGTCGGGAAAACTGCGCCGTTCGATATCAAAGTCCCAGCACAGGTTGACGCTGGTATGCCGCGGGTCGCGCAATATGACATCGAAATAGATTTTACGCACCGCATCGCGTTCGCCTTCGAGCAACTGCACGAATTCGCCGCGGTGATAAAGCAGAAGGCCGGTGACGCCCAATGTCCGGTTGCGATTTCTTGCAGCATCGAGAATACGCAGCAGCGTCGCATCATCGAGATCGTGCGGCACGGCGATGCTGTTATAAACCAGTTCGTACATTTTTTGGTTCACACTTTTCCGCTAATCGTGCCCGCAGGAATACGTTCATGCTACAAGCAGAACCGGTCCGGATCAATTTATATGTGCGAACCCGGAGAAGGCACGGCGCGATTTTTGCGAAATGGCAATACGTCCAGGAAGTGCCACCGAATTACAGACCACACCGGCCGCATGGCCTTGTGGCAGAATCGTCGGGCCAACGCTTCGGGAGGAGTCGCGCCATGCCACGTTTCTTCGCCTTGCCTGTCATCGCCATTGCTTTGCTGTTTACTGTGCCGCTGCACGCCCAGCCCTATCCAAGCAAACCGATCCGCATCATCGTGCCCTTCCCGCCGGGCGACACGCTCGACACGACCTCGCGCCTGATGTCGCCGAAAATTCTCGAGCGCCTCGGCCAGAGCATCGTGGTCGACAACCGTGTCGGCGGCGCCGGCCAGCTCGGGCTGGAACTCGCTGCGCGCGCCACCCCCGACGGTTACACCATCGTCGGCGGCCAGGGCGGCAATCTCGTCGTGCAGCCGCATATCTACAAGAAGCTGCCCTACGACACCATCAGGGATTTCGTGCCGATCGCCAACGTCACGCGCAA
>CAZVDN010000522.1:0-2037 GCA_964625665.1 uncultured Streptomyces sp. | reverse complement strand
CAGACAGCAGCGCCACTGGTGGCCAACGGTGTGTTGGTAACGGGCATCTCGGGGGCTGAATTCGGTATCCGCGGCTACCTTGATGGCTGGGACCCTGAGACCGGTAAACATTTGTGGCGGCGTTACACCACCGCCGGCCCCGCTGAAAAAGGCCATGACACTTGGGAGCCGCGGGAATCCTACCAAAACGGAGGCGCCAGCACCTGGATCACCGGTTCCTATGATCCGGAACTCGATCTGATGTACTGGGGCACCGGCAATGCTGCACCCTACAACCCGTCGATCCGCCCGGGCGACAATCTCTACACGGCTTCGATCCTGGCCATGCGGCCGAAGACCGGCGAAATCGTCTGGCATTACCAGGTGGCGCCGAACGAACTCTACGACTGGGACACGGTGTGGGAAATCATCCTCGCCGAAATCAAGGTTGACGGTCTGCCGCGCAAGGTGGCGATGCAGATGAACCGCAACGGCTTCCTCTACGTGCTCGACCGCGTCACCGGCGAACTGCTCTCGGCCAAGCCCTTCACCAAGGTCAACTGGGCGACGCATGTCGACATGAAGACCGGGCGTCCGGTCGAGTCGGAGCTGTCGAAGAAGCTGCGCGCCGGCGAGCAGATCCAGCTTTATCCGAGCATCCGCGGCGGCAAGAACTGGATGCATGCGGCGTTCAATCCGAACACCGGCCTCTTGTATGCGGCCACCAACGAGGGCTATTCGAACTACAAGCTGCTACCGATTGAGCCGTTCAAGCCGGGCTTCCGCTATCAGGCGGTGGAGGCGACCTACTCGCCGGTGACTCCGACCACCGTCGGCGGCTACTTCGAAGCGATCGATCCGGTCACCGCGAAGCCGAAGTGGAGGACGCCGATCATGGGCGAACTGCCGGGCTCGGCAATTATCGCCACCGGTGGCGGCCTGCTTTTCACGGGCAAGCACACCGGTGAAGTCATTGCCCTCGACGCCGACACCGGCGAACAGCTCTGGCAGTTCCGCACTCCTTCCGGCGTCAACGCAAACCCGGTGACCTGGACGCGCAACGGCCGCCAGTATGTGACCATACTCGCCGGCAGCGGCGGCACCACCTCGCAGCGGCGCGGTTTGCCCAATGTGCCCAACCACGGTTCGGTGTGGACTTTTGCCCTGTTGCCTGAATAGGAAACGGAATCAGCAAGAATGATGTTGAAAGCACTGTTTTGCGGGATGGCATTCGCGGCGGTCGCCGCGAACGCCGGCGCCCAGGAAAAATTCGCACCTGAACAGATCAAGCGCGGCTCGGCGATTTATTCCCAGAATTGCGGTCCCTGTCACGGCCCGCGCATGGCGGACCCGCAGGGCGCATTTGACCTGCTGACCTTTCCGCCGGAGCAGAAAAGCCGTTTTCTCAATTCGGTGACCAACGGCAAAAACAGCATGCCGCCGTGGGGCGGATTGTTCAGCGCCGAGGAGATCGAGGCACTGTGGGCTTACGTCATGGCGGGCGAAAAAAGATAGCAGGGCCTGCCGGCAAGGTGGTGCCGCCGCGCAAACCTGAAGCGAGAACGTCATGCAGGAACCTGCCTACACACGCACTGCCGTCGCACTCCACTGGCTGATTGCCGTCTGCATCATTGCGCAGATCGCGCTCGGCCTGTGGATGATCGGTATTCCGAAAGATCCGCCCGGGGTGCGCGCGTGGTGGTTCAACCTGCACAAATCGATCGGACTGACGCTTGGCATGCTGATTCTGCTGCGTGTCTGGTGGCGCGTCACACACCGCGCGCCGCCGCTGCCGGCGACGCTGCCGAAGTGGCAGCGGATCGCTGCCACTGCAAGCCATCATGTCATGTACCTGTGCATGGTGCTGATGCCGGTGAGCGGTTACCTTGGTTCGAACTTCACGAAGTATCCGATCGTCTATTTCGGCACCAGGCTGCCGCACTGGGGCTGGGACGCGCCGGCGCTGAAGGAAATCTGCAGCACCGTGCACCTGACGACCGCGGTGATTCTGATCATCCTGATCGCGGCGCACATTGCCGCCGCGCTCAAACACCGCTT
>CAZVDN010000521.1:0-2057 GCA_964625665.1 uncultured Streptomyces sp. | reverse complement strand
GGCGGCCATCAGGTCGAGCGGCGCGGAGACGGCGGCCGCAGCGTTGACGATCGCCGTGGCGGCAAGGTTCTGCTCGCCCAGCCATTTCAACAATGCATTGCCGCCCAGCGAAACGCCGCAGGCGTAGAGCGCGGCAGCGGCGTGGCGGCTGCGCAGGCGGCGCAGGATCCAGTCGATTTCGGGGCTGTCGCCCGAGTGGTAGGCGCGCGGCTGCCGGTTGAGTTCGCTGCCGCAACCGCGAAAGTGCACGACCACGCCGCGCATGCCGGCGCCGCGCACGGCGGCCATCAGGGCGCGCGCATAGGGGCTGTTCGAGTTGCCTTCGAGGCCGTGAAACAGCACAACCAATGGTTTTGCCGGGTCTTCGACTGCGGCCCTGGCATTCCGTTCGACGCACCAGTCGAGTTCGATGAAATCGTTGTCCGGGGTTTCCCAGCGCTCGCGCCGGTAGTGCACGCGCGGGCGCGGCGCGGCAAGCGCGGCATAGAGTGTTTGCAGATGGCCGCCGGGCAGCCACGCCGGCGCGCGGTAAGGGGCCGGCGCGTCAGCGTTCATGGCAGGCGTTATTTGAAACCGTAGAGCTGCGCCGGATTGTCGACCAGCACGCGCTTGAGCGTTGCGGCATCGCCGCACCAGTCGCAGACGAGGTCCATCAGGTCACCGTCGTTCGGCATGTGGCCGTCCCAGATGGGGTGCGGCCAGTTGCTGCCCCAGACCACGCGGTCGGACCGCGCGGCGATCAGCGCCTGCGCCAGCGGTTTCATGTCGGCATAGGCCGGCGCGCCGCTGTCGGAGAGGCGGTAAAAGCTCGACAGCTTGACCCAGCAGTCGTTGCGTTGCTTGAGGATGCGCAGCAGCGCCTGAAAGCCCGCGGCGTTCACGCCTTCGGCGCCGCGCACGCGGCCGAGATGGTCGAAGACGATCGGCGTCGGATGATCGAGCAGTTGTTGTTCGAGGGTGGCGATCTCGCCGACCTTGTCGACATGCAGTTGCACATGCCAGCCGAAGGGCTTGATCGTTTTTGCCACGACACCGAGCAGTTCGGGGCCGCCGTAGCCTTTCACCATCGTCGACAGGCGCACGCCGCGCATGCCGCCGTCGTGCAGCTTGCGCACCGTGCGTTCATCGACATCGGGGGCGACGCCGGCCACGCCGAGCGCGCGCTTCTGGCCGAGCTTGGCAATGACGTCGAGCGTCAGTGTGTTGTCGAAGCCGTAGGTGCTGGCATTGACCTGCACCATGCGCGTGACGCCGAGCATTTCGCTCATGCGCAGATAATCGGCCAGCGTGCACAGCGGCGGCGTGTAGCTGCGCTGCGCGACCAGCGGATATTGCGTCTGGTCTTCGAACACATGGCAGTGGCAGTCGATGGCGCCGGCGGGAATGGGCTGGCGCGGTTTGCGCAGTTGCGGATCGGGGCCCTGGCAGAGCGGCGGGTTTTTCGAGAGCGGTGCGTTGGACATGTTGAGTGCGCGTGCGCCGCGGCGCCGCGTTCCGTTGCAAAAAAATCAGTTGCGGTAAGAAGGGTCGATGCGGTCGAGCTTGCGCAGCAGCGCGGGCCATTCCATCAGGCCCCAGCGGCGGCGCGTGGTCGGCTGGTAGCTGTGCTGCGTGAGGCGCACGACTTCGTCGGGCGGCAGGCGGATCTCGGCGTTGCACGACAGCGCCATCACCTGCAGCTGACAGGCGCGTTCGAGGCGGAACATGCTGTTGAAGCATTCCGCAATCGAAGTGCCGACGGTCAGCAGGCCGTGGTTGCGCAGCACCATGGCTTCGCGGTCGCCGAGGTCGGCGACGAGGCGGGCGCGCTCATCGAGGTTCAGCGCCGGGCCTTCGTAATCGTGATAGGCGATTTCGGCAAAACGCATCGAGCTTTGCGCGATCGGCATGATGCCCTTGTCCATTGCCGAGACGGCCATGCCGGCCAGCGTATGCGTGTGGATCACGCATTCGACATCGGGCCGCGCGCCGTGCACCGCGCTGTGAATAACATAACCGGCGCGATTGACGTCGTAGTCCGAGGCATTGAACAGCACGTTGCCGTCGATATCGACTTT
>CAZVDN010000520.1:0-2058 GCA_964625665.1 uncultured Streptomyces sp. | reverse complement strand
AAAAGGCCGCGGAAAAAGCGTCACTGGCGGCAAATTTTTCGTTGCAGGCCGCCCACTCCGCACTGAACACAAACGCCTTCGGCCCTGCGGAAATTTCCGGGGAATCGGCGCACCACGCCTCGGAGGCCGCAGCGCAGGCCTCGACTGCTGCCACCAATGCAGCGGCCGCCGTCACAATTGCGATTGCAGGCAGCGCAAAACACGACGCCGGAGAGCTGGCGAAAGTGGCCGCGGATGCCGCGGCCGCCGCCGGCAAAGCCGGCAAGACGGCGTCATGGCTGGCGCGCGAAGCCTCCGATTCCATCCGAAAAGCCAGAGACAACGGCAACTAGGCAACACCGGCTCCGTCACACCGGCAAACCCCGGCGCGCCGGGTCAATCGATGGCGATGCCCGCCTGCTTGACCACTTTCGTCCACATTTGCAGTTCGCTGCGAATCAGCGCAGCGAATTCCTGCGGCGTGGTCGGCGTGATTTCACCGCCTTCGACCAGCAGGGCTTCCTGCACATCGGGCAACGCGAGGATGCGCACGATTTCGCGATTGAGTTTGGCCACAATCTCCGGCGGCGTTTTGCCCGGCGCGAGGATTGCGTGCCAGGCCGTCACATCAAACCCGGGAATGCCCGCTTCGATCACGGTCGGCACGTTCGGCGTCAGCCGCGTGCGGTTGGCGCCGGTCGAAGCGATCGCGCGCAAGCGGTTATCGCGCACAAAGGCGATCTGCGAAACCAGCGATGATGAAACGAACCCGAGGCGGTTCGCACCGAGGTCGAGCAGCGCCGGCCCCGCGCCCTTGTACGGCACGTGCACAAGCTTGATGCCGGCGCGCTGGCTGAGAAGTTCGCCGATCATGTTGCCGACGCTGCCGGTGCCCGAAGTGCCGTAAGTCATTTCGCCCGGCCGCTTCTTCGCCGCGGCGATCAGTTCCTGCAACGACGCAATGCCCGACGCCGGATGCACCGAGAGAAGCGATGGCGCTTTCATCAGCAGCGTGATCGGCGCGAAATCGGTGATCGGGTCATAACTGCCCTTCGCGCGCAGCGCGGGCCCCACGGTCAATGAATTCGGGTGCCCCATGAACAGCGTGTAACCATCAGGCGCCGCGCGTGCCACCACTGTCGCACCGAGCGACATGCCGCCGCCGGGCCGGTTATCGACAATGACCTGCTGGCCCCAGGCATCGGTGAGCTTCTTGCCGATCAGGCGCGCATAAAGGTCAACACCCCCGCCACCCGCAGTGGACGGCGCAATCAGGCGGATCGGGCGCACGGGATAGTCGGGCGCCTGGGCAGCGCAGGCAGTCTGCGCCGCCATGCACAGCATCAATGCCGAAGCGCCGGCGGCCAATATACGGGTTCGATCTTTCAGGAAGTTCAGCATGGGACCATCGCAGAAATGAAAAGCCCCGTGCACTGACCGATTCCGGCACGGGGCGTTTCATTACTTTACTGCAAGGGCGCTGGCGGCTCCAGCGCTGCGACTCAACCGCGCGACTTAACTCCTGACCAGTTTGCCGTCGATGACCTTGATCTTGTCGCCGACCACATAAGGCGGATCGCTGGCAAAGGTGAAGCTGCGCGTGCTGCCGTCCTCCATGCGCACGCTGACCTGATATTCCTTGGTCGTCTTCACGCGTTTCTCGACTTCATGGCCGGCCACTGCACCGCCCACAGCGCCAATGACCGTCGCCGCCGTGTTGCCGTTGCCGCGCCCGACCTGATTGCCAAGCAGGCCGCCGACCACTGCGCCGCCGACTGCGCCGAGCCCGGTGCCGTCGCCTTTTTTGTCGCTGACGCTGATGGCGTCGATGACACCGCATTCCGTGCAGATGCGCGCGGCCGGCGGCGTGACCGGAACACTCTCGGTGCGTTCATTGGCCGCCACCTGCACGGGCTTCTGCACCGCTTCGGTCGGCTGCGGTTGCTTGTGCGCAACCGGCGCCGCCGTTTTATGCGCAGGGGCCGCGGCCGGTGCTGCCTTGACGGCCGGCGCCGCCGCCTTCTTCTCTTCAGCAGCGGCAACCACCTTGTTCTCCGTCACGCTGCGTACGTCGTTGGC
>CAZVDN010000519.1:0-2072 GCA_964625665.1 uncultured Streptomyces sp. | reverse complement strand
AGCATGCGGCGCGTCATGATGGTGGTGGGCATACCGACGATCGCCGTCGAATTCAAAATCACTTCCAGCACTTCGCGCGGCGTCGCGCCCTGCATCAACGAACCGCGCAAATGGTTTTCCAGCTGCACCGGCTCGTTCGCCGCCAGACAAATTCCCACCATCATCAGCAAGCGCGTGCGGTCGTCGAGAATCCCGCGCGTATACATGTTGCCGTAGATGAAATCGAGCCACAGCTGCAGGTAATGCGGGTCGATGCGGTCAAAGCTCTTCAGCGTTTCATAACCCTGGTGCGCCTGCAGGCGCAAACGCGTGCTCATGCTGCCCCAGCCGTATTTCTCGACAAACTTCTCGCGCAGCGCGGCGACCTCTTCCGATTCGGCCTTCGGCCATTTCGGCCGCTCGGCTGCGAGACTGCGTCCGCCGTTGGCGCCGTCCATCGGCAACTGCGAGTCGGTGATCTCGTGCAGGCGCCCGAGCTCCTTCATCACGCGGATGCAAATCTTCGCCCCGCGCCCGGCCTTGACGTAACCGACATAGACGGTGGATTGCAAAATCACTTCGAGCACCTCGCGCGGTGTCGCGCCGGCATTCAGCGCGCAGGGCAGCAACTGCTCGAATTCTTCCATTTCATTCAGGGTCAGAAACTGCGCGATCGCCACCAGCACGCGCGTGCGCTCATCGAGCACGCGCCGCGCATAAAGCCCGCCGTAGGTGAACTCCAGCCAGATCTTCGTGTAATGCTGGTCCACCGCATCGCGCCACTCGACCTCCTCCATGAAATCGTCGGGCCGCAGACGCAGCCCGTTGGCGATGATGGCTTCACCGTATTTTTTCTTGAAATGCTCGATGCGACCCTGGTTCATGGTGTTGCAGACTCCCGTTTAACAATTACTTAATTTAGAAGGTCCCTGCCCCCCCGCAGCGGGGGAAGGACAGGATGGGGGCGCAGAAGCACCACCCCCCAATCAATCCGTCACAATCTTCGCCACCCGCGCGACCTTCTCCCACTTCACATATTCGCTGCGGATATACGCGTCAAACTCATCCGCCGTGCCGACCGCGAGATCGAGCCCGGTCGCGGCAAATGCTTTCTTTACCTCGTCCGTCTCGACGATCCGCGCAATCTCCGCATTCAGCCGCGTGATGATCGCCCGCGGCACCCCCGCGCGCGCGACCATGCCGTGCCAGGTGGTCGCCTCCAGCCCGGCAAACCCCGCCTCGCTCATCGTCGGCACCGTCGCATAGACCTTGTTGCGCGCTCCGTCAGCCACCGCCAGCGCGCGCAACCGCCCCGAGGTGAGGTGCTGCCCCGCCGTGCTGAACGTCGAAACCATCAGCGCAATGTTCCCCGCCGCCAAATCCACCATGGCCGGCGCGCCGCCCTTGTAAGGAATATGCGTGAGCTTCACGCCGACATTGAGCGCAAAAAACTCCGAGGCCAGATGAATGCCGGTGGCAATGCCCGGCGAGCCATAGACCAGTGCGCCCGGCCGCTGCTTGGCAATCTGCACCAGCTCTTTGACATTGCGCGCCGGCAGCGTCGGATGCACCACCAGCACATAAGGCACGCGCGTGAGCAGCGCGATCGGCGCAAAGTCCTTGCGCGGGTCATAAGACACATTGCTCTTGGTCACCGGCAACACGGCCAGCGAACTGATCGTGCCCATCGCCAGCGTGTAACCATCAGCCGGCGCGCGCAGCATCGCCTCGGTGCCGATCAGGCTGCCCGCCCCCGGCCGGTTCTCGACGATGAATTGCTGGCCGAGCGCTTCAACGAGCTTCGGCGCGACGATGCGCGCGCCGATGTCCGTGTCGCCGCCGGCCACATAGGGCACGATGATGCGCACGGGTTTTTGCGGGTAGGTCTGGGCGAATACGCCTGCCGCAAACAATGCGGACAGCAGTACAAGGGCGCGAGCAACCGACATGCGTTTCCTCCAGGCAGTATGATGCGTTTTTTTATTTGATGTTACGGCAGAATGCGCGCCAGTGCACCCCGGTCTGGCGGATAATTGCCGGCGTTTGCCAGACAGCCGGGGCCTTTTCCGGAATCATTGTTGACGGCCCCGCCC
>CAZVDN010000518.1:1510-2080 GCA_964625665.1 uncultured Streptomyces sp. | reverse complement strand
AGCAGCCGAATCCGGAGGCGACGCATGACATTCCGCCGGGCCAGAACATGGGCAGAACGCTGCCGCTGAAGACGCCGGTCAGCACGCCGCAGCGACCGACGGAGTCCGAGCCCTATGAAAAACCGCGTGGCCGCATGCTGGTTTACTGGGGCTGCGGCGAGACGGTCGGACAGGGCCAGCCGATCGTCATCGATTTTGCCAATATGGACCCGGCCAAGGTGAAGTTGCCGCCAAGCCGGCTCGGTGCGTTGCCGCGTCCGCCGGCGCCGGCGCGCGATCGTGTCTATGGGACGTGGCCGTTTGACGGCACCGCGGTTGCCGTGCCGCGCGACAGTTCACTGGTCGGCGACCACGCGATACGCGGGAATTACCCGCCGAACATCCGTTTCGCCGTTGACGCGGCCCATGATTACATGGGGCCGGTGGCGTTTTCGAACGTGACGGGCGGCCTTGGTGATGCGATCAGTTTCCAGTGGGGGAGCGTACCGAATGCGACCGGCTATTTCGCCATGGCGATCGGCGGCGTCGAAAAAAATACCGAAATGATTTTGTGGACCTCGAGCGAGGTTG
>CAZVDN010000518.1:0-1471 GCA_964625665.1 uncultured Streptomyces sp. | reverse complement strand
TTCGTGCCGCCTGCACAGGTGCAGCGTTTGATTCAGGAACGTGTGGTGTTCTCGCCGCAGACAACCCGCTGTGCCGTGCCGCAGGGCATTTTCAGGAACGCGCAGGGCGCGATGCTGCAATTGCACGCCTATGGCGGCGAAATCAACCAGGTCTATCCGCCGCGGCCGGCCGACCCGAAGGCGCCCTGGGACCCCGAGTGGTATGTGAAGGTGAGGCTCAAATCGACCGGCATGACGCCGCTTGGCGGCGAAGAGGGCGGGCGCCGCAATCGCGGCACTTCGCGGCCTTCGCAACCGCAGGCGCCGGCCACGCAGACGGCGCTTGACCGGCAACAGCCGGCAGAACCGGCGCGTCCGAATTCAGCGCCGAATCCGATGGATACGGTCAACAAGCTGAAGGGATTGTTAGGCTTCTGATTCCGGAATGTTCAGGCTGCGGCCATGCAGCCTGAACTTTTCCGAAGTGCCGGCGGGCCATTGCCGGCAGCGTCAAATTCAACCGGGGCGCATCGCGCGCCCCGGCCTGCCATCAGATCGGGCGGATCTGCACCTTGCGGAATTTCACCACGCCGCCGCCGTATTGCAGGGCGAACGGGCCTTTGGCAAATTTCGTGTCACGCACGTCCACGGTTTTTACGCCGTTCAGTACGATCGTCAGTTGCGAGCCCTTGGCCGTGATGTCATAGGTGCTCCACTGGCCGCCGACCTTCATCGGCACGAGGGTCTGCGCAATGTTCGGAATGCCGCCCGTGCCGTAGGAGGGATCGGGGCGCTGGTCGAAAATATTGACCTCATAGGAATTGGTGGCGGTGATCTTGGCCGGGTCGGACAGGCGGATGAAGATGCCGCTGTTGGCTGCCGAATCCACCCAGAACTCGGCGCGGATCTGGAAGTCGCCGTAGGATTCCTTGGTCACCAGATAACTCGCCTCCTTGCCGCCGAGGTCGGCCACGACGACGCCGTTGTCGATGCGCCAGTTGGCGTCGCCGACGCGGTTGAAGTTGTTCAGGTTGGTGCCGTCGAACAGCGTGACCCAGCCGACTTCCGACGCCGGCGGTGTGACCATGCAGCCCGTCAGCGACATGACGAGTGCGAGCAAACCCAGTGCAACAGCCTTGGTGCGTTTCATCGTGATCTCCTCCCGGCGTGGACGCCGGCTTTATGACAACATTGTTGTGAACCGGATACCGCGCCGGAATCATGAATTCGCCGCAGGCGACTGTCAAGGCGGGCCAGGCGCTGCGCAGCCTTCACGCGTATTGCGTTGACCCGGCGGACTATTTCTGCGCGAGGATCCAGCCGACCAGCAGCGCGAGTTCGGCATCGGAGAGCGAGGCCTGTGCAGGCATTGCGATCGTGCCCCAGTTGCCAGCACCGCCGCCTTTGATTTTGGCGGCAAGTTTTGTCGATGCGGCCTTGTCTCCGGCATAGCGGGTCGCGACTTCGCGAAATGAGGGGCCGACGATTTTCT
>CAZVDN010000517.1:0-2091 GCA_964625665.1 uncultured Streptomyces sp. | reverse complement strand
CCAAAGCGCAGGGCATTGCACACGGGGTGGCACCGAACGACCATTTCGACAGCGGCCTGGCACTGGCGCTGCGCGAGCGGTGGCCGGCAATGGCCAAGGACTTCCGGCACTACACGCACGGCGCGCATCCGAAGCCCGGATCGCTGTGGGTGTGGGGCGGCACCGGCGGCCTGCGCGTGTTCAATCTGCTGACGCAGGAAGGTGAGCAGGGCCGCGGCAATTCGCCGGGGCGCGCGACGCTCTCGCACGTCAACCATAGCCTGGAAAAACTGCGTGCCGAACTCGAAAGGGGCGCGGTCACCAGTCTCGCCATGCCACGGCTCTCGACGGGCGTCGGCGGCCTGCAATGGACGGACGTGCAGCCGTTGATCGCGCGCCATCTTGGCGACCTGAAGGTCCCGGTGTTTCTCTACACGACCTATCACAAGGGCCAGCAGGGCAAGGAGCCCGGCCTGTAACACGCGGGCAGCCGCGCAAGGAGTGCAATGATGACCAAAGCCGGCGACAACCACAGCGCAGCAGGCGTCGATCTCGACGCGGTGGCAAAACTCGTGCGTGAGCTCGAGCGCGACATCGACAAGCTGCAACACGGTGCCGGCGATGTCGGCACGCTGCGCGAGGAAGTGCGCGCACTCGGGCAGGCCCTGCAGTCGCCGGTGCCCGAAAACGACCGCATCCACCGCGGCCTGAATGCGATCCGCAGCGTGATCGCGACGATTGAAGACGATGTACTGATCGTCGCCGATTACGGCGCGCGCATCGGCCGCATGCTGGGCATGTAGGCGGTTGCGTGGCGGCCGGTGCGCAGTCGTGCAGGGCGCCGTTCGCCGTTGCACAACGGATCAGCATTGCCGATCATGCCAGCCGCGCCTGACACTGCATCGCCGCTGATCGCGGCCTTGCGGGCGCCGCAGTGTTATCCGCACGCTGTGGCGGATGTCGAACTGATCGAAACGCATATTTCCTGGGTGCTGCTCGCCGGAGCGTTTGCCTACAAGATCAAAAAACCGGTGGCGCTGGGTTTCCTCGATTTCTCAACGCTGGAAGCGCGCCGGCATTTCTGCGAAGAAGAACTGCGCCTTAATCGCAGAACGGCAGCAGACATTTATCTCGGAATCCTGCCGATCAGCGGCCGCGTGGACGCGCCGGTGCTCGGGGGCGACGGGCCGCCGATTGAATACGCATTGCAGATGCGGCGTTTTGAGCAAAGCGCATTGTTCGAGGTGATCGCGCGCAGCGGTGGTTTGACGGCGGAACTGATCGACAGCCTTGCTGCCATGGTTGCCGCGTTTCATGCGCGCCTGCCGGCGGCGACGGCCGGTGAACACGGCACACCGGCGAATGTCTGTGCGCCGGCATTGCAGAACTTCGACCAGCTTGCAGAAAGCCCGTGGCCGCCGGCGATTGCCGCGCGTCTGGCAGCGCTGCGCGGCTGGACGGCCGGCGAGGCACAGCGCCGCGACGCGGTTTTCAGGCAACGCAAGGCGGCGGGGCAGATCCGCGAATGCCATGGTGATCTGCATCTCGGCAATCTTGCTTTGATCGACGGCCATCCGGTGGCCTTCGATTGCCTCGAATTCAACGCCGAACTGCGCTGGATCGACGTCATCAGCGAAGCGGCCTTCGTGATGATGGATCTGTTTGATCGCGGCTGCGACGCGCTGGCGTGGCGGTTTCTTGACGCCTATCTGGCGCAGAGCGGCGATTACGCAGGCATCGCGGTGTTGCGTTTTTAGCTTGGCTATCGCGCGCTGGTGCGAGCCAAGGTCGCGTCATTGCATGCGCGGCAACTCGCCGCGGGCACGGTGCGTGGCAGCGAAGAGGCGGCGTTCGCGCATCATCTGCAGCTCGCTGAGAAACTGGCGGCGCCGCGTCCGGCGTGCTTGATCCTGATGCACGGCCTGTCGGGATCGGGCAAGTCACGGTTGTCGCAGCATCTGGCTGCAGAACTAGGCGCGCTGCGCGTGCGTTCCGATGTCGAACGCAAACGCCTCGCCGGACTGGCCGGACACGCGCGCAGCCACAGCGCGCCCGGCGCCGGTCTCTACGCTGATGCGCCGTCGCAGCAGACCTACAAGCGACTTGCAACAG
>CAZVDN010000516.1:0-2092 GCA_964625665.1 uncultured Streptomyces sp. | reverse complement strand
CGTTAGTTTTCGGCGCTGAAGGCGCGCAGCGTATCCCGGGGCATCCCTGCGAGCGCTATTTTTTCGCCTGCCGCTCGCGGTATTCCTTGAGTGCGGTTTCGGTGGCCGCGCGCTTGTCGATGAATTTCTGCTGGCTGGCCGGGGTGCCGGCTTCGAGAAAATCCGCCAGCGCAACAGTCATGTCGCGCCGCGCCTGCGCATAGCGCAGCAGGATGTCATAGTCTCTGCGCAGTGGCGCCTTGTCGTCGAGTTCGAGGGCCGAGAGGCGCGCAACCGCGTCGTTCCAGGCGGGGATCAATTTCTCACGCAGTGCGCGCAATGTGGTTTTATCGTCGAGTTTGTTGTCGCGCGCGTGTTTGACCATGGCTTCGAAATCCGCACTGAGCCGGCGTTCGTCGGCGGCGAAGGATTCGATGGCTTTTTGCAATTCGAGCGCCTGGCGATAGACGCGCGAGGTATCGGGGGCAAAGCGCGCCGCCGAGGGCAGCGCCACCGCGATAATCACGACCGCCAGCGCAATTTTTTGCGCGTGACCGCGGGCGCGCGCCGCGGTTTCCAGCGGCCGCGCGGCAATGAATCCCATGAGGTATCCGGCGGCAAGCCCGCCGAGGTGGGCGGCGTTGTCGATGCCCGAATTGGCAAAGCCGTAGAACAGCGAAAACGTAACGAACATCGACGTGCTGATGCGCAGCCGGTTCAGCATCGACGGCGGAATCGAGCCGCGCTCCCTGACCGTATAAGCGAGCAGCGCGCCGAAGACACCGAACACGGCGCCCGAAGCGCCAATGCTGACCGCTTCATTGCGCCACAACATGCTGGCAAAACTGCCGCAGACCCCGGCGAACAGATAGATGGCAATGAACCAGGCGTTGCCGAACAGACGTTCCGACAGCCGGCCGCCGTCCCACAAGGCCCACATATTGAACAGCAGATGCACAACGCCGCCGTGGATGAAGGTGCAGGTCACCAGCCGCCACCATTCGCCGCCGCTGGTCAGCGGGCCGAAGTTTGCGCCGAATTTCAGATAGTCGTCGGGGCGGCCGCCGAAAATGGAAACACCCATCGCGACCATGGCGAGAAAAACAATCAGGTTCAGCGCGACGATGACGGGGGTCGCGTAGACGCGCGGTGTTGCCGCGTAAAGGCGGTGCAGAAACGCGAGTTCGGCCTGATGATCTTCAGTGGCGTCGATGGTCATGCCTTCATTATGCATGACGCTCATCCAGCGCGCCGGTGCGCTTGCGCGGAATCGCTTCGCGCCGCCAGTGTTCGATCGCCCAGCGCCAGAACGCCGAGACGGAATCCAGTGCCGGCGGCTGCTGGCCGAGAAAGCGCAGCGCATCGTGCAATGCGGGCAACACGTTGTGGCGATCAATGGCGGCGGCGCGCGTTTGTTTGCTGAGTTTTTCGCCGGCCGCATTGACGGCGACCGGCACGTGCAAATAGGCGGGCGTCGGCAGCTTCAGCAGTTTCTGCAGGTAAATCTGGCGCGGCGTCGAGTCGAGCAGGTCAGCGCCGCGCACGACATCGGTGATGCCCTGTTCGGCATCATCGACCACCACGGCGAGCTGATAGGCATAGAGATTGTCGGCGCGGAAGAGCACGAAGTCGCCGATGTCGGTTTCGAGGTTCTGTTCGACGCGGCCCTGCACGGCATCGTCGAACGCAATGCGCGCGCCGCGCGTATCGACGCGCCAGGCGCGTGCCGGCCTGCTGCCGATGTCGTGGCGGCAGGTGCCGGGGTAGACCGGGCCTTCGATGCCGCGCAATGCCGAGTCGGCGACTTCGCGCCGCGTGCAGGCGCAGGGATAGGCGAGTTTGTGTTCGCGCAATTGCTGCAGGGCGGCATGGTAGGCGTCGTTGCGCCGGCTCTGATAAATGATATCGCCGTCGTGCTGCATGCCGCAGGCGGCGAGCGTGGCGAGAATTTCTTTGTCGGCACCGGCCACGCTGCGCGGCGTATCAACGTCTTCGATGCGCACCAGCCATGCGCCGCCGTGATGCCGCGCATCGGTGTAGCTGGCTACGGCCGCGACCAGCGAACCGAAATGCAGCGGTCCGGTGGGCGAGGGGGCAAAACGGCCGCGATATT
>CAZVDN010000515.1:527-2102 GCA_964625665.1 uncultured Streptomyces sp. | reverse complement strand
AACACGCTTGGATTGATCGCGCTGGCGCCGACATTGCCGAGCAGTATGGTGTGGCCGTCGGGCGGCGAGTTGGCCGTCAGCTCAACCGCGATATTGCCCGAGGCGCCGGCGCGGTTGTCGATGACGACCTGCTGGCCGAGCAGTTCGCTGAACTTCGGCTGAATGATGCGCGCGACGAAATCGACCGAGCCGCCCGGCACGAAAGGCACGATCATGCGGATCGGGCGCGACGGATAGGACTGCGCCGCGGCCGCGCCACCCAGAATTGCGACGAGCAGCCCCGCCGCCGTGACCAGCATGGTTTTGTTCATTGGTTCTCCCCCATGCCCGATTTTAATCGGCGCGGATGTCGGCCGTCTTCACCACGTCGCGCCAGCGCGCGAGTTCGCGTTGCATGCTGGCGGCGAATTCTTCGACGCTGCCGCGCAGCGGTTCGAGGCCCGCGCCGGAAAAGCGCTCACGCAACACAGGCTGTTCCATCAGGGCAAACACTTCGCGATGCAGCCGCGCCAGCACCGGCTTCGGCGTCGCCGCCGGCGCCACAAGCCCGTACCAGACGCCGAAATCGAAACCGGGCAGGCCGGCCTCGGCCACCGTCGGAATCTCAGGCGCGGCCGACGAGCGCGTGGGCGTTGTCACGCCCAGCACCTTGAGCCGCCCCGCCGCCATCTGCGGCAGCACGGTGGCGATGCCGACGAGCAGCACCTGGATTTCATTGGCCATCAGCGCCGAGGTCGCCGGGCCCGAACCTTTGTAGGGCACGTGCAGCAGCCTGATGCCGCCCATCGACAGCAGCATCTCGGTGCCGAGATGCGTCGATGAGCCACTGCCGCCCGAACCATAGGAAATGCTGCCGGGTTTGGCTTTCGCCAGTGCAATGAGTTCTTTCAGCGTCGCTACCGGCAGCGCGGCGCTGGTGGCGACGACGAAGGGCTGGATCGCCAGCCGCATGATCGGCGCCAGATCTTTCTGCGAATCGAAAGGCAGATTGCGATAAAGCGCCGGGCCGAAAGTCAGATGCCCGTTGCTGGCGACCATCAGCGTGTAACCATCGGGCGTGGTGGCGCGAGCCACGGTGCCGACCGCCGGCATGCCGCCGGCACCGCCGCGGTTGTCCACCACCACCGGCTGGCGCAGTCGATCGTTAAGGCCCTGTGCAACGAGGCGCGCGACGATATCGGTGCCACCACCCGGCGCGGAAGGCACAACAATGCGCAGCGGCCGTGAAGGGAAATCGTTCTGCGCCTGCGCGGCGCAGACGGCAAACAGCAACACTGCAAGCAAACGATGCATGGCGCGGCTCAATCGCGGAACGACGGATCGATGCGGTCGAGTTCCTTCAGCAGCGACGGCCATTCGAGCAGGCCGCGCTTCTGCTGCGCATGGCGCCGTCCGCCGGGCTCGTAGGCCTTCCAGGTTTTTTCGACCACCGCGTCCGAAGGCTGGATCAGCGCGGTGTTGCACGACATCAGCATCACCTGCAGATCGCAGGAACGCTTGAGCCAGAACATGTTGTAGAAACATTCGGCAATCGTGCGCCCGCAGGTCAACAGGCCGTGGTTGCGCAGGATCATG
>CAZVDN010000515.1:0-420 GCA_964625665.1 uncultured Streptomyces sp. | reverse complement strand
TCGCGCACCAGCTGCGCGCGCTCATCGACATGCACTGTACTTTCGTAATCGTGGTACGACACACCGTGGGTCCAGCGCATCGACATCTGCACCTGCGGCAACAGCCCGCACTGCATCGCCGACACCGCCATGCCCGAGAGCGTGTGCGCGTGGATCACGCAATCGACATCGGGCCGCGCGGCGTGGATCGCGCTGTGAATGACGTAACCCGACTGGTTGTGCTCGTAGCCTTCGTTCGGATTGAAGAGTTCGTTGCCTTCGAGATCGAGTTTGATCATGCACGAAGCCGTCATCTGCTTGTAGAGCAGGCCATAAGGGTTGATGAGGAATTCGTTGTGCGCGCCGGGCACGCGCACCGAGATGTGGTTCGAGATGTGGTCGGTCATCCCGTACAAATCCATCAGCCGGTAGGCCGCGGCG
>CAZVDN010000514.1:1577-2104 GCA_964625665.1 uncultured Streptomyces sp. | reverse complement strand
TGCAAAAACCGCCGCCGACCCTGCCATGCGTCGACGACTGTCGAAAACGCGGCCTCTGCCGAGATATTGTCGATGCTCTTGGGGTCGCTGTAACTGCTGCTCATGTCGGCCTTGCTCCTGTCGATCGAAGTTGGGGGTAATTGACGAATTAGCGAATCGGAGAATCGCAGATCGCCTGAGGCTAATCGGCGCAGATGACAAAACGATGACAAGCCCACCAAAACAACCATCAAAAAAACAGGCGCAAGCAATTTGCCTGCAACAATCCACGGCTATCCTGCCGGCCATCGCAACACTCACCTGTGCCTACTGCAAGGATGAACCCATGAAACCATTCGTCATGATCACGCGGACCGTAGCACCTGCGGCCATTGAAATGCTGACCAGCATCTGCGCCATCCTGCCGCGTGTGAGCGTCAGCGGCGGCGGCACCTCGCAAGACGACGACCTCCTGCAGGTCGCTTCGCGTGCCGACGCGCTGTTGATGGCGAGCCCCGAACGCATCGACGCCGCGCTGCTGCGACGCT
>CAZVDN010000514.1:854-1567 GCA_964625665.1 uncultured Streptomyces sp. | reverse complement strand
GTCTGCGCGTGGTGGCCTGTGCTTACCGCCAGCCGCAGGCGGTGGACTTTCACGCCTGCACCAACCGCGGCATCTGGATCACGAATATCGCCACGCGGCAGAACGGGGATGCCGCCGAAATCGAAGCTGCGCGCAACATACTCGACGTGCTGGGCGGCGATATTCCGCGCGGCGCCATGAACGACGTTTTTCTGCCGGCCGCATAGCGATCAAAACCCCATCACAACCGCCCGGGCCGGCACATCACCGGCTGTCGCCAAAACGTAATATCCGCGCCCTAGAATAAGCCATCGCGTTACCGGTTATGGCCGCCTCCCGCTTGCGCATCCTTTATATCTCCGACGTCTACTTTCCCCGCATCAACGGGGTGTCGACCTCCATTCATACCTTCCGCAGCGAATTGCAGGCGCTGGGGCACGAAGTCATCATTGCCGCCCCCGACTACGCACCGCTGGCGCAAAGCGCGGACGACGGCATCATCCGCATGCCGGCGCGGCACATACCGCTCGACCCTGAAGACCGCTTAATGCGCTGGGGCGATCTGAAAGCGCTCACCGGCCACCCTGCGCTGCGCGACATCGATATCGTGCATATCCAAACGCCGTTCGCCGCGCATTACGCCGGTCTGCGCATTGCGCGCGCAGCGGGCGTGCCCTGTGTCGCCACCTATCACACCTTCTTCGAGGAATACCTCTATCACTACGTGCCGATCG
>CAZVDN010000514.1:0-844 GCA_964625665.1 uncultured Streptomyces sp. | reverse complement strand
TGCGCCGCTTTGCGCGCTCGCTGTCACGCCGGCAGGGCGACCAGGTCGATGCACTGGTGGTGCCCTCACGCGCCATGCTCAACGCGTTGACCGCCTACGGCGTGAAGACTGCGATGCGTGTGCTGCCCACCGGCATTCGCCCGCAGGAACTCAGCGGCGGCGATGGCAAGGCCTTCCGGCTTCAACACGGAATCTCAACCACCCGTCCGCTACTAATGCATGTAGGTCGCGTCGCCTTCGAAAAGAATATCGATTTCCTGCTGCACATGCTGGTGCAGGTGCGCACGCGCCACCCCGATGTGCTGCTGGTCATTGCCGGCGAAGGTCCGGCCCTGCCCCATTTACACCGGCTCGCCAACAGCCTGCTACTCGATGGCAACATCAAATTCATCGGCTACCTCGACCGCGCGACGACGCTACTGGATTGTTATCGCGCCGGCGATCTCTTTGTATTCGCCTCACGCACTGAAACCCAGGGTCTTGTTCTGCTCGAAGCGATGGCGCTGGGGGTGCCAGTGGTGGCGGTGGCCGAAATGGGGACTGTCGACATCCTCGAAGCCGGCCGTGGTGCGGTGATCGCACCTGCGCAGATAGAGGGCTACGCCGACACCGTCATCCGGCTGCTGGCTGATCCGGCACGGCGTGCGGCGATGGCCGCCGAAGGCCCGGTCTATGCGGCTGAATGGAGCGCGCCGCTACAGGCGGCGCGTCTGGCCGAGTTATACGCTACCCTCATCGCACAACACCCCGCGCGTCGCGCCACCCTATAGAAGACCGAAACCGAGACCGTTACGGGCGGCAGCGGTGGCAGCTTACAGGCCGGCGCCGGCAGGCGTTTCAAGAT
>CAZVDN010000513.1:0-2111 GCA_964625665.1 uncultured Streptomyces sp. | reverse complement strand
AGGAGCAGGGCAGCGCGCGCTCGAGCCGCGCGATCGAGCTGCCGGCCCACCGCGGCCGCATCGTCGATCGGTACGGCGAAGCGCTCGCGGTGTCGACGCCGGTCAAGTCGGTGCGGGCGTTTCCGGCGAAACCGCGGCCGCAGGTGGTTTGCGGTCGATTTTCAGCGCAGCCGTGCAGTCCCCGGTGTTGTCCCAGGATAAATTGGCGGCGAACGGACCGGCATTGGCGGCTGGGCTAGCAGCGGAAACCGCCGGCATGCGGTCGCCCGCTGCTGCTGCAAAGTGGCAGGGCATGGCCGAGTCCGCAGATGCGTCCGGCGCAGTGTCGCGGTTCGCCATTGAGCAGACGCTGCAGCAGACGGTGCAGATCAGGCAGGCCGCGCTGCCGGTCGCCTCGATCGTCGCCGGCCAGCTGGCGCAATCCCTTAAATTCGAGCGTGCCGCCGCGCTACATGCGCAGGCGCCTGCTGCGGAAATGAAAGATTCGGAAGAGGCGACCGCCTCCGGTGCTGCCGGGCCGCAGGCGCTTGTGGGCGTGGTGGTGCTTGAGGAACTCGACCTGACGCATCTAACATCCGCGCGCGGCGTGCAGACCGGCGCCGACACGGCGCCTGCGGTCAGTTCGCCGGGTAATGCCGCCGAGGCAAAGGCCAGCGAGGGTGTATGGCGGCAGGAAAGGGTGCTGCAGGATCTGCAGTACCAGAAGCTCTCGGAGCAGATGATGGAAGCGGTCGGCAGGCGTATTACCGATCAGGTAGCCAAGGGGGTGTGGCAGATGAGCTTCCAACTGCGTCCCGTGCGCCTCGGCAAGGTTGATGTCAGTCTGGGGATGGCCAACGGCACGATCGATGCGGCCTTCAGCAGCGCGCAAGCTGAAACGCGGCAGCTGCTCGACAGCGGGCTGACGCGGTTGAAGGAGGTCCTGCAAGGTGCGGGGTTCGAGGTGGGCAACTTGCAAACCGGGGGGCGCAGCGCGGGCGAGCAGTCCGGTCGGCGCTCGCAATCCGGCAGTCGCGAGATGGGCATGCTGCCAGCAGGCGGGATGGCGCCGGCGACAAGAGGCGTCGAATTGAATGCGGCGGGACCGCGCACGCTACTCAGCGCTGATGGTGTCGATCTGATTGTATGAGGCGGGCGCGATTCGTCGGCAGGTGGCACGCCTATTGCTTGACTGTTCCGTCGCGGCGTTCGGTCGGTCATGCGTCATAAAAGTGACAGGCTGCGAAATGATATGCAAAATACAATTTTAGGCAATAAAATCAAAAGTAATAAATAAACAATATAAAGTATTTAAAGCGTTAATAAACCCGAGGCTAAACCGCGAGAGCGCAAAAACATGTCCGAAGATAAAGCCAAAGCAGCCGAAGCAACCGAAGAGAAACCACCCAAGAGCCCGGTCGTCAAAATTGTGATCCTGGTTGTCGCGGTCGTTATGCTCATGGCCATTGCGGTTGGTGCGACATTGTTCGCGACCGGTGCCTTCTCAGGCAAATCGCATGAGGATGCCCTGGCCGAAGATGGCACTGGCGAGGAAAAGGGCGGGCACGGAGGGGCGAAAGGCGGCCACGGCGAAGCCAAGGGCGGTCATGGTGAAGCGAAAGGCGGCCATGGCGAAGCCAAAGGGGGGCACGGCGAGGCGAAAAAGGATGATGCGCCGAAAAAGAAAGCGATTCCCGCTGACAAGGACACCCGGTTTGAGAAAAGCTACATGGACCTCGACGATAAGAAGCCGCTGGTGGCCAACATTTCCGGTTCGAGAAAAGTGATGCAGGTCAGCCTCTCGTTGATGACGCAATACGACGACAGGGTCTTCAAGAACGTCGAAAAGCACCGTGCGGCACTGCGTTCGGGAGCGCTGGACGTGTTGAGGCAGGTCACCGAAGCCGATCTTGCAAAGCCGGAGTTTCGCGGTGAACTGGCTGTGAAATTGCGCGAAAAAATCAATGCCGAACTCGAAAGGCTCGAGAATTTTGGTGGCATCGAGGAAGTGTTTTTCAGCGAGTTCGTGTTTCAGTAAGGGTGACAGACAGCGTCTGCCATACATAGTCTTGCCAACATGGAAAATTCCGAAAATCTTCTGAGCCAGGACGAAATTGCCGCGCTGACTGCCG
>CAZVDN010000512.1:0-2111 GCA_964625665.1 uncultured Streptomyces sp. | reverse complement strand
CCACCGGAAAATCGCCGAGCACGCGGTCGAGGTCCGGAAACTTTTCGATATCGAGCAGGTACTGCACATGCCAGCCGAGACGCGCCACGCGCGCGGCCAGTTTGCGCGAGGCCTCGAACTGCACGCCGGTACCGGCGACGAGGTTGGCGCGGAAACCGCGCACGCCGGCTGCATTCAGGCGGTCGAGTTCGGCATCGCTGATGTTTTCGGGGATCAGCGCGATGCCCCTGAGGCGCCCGTTCGACTGCGCGATCGAATCGACCAGCACATCGTTGTTGGTGCCGTGCACGCCTGATTGCACGATGACGCCGCGCGCGGAGCCGAGCGCATTGAGCATCGCCAGATAGTCCTTGAGGAACACCGGCGGCGGTGTGTAGAGGCGGTCGCCGGCCCAGCCGTATTTTTCTTTGGCGCCGAAGACGTGCGCATGGCAATCGGTGGCGCCGTCAGGCATTTTGAAGGACGGCGCGCGCGGGTTGAGGTCGGGGCCCGCGCATTGCGCCGGTTCGTGGTTGGATGTGGTCATGATGGAATCAGCCGTCGCGTTTCAATACCGCCTGAATGTCTGCGGCGGGCACTTTGATCGAGACGCCGGCGCGCTCCTCCTGCAGTAGCATCGGCACGCGCGAATCACGCGCGCCCCAGCCTTCGCGGTTGAGCGCTTCGGTCATGTCGGCATAGGCCAGATTGGCAACGCGCATCGGCACGTTCATTTCGCGGCCGAGTTCGCAGGCGAGCGACACGTCCTTGTGCGCGAGTTTCAGCGCGAACTCCGGCGGTTCGAAAGAACCCTGCAGGAACTGTTTGCCGAGGCGGTCGAAGGTGCGGATGCGGCCGAGTGAACCCTGGCGCACCGCGGCCCACAGGTCGAGCGGCGGCACGCCGGCCTTGACCCCCATCGTGAACACCTCGGCGAGCGCGGTCTGGATCGCGTAGCCCGCGCAGTTGTGCACGAGTTTGGCGACGAGCCCGGCGCCGATCGGGCCGACGTAACGCACCTGGTCGCCGATGCTGTCGAGCACTGCGCGGTGTTTGTCAAAAACGGCCTGATCGCCGCCGACCCACAGCGCGAGCTTGCGCGACTTCGCGCCGGTCGGGCCGCCGCTCACCGGCGCATCGAGCAGCGCGATGTTTTTCGCTGCGAATTGCGCGTGCAGGCGGCGGATCAGCGTCGGCGAATTGGTGGAAAGATCGAACCACGCCGTGCCGGGCTTCATGGTCTCGATGAGTTCCATTGCGACTGCTTCGACTTCGCGCGGGCCCGGCAGCGAGGTCAGGACGATGTCCGCATGCGCGCCGATCTCACGCGCGTTGGCGGCCCAGCGCGCGCCGTTTTTGATATGCGGCGCAGCGGCCGCCTGATTCAGATCGTTGACGATCAACGTGTGGCCGGCCGCCTGGGCGTTCGCCGCCATGTGGGCACCCATGGTGCCGAGGCCAATGAATCCGATGTTCATGGAGAATCCTTATGAAGTAAGGAGTAAGGAGCGAGGCGAAAGGTGAAAGATGAAAGGGGTGAGGCGCATGCCACGCGTTGCGAAATGCAATTGCAGCAAGTCACCGCCAGCAGATGAACTGCGACGGTTCCGCCTCACGCCTCACGTCGTCTAATCCAGTTTTACGCCCAGCTTCTTGCCGATGGCGCCCCATTTCTCGGCGTCGTTCTTCATCACTTTGGCGAATTCGTCCGGCGTGTTGGCGAGCGGTTCGTTGCCTTGCGAGATGAAGTTCTGGCGCACTTCCGGCGTCTGCACGATGGCGGCGATGTGCTTCTGCAGCTTGTCGACGATGGCGCGCGGCGTTTTGGCCGGCGCCATGTAACCGTACCAGGTCAGCGCGTCGAAGCCCGGCACGCCGGATTCGGCGATCGTCGGCAGGTCCGGAAAGGCTTCGGAACGTTTCACGCCGCCGCTGGCGATCAGGCGCAGACGGCCGGCTTTCCAGTGCGACATGGTGGTGAACATGTTCGAAAACGACACCTGGATTTCATTGCCGATCTGCGCGGTCATGTAAAGGCCGACACCTTTATAGGGAATGTGCGTCATTTTGATGCCGGCCATCGAATTGAACAGTTCGTTGGCCAGATGCGGCGAGCTGCCCGGGCCTGAGGT
>CAZVDN010000511.1:0-2113 GCA_964625665.1 uncultured Streptomyces sp. | reverse complement strand
CACGTCATTCAGTTGCCCGCTTTTGAAATCGACCGCTTGCCAGTGACCAATTCGCGATTTGCCGAATTCCTCAATGCCGTCGGCACGCAAAACAGCCGGGGCGAACGCCTTTACGATTATGACGACGGCGATGCGCGCATCCATCAAGTGGACGGCCGCTGGCGCGCCGACCGCGGTTATGAAAGTCATCCGGCAGTAGAACCCACCTGGGCCGGCGCCCGCGACTATTGTGCGTGGCGCGGCAAACGCCTGCCGACCGAAGCCGAGTGGGAAAAAGCCGCGCGTGGTGCCGACAGGCGGCGCTACCCCTGGGGCAATGCGGCACCGGCATCCGCACACGCGCAGTTCGGCAAACGCTTCAACGAAACCGCGCCAGCCGATGCGTTTCCGTCCGGCGCCAGTCCGTTCGGCGCACTCGATATGGCCGGCAATACCTGGGAATGGGTGTCGAGCGCCTATAAGCCTTATCCCTATCAGACAAACGATGGCCGCGAAGACCTGACTGCCGGCCCGGTGCGCGGCACCCGCGGCGGCGGACACGACTCACCCGGCAGCGAAATCACAACCACGCAACGCGGACGCACGCTGTCGCGCAATCCCCGCGCCGGTCATCACAACATCGGTTTTCGCTGCGCCCGGTAGTCCGCGCGTCAGCGCCGCGCCGCGCGCGCCACGCCGGGAACAGCGCGAATCAGCGTCAGCACCCGTTCGAGTTGTCCGAGATTCGGCACTTCGACAGTCAGCTGCATGCGCGCCGATGCCGAACGGCTCACGCTGTTGGTCGCCGTCACATTGATATGTTCGCGCGAAAGAATTTCCGTAATGTCGCGCAAGAGACCGGTGCGGTCACCGGCGTCAATCATGATATCGACAGGAAACGTCGCCAGCGGTGACTTGCCCCACTCCGCCTCCACCAGCCGCTCCGCACTCAGTCGCGGCACGTTCAGACAACCGCGACGATGAATGGTCACACCGCGGCCCCGCGATACAAAACCGATGATCGGGTCGGGCGGCGCCGGTTTGCAGCAGCGCGCCGGCACCGTCAGCAATTTATCGACGCCAACCACCAGAATGCCGCCCGGCTGCGCCCGCGCTTTGCGCACGATCGGCGCCTCTTCGGCAGCGGCCGGCGTGTTTTCAACCGGCACCAGGCCGTTCTGCAGTTGGCGCGGCCCGATCTCGCCGCGCCCGACCTCGGCGAGAAAGTCATCGACCTTGTCGAACGAAAACTGTTTTGCCAGGGTCTCCAGATTCAGGCGCGTCATGCCCTGGCGCTGCAGTTCGCGATCAACAATCACCCGTCCCTGCGCCACCGAAGTCTCGAAATTCTGGCGGTTGAACCACTGCCTGACCTTGTTGCGCGCGCCATTGCTTTTCAGGAAGCCCAGTGCCGGGTTCAACCAGTCGCGGCTTGGCCCGCCCTGCTTTGCCGCGATGATTTCAACGTGCTGGCCGTTTTTCAGCGGCGTGTTAAGCGGCACCATCACGCCGTCAACTTTGGCCCCGCGGCAACGGTGTCCGAGATCGCTGTGCAGGTGGTAGGCAAAATCGATCGGTGTCGCATCCGCCGGCAAATCGATAACCCGGCCTTGCGGGGTCAGCACATAAATGGTGTCGGCGAACAATCCGCCAGCGTTGGCCATTTCGTCTTTCCATTCGACGACCTGACGCAACCACGCGATCTTGTCGTCATAACGCGCATCGCGGTTCGAGCCTTCCTTGTAGCGCCAATGTGCGGCCACGCCGAATTCCGCGTGCTGATGCATTTCGGCGGTGCGGATCTGGATTTCGAGCGGCTTGCCGCCGGGGCCGGTCACTGCCGTATGCAATGAACGGTAGTTATTGCCCTTGGGCCGCGCAATGTAGTCGTCGAATTCTCCTGGCAGCGGCACCCAGAGGTTGTGTGCAATGCCAAGCACCGAATAACAGGCCTTGACGTCCGCCACAATCGCGCGGACCGCGCGCACGTCGTAGAGCGATGCAAAATCCAGCTCCTTGTTTCGCATCTTGTTATAGATGCTGTAAATATGTTTGGGCCGGCCGCTGATTTCCGCGGCAATACCGGCCTCATCCAGGGCTGCGCGCAATTGCGCAATCACATCGTCAATGTAAT
>CAZVDN010000510.1:0-2119 GCA_964625665.1 uncultured Streptomyces sp. | reverse complement strand
AGAATTATCCAGACCACCCGATTCGCCTGATTGTCGGTACTGCACCGGGCGGCACGCAGGACGGCACCGCCCGCATGGTATCGAAAGAAGTCGAGAGCCTGCTGGGTCAGCCGATTGTTGTCGACAACCGCGGCGGTGCGAACGGCATCATCGGTTACGATCTGGTGGCGAAATCAGCGCCTGACGGATATACGCTGTTGCACACGGCGGTTGCATTCGCCATCAATGCGACTGTCTACAAGAAGTTGCCGTTTGACGTCAGCAAGGATTTCATCCCGGTCACAACCATCGCGGTCGGGCAGGGCGCGCTGATTGTGATCCATGCGTCTGTGCCGGCACATTCGACGAAGGAACTGGTCGAACTTTCCAAACAGAAACAGTTGACCTACAGCTCGCCGGGCATCGGCAATGGCATGCACCTGATCACCGAGGCCTTTGCTGCGCGTGCCGGCATCAAGATGCTGCATGTTCCCTACAAAGGCGCCGGTCCTGCGCTCAATGCGCTGTTGAGTGCGGAAGTGCAGGTGATGATGATTCCGCCGCTGATTGTGGCCCAGCACATCAAGGCCGGAAGGCTGCGAGCGCTGGCCTACAGCGGTGTTAAACGCCTGGATGTCATGCCGGATATGCCTTTGATATCAGAAGCGGGTTACCCGGGATTCCACATGGACAGCGGCTGGCATGGCTGGTTCGCGCCGGCGAAAACCCCGCAGGCGGTCATTAACAAGCTCTATACGTCCGTGCAAAAGGCAATCGCCACGCCGAAGATGAAGGAGTTTTTTGTCTCGATCGGTTATGACCCCGGCGGTGAATCTCCGGAGCAGTTTCGCAAAACGTTCGAGGCCGATAAGAAGCGCTGGGGTGAAATCGCCAGGATGGCGAAAATCACCGCGGACGAGTGATCACGCCGCCTATTCGGGCTTGATGTTCGCGGCCTTCACCAGCTTTTCGTATTTGACCAGTTCTCTGCGCGTGAAGGCGTCAAATTCCTGCGGCGAGTTCGCGACAACCTCAGTGCCTTCGTTGAGCAGACGCTCTTTCATGCCGCTTGCACGCAGCGCCTGAACCGCGACGGCGTAAACACGATTTACCAACTCGGCCGGTGTCGATGAGGGGATCAGCAGTCCGAACCAGCCGACCAGTTCGTAGCCGGGGAGGCCGCTTTCGGCCACCGTTGGCACTTCAGGAATGACGGCCGAAAAACGGCGCGGACTGGTGACGGCCACAGCCCGCAGGCGCCCGGATTTTGCCAACGGGAGCCCGGTCGACATCGCGGCAAAATAACAGGTAATTTGACCGCCGATGAGGTCAGTTACAGCCTGGCTGCCTCCTTTATAGGGCACATGCAGCATGTCGATGTTGGCCATCCAGCGAAACAATTCCGGCGCGATGTGAGTCGGACTGCCGATCCCCGCAGATGCAAAGGTCAGTTGGCCCGGTCGGGCCTTCGCGAGCGCAATCAGATCGCGCGCTGTCTTTACCGGCAAGGACGGATGGACAACCAACAGGACCGGCGTCATGCCGATCATCGTGACCGGCGCCAGATCCCGCAAAAGATCGTAGGACATGGTCTTGCCATACATGGTCGCATTGGCAACCTGGGAAGAATTGGACAAAAGCATCGTATAGCCGTCACCAGGCGCTTTGGCGACAAAGTCCGAGCCGATATTGGTGCCTGCGCCGGGCTTGTTTTCGACGATGACGGGCTGACCGGTGACTTCGCTGATTTTTTGCCCTGTGACGCGTGCAGCCGTATCGACGCCACCGCCTGGAATGTATGGAACGATGATCTTGATGGGCTTGGCTGGATAGCCCGAAATCGATGATTGGGCAAAGGCGAGGGATGCCTGAAATGTGCATGCCAATAACGCCAAACCACGACAGTCAATATTTGACATAATATACATTATGCGCATAATTGTGGGGTAAGTACCTGATCGGTCGGCACTCTCATTTTGCACCGGCCTTTTGCAGCAAACCCAACATGGCTGCGTTATCCGACTTTCGCGCGATGGCCAACGCGGTCAAACCGCTGTCAGTTTGTGCGTTCACATTGGCACGGTTGCTCACCAAAAACGCTGCCAGTTCCTGATGACCTTCGCGAACAGCCATCATAAGG
>CAZVDN010000509.1:667-2124 GCA_964625665.1 uncultured Streptomyces sp. | reverse complement strand
ACAAAGACACACCGTCCGGTGTAACCGCTGTGTTGCGATATTCAGCGCGCTGGCGGCGACAAACCGCGCGCGACCAGAAAGCGCTGCCAGCCCTCTTCGCCCACGACCGTGTCGATCGCATGGCTTCATGTCCGCAGGGTCTTTGCCGGTGTCATGGCCGGCGCATATATTCCGAAGCGGCCCACACTTGCAAATCCCGCAGTGGCCGACTCAGCGAGTGTCGGCACCGTCGGCACAGCTGGATGACGCGACGCAGAGGAAACCGCCAGTATTTTCAGTTTTCCGCCATGCACATACGGCAGCGCCGCCGGCAACGGCACCAGCGCAATGTCGACGTTGCGTGTGGCGACGGCATTCAGTGCCGCGGCCGCGCCATTGTGCTCGACGGGCAGAAAATCAATCCTTGCTGCCGACTGCAATGCGCCCGCCACAAGCGAAGAACTGCTTCCCGGCACCAGCGTCGCCACGCTGATCTGGCCCGGGCGTTCGCGCGCCTTCGCGATCCATTCCCGCACGATCAAGGCGTCGGCGCGGTCCTCGACAACCAGAGCCATTGGCATTTCGGCCACATACCCCACAAGCGCAATTGGTGCTGACGCCGAATCCCGCACCTCAAGAACAGTCGCCGAGCCGAACAACAACGTCTGACCGTCCGGCGAAGCGCGGGAAACAATCCGGAGGCCCTCGGCCCCGCGATTGCCGGACTTGCGCTCGATGCGCACGGTTTGATCGAGCGCTGCGCCCAGCCCCGCCGCCAGCCCCTGAACCAGCAAATCGGTCAACGGCGGCGCAGACAATGCCTGCGTCAGCCTGACCATCTTGGTTATGCGCGGCGTGCCCTCGATCTCCGGCGTACCGGTCACTGGAAAAGGCGTCACCAGCAACGTCGGGCGATCGGCACACGCCTGTAACGGGATGAGCCCTGCAAGCAATCCAAGGCCCGACAGTAAAATGCGTGAAAAAACAGCAGTCATCGCAGGCGCCTTTCGCGCGTTAAACACTCACGCGAATCAGTCGGTGGCACGTCGCAAACCTTTCAGCACCGATTCCGGTGAACGCCGGCCATTAAAGGAATGACACGCAATGAAACTCGCCCGCTTGAGCCTGCCTGCCTTGTTGTTGCTGACCATCGGCGCCCATGCCGCGGATGATCGTTCGCCCTACGACAAAAACCCGTCCTGTCTCGACCGCAATGTCGATGCCAGCAGCGGGGATTGCGTGATCAAGGATGATGGAACGCCGCGGCGAAAACATCCGCCGCGTGCCGTGACCGGCGCTACGCCAAAGGGACCGGCTCCGGTTGCGACGCCGGCGAATGGCCCCCGCGAAGCCGCACCGCCCGCCAACCGCCGCGGCGGTTAATCAGCCTGCGCAGCCGGCCGCCAGCGCAACCAGACACGCAGGCGACGGTAATCGTCGGCTGCCATGCTGTCCGGCAAAATGACAATACTGCGAAT
>CAZVDN010000509.1:0-657 GCA_964625665.1 uncultured Streptomyces sp. | reverse complement strand
GAATGCCGCGCTGCGAACCGACGCGAAGATTGATTACAGTGAGAAACGATGTCACTGTTGTGCTCCCCAGCACTTCACCTTCGTGCCATTGTCCGTCACGCATGGCAAATTGAAGCGTTTCGCCCGCGGCAATGCGCAGCTTCAATACGGTTTTATTGCCCAAACGCAATGCCATGCGCAACTCAAAAAGCAGGCTGTACAGCAATACCGCCAGCGCCGCCGTCTTCCAGACCGCTGACAGGTCCAGATAAAGCACCAGCGCCATGATGCTCAGGTGACCGACCAGCAGGATGGCCGCCAGATACCTCGAGGCGCCGATTGCATAATCACCTTCGGCACCTCGCGTGGCTTGTTGTTCGGGTATGTGCATTGCCATAAATGTATCACCAGCCGTCGCACCGCGCGGGCCGTTGCTTTTCAATCGTCGCACGCCCGATTATGATCAGTCAGTGCTTAATAAAACTTTATCCGCAGCAGCACTGCTGCTTGCAACCACAGCCGTCACGGCGAATGCGCAAATCTACCCCGCACGCCCGCTGCGACTGATTGTGCCGAATGGCGCCGGCGGCTCCACTGATTTCGTGGCGCGCACCGTCTCCGGCAAACTGGCACAGGCGCTCGGCCAGCAAGTCATTGTCGACAACCGCGGCGGCTCCG
>CAZVDN010000508.1:0-2138 GCA_964625665.1 uncultured Streptomyces sp. | reverse complement strand
CCAGGAAATCATCGGGTTTCTGGCCACCATTCCCGATCACCGCACGGTGTTATTCGAGGCGCCGCCGACCGCCGAGCATCTCGCCGAGGCCGCCCTGCAAATCCTGACAAAGGCCTGCGCTGCGGCCTACGGCCCGCGGATTCGCCTCGAACAGGTCAGAATCTACGAAACACCCAATTGCTGGGCGGATGCCCTGCCCTGATTCCGGATCGATCGCCAGGCGATTTCGACGCAACGTCGCTTGGAACTGACCAGTGCAAGGGTGTGGCGGAAGGTGTGAGATTCGAACTCACGAGGACCTTGCGGCCCTGCCGGTTTTCAAGACCGGTGCATTCAACCGCTCTGCCAACCTTCCGTTTTCGTAATCGCAGCGATTGCGGCCATCGCGGGGCGAATAATACCACGCGTTTTCAATCGCTTGACCGTTCCTTGGACGGGTCTGACGCAGCCCGATTTCAATTGAAACTTTAACCTCGATTGGGTAGTCTTAGTTGCGTGCCGGATTGTCCGGCGCCATGAGGAGACAACAAGATGCAACCCGAACTGCAAACGACCCGCGACTACACAACGCCGGCATCGACCGGGCAGGCCGTCAGCGCGCAGCACCGCGTACTGCGCAATACCTATCTGCTGCTGGCGCTGTCGATGGTGCCAACCGGCATCGGCGCCCTGCTCGGCGTCAACGTCAACTTCGGCTTCATGCGTGCCAGCCCGATCATAAGCAGCCTGTTGTTCCTCGCCGTGGTCTATGGCTGGTTCTACGCGATAGAGAAAAACCGCGACAGCGGCCTTGGCGTCGGCCTCATGCTGGGCTTGACGCTGTTCCTCGGCGTGTTTCTCGGCCCGCTGCTGCAGCGTGCAATCGGCCTCGAAAACGGCGGCCAGCTGGTCGCGCTGGCGGCCGGCGGCACCGCAGCGGTGTTCTTCACGATGGCGGGCATCGCCACGACGTCGAAACGCGACTTCAGCTTTCTGGGCAACTTTCTGCTCATTGGCACCATCGTCGCGATGCTGGCGGTGGTGGCGAACATCTTCGTCGCCAGCCCGGTGCTGCACCTGACGATCTGTGCGGTGTTCGTGCTGATCAGCTCGGCGATGATTCTGTGGGAGGTAAGCCGGATTGTGCAGGGCGGCGAAACCAACTATGTGTCCGCCACGCTGACGCTCTACATCAGCATCTACAATCTGTTCACCAGCCTGCTCAATCTGCTAATGGCCTTCAGCGGCAATCGCGACTGAGCATCTGTTCAGCAGCAGATCAAGGGCGCCCGCGGGCGCCCTTTTTTTGTCCGGTGTCAGTGCAGATTGAAAACCGCAACCGACTCCACATGCGCCGTATGCGGAAACATGTTGACCACACCTGCCGCATCGAGGGCGTAGCCGTGCTGGCTGACGAGGATGGCCGCATCGCGCGCCAGCGTTGCCGGATTGCATGACACGTAAACAATGCGGCGCGGCAGATCGGCGCCCAACGCCTTGACGAGTTCAAGCGCGCCGTCGCGCGGCGGATCGATCAGCATGCGGTCGAAACGGCCCCACTGCGCAATCGCCTCAGCATCGACCTTGAACAGGTCCGCCGCCGCAAAGCGCGCGCGGTCGGCAAGCCCGTTGAGCGCAGCATTGTCGCCGGCGCGCGCCACCAGCCGCTTGTCGCCCTCGACGCCGAACACGCTGGCGCCGCGTCGCGCAATCGCCAGCGAAAAATTACCGAGGCCGCAAAACAGGTCCGCCACCCGCTCGCCCGGCTGCGGATCGAGCAATGCGATCGCCCGGCGCACCAGCACCGTATTGACGGCGTGATTGACCTGCGTGAACTCGGTCGGCAGGAACCCGAGTTTAAGATCGAATTCCGGCAAGCGGTAATACAGCAATGGCTCGCCTGAAGGATAAAACGGCACGGCCGTTTCCGGCCCCTTGGTTTGCAGGAAGAACTGCACTATATGGCGGTCGGCGAATTCGCGCAGCATCGCTTCATCGTCGCCTGTCAGCGGATCGAGTATGCGCAAGACGAGCGCATCGACATCGGTACCGATGGCCAGCTCGATTTGCGGCAGACGCTTGCGCAGCGAAAGCCCCTCAATCAGGCGGCGCAACGGCACCAGCAATGCGGATATCCGCGGCGGCACGACCTCGCAGCT
>CAZVDN010000507.1:0-2139 GCA_964625665.1 uncultured Streptomyces sp. | reverse complement strand
CGTGTTGCACGGCGCTTCTTCTCGCCAAATGAATTTCATGCCTTGATGCAATTGCCCGAGGCCCGCCGGCGTTACGCCTTTTATCGCCTGTGGACAGCCAAAGAAGCCGTCGTCAAGGCGACTGGCAAAGGCCTCGCCCAGTCACTCAAAAATTTCGAAATCGACATTTCCGACAGCCGGATGCCACGACTGATACAGGCCTGCGAAAAGGGTTTGATGAAAATGAAACTCTGCGCTCCGAAAGCCGGCCGCACCTACATCGTGACCGTCGCTGTGGCCACCGTGGACAGCCGCTACTGAAAATAGTCAATTCAAATAAAACGCTCTGGGCAACAAACGCAAAACGGGCAGACTTGGCCCTACAATACGCACTTTGCGCGCGCCGTTGCGCCGGATCGATGTTCTTGAGTAATTTGAGATGGCAGACACTGCAAATCCTCGTCGCAACAAACTGACCGGCCTGCTCGTCCTGGTCCTGATCGTTCTCGGCAGCGCCGGCGCCTACCGATACTGGCAGGGCAGTCGGGCTGCTGCAGCGCCCAAGGTCGCCGCCCTTCCCGTTCCTGTGGTCACCGCAGTCGCCACCGAAGAAGACATGCCGATGCTTTTGTCCGGCATCGGCAATGTCACACCGCTCTATTCGGTCACAGTCAAAGTTCGCGTCGATGGCCAGCTGGACAGCGTGGCCTTTGTCGAAGGCCAGAACGTCAAGGCCGGCGATTTGCTTGCGCAAATCGACCCGCGGCCGTTTCAGGCCCAATATCAACAGGCACAGGCGCAAAAAGCACGCGACGAAGCCCAGCTAAAAAACAGCCAGCTCGATCTTGATCGCTACACGCTGCTCTGGCAGCAGGACTCGGTCTCCAAACAAATCTATGACACGCAACGTGCAAACGTCGAGCAATTGAAGGCAGCCGTGCAGGCCGACCAGGCTCAGGTCGATAATGCCCGGCTGCAACTTGATTACACGACGGTGCGCGCCCCCATCAGTGGCCGCACCGGCGCCCGCCTGGTCGATCCCGGCAACCTCGTCAAGGCCTCTGACGCCAACGGCATCGTCGTCATCAATCAAATTGATCCGATTTCCGTGATTTTCACGTTGCCGGAAGACAAGTTCCAATCAGTCAACCGCGTCGCCGGCGACGGCCGCAAACCGCTTCAGGTCATGGCTTTTGCACGCGAGGACGCCTCGCTGCTCGGCACCGGCAAGCTGACGCTGATCAACAATCAGATTGATACCGCAACCGGGACCGTGCAGTTCAAAGCCGTCTTTCCCAACCCCGCTCGCTCGCTGTGGCCCGGCCAATACGTCAATGCGCAGATCGTTCTGGGCACGCGCCAGCGCGCCGTCACCGTGCCGACGACCGTTATTCAGCGCGGCCCGAACGGTTTGTATGCCTACGTAGTAAACGAAGACGAAAGCGTAGCCATGCAACCGGTCAAAATCGCCTACTCGCAGGACGGAAAATCCGTTGTCGAAAACGGACTCAACGCCGGCATGCGCGTAGTGGTCGATGGCCAGTACAAATTGAAACCGGGCACAAAAATCACAGAATTCCAGGCGCCCACGGCCAAAACAAAACCTCCCGCAAAAGGGGCGTCCCGCAGCGACCCATCGGCCTCCGAAAAGAAATAGCCGGTGAATATTTCTGCGATTTTCATCAAACGGCCGATCGGCACTTCACTGCTCGCGGTTGCGCTTTTTCTTTCTGGCGTCTTCACCTGGCCGTTGTTGCCGGTCGCACCGCTGCCCCAGGTGGATTTCCCGACCATCCAGGTATCGTCATCGCTGCCCGGTGCGAGCCCGGAAACCATGGCCTCCAACGTGGCCACGCCGCTGGAGCGGTTCTTTTCGCTGATGGGCGGCCTTAGCCAGATGACGTCGAACAGTTTCCTCGGTTCGACCAGCATCACGCTGCAATTCGACCTCAATCGCAACATCGACGCCGCAGCCGTCGACGTGCAGGCTGCGATCAACGCCGCCAGCGGCCAGTTGCCGACAAACCTGCCCGGGCCGCCCACTTACCGGAAAATCAATCCGGCTGACCGCGCCATCCTGGTGCTGGGCGTCAGTTCGGACACCCTGCCGCTGATCCAGGTATCCGACTACGCCGACAGCATCATCGCCCAGCAGATTTC
>CAZVDN010000506.1:0-2145 GCA_964625665.1 uncultured Streptomyces sp. | reverse complement strand
CCGATGTGCGGCAGCGGCACGCTGGTCATCGAAGCGGCGATGATCGCACTTGATATCGCGCCCGGCGGGCGCCGCAGTTTCGGCTTTGAACGCCTGAAGAACTTCGACCGCGCGGCATGGGACAAGATCAAGGCCGCAGCGCTCGCGCGCGAAAAGCCGCGCACCGCCCTGCCGATTTACGGTGGCGATCTTTACGGCGACGAACTCAAAAACGCGCGCGCCAATCTCAATGCCGCCGGACTCGATGGCGTCATTTCGTTCAAGCAGGCCAACGTGCTTGAAATGCCGGCGCCGGCTTCAAGCGGTGTCATCGTCACCAATCCGCCCTATGGCGTGCGTCTCGGTGAAACCGAAGATCTCGCGGCCTTCTATCCGAAACTCGGCGATGCGCTGAAACAGAAATTCGCCGGCTGGCGCGCCTACATCCTGTCCGCCGACATGGCCCTGCCGAAACTGATCCGGCTCTCGGCGTCGAAACGCACCGTATTGTTCAACGGCGCACTCGAATGCCGGCTATTCGAAATCAAGGTGGTTGCCGGCAGCGCACGCAAGCCGAAACCCGCGGCCAACGAGCCATAGGCTGCTGCGTACTGCCGGATGGCAATCGATCCGTTGGCATAGCACTTCTGTAGAGTCTTTTGAACACGCTGCGCCTGACCTATAATTTTTGCCATTCCATGTAACGGCTTTTCAAGCGCGTCCGACATGTCTGCAAAACAATGGCTCATCGCACTGGTGCTCGTCGGCTGCGCAACGCTGGCGGCAGCAGGCACCTATATCAATACCGCCGGCTCCGATGATGGCACAGCGATCAGCGGCTTTGATACGGTGGCCTTTTTCACCGCGCAGCGCGCACTGAAGGGCAAAGCTGAATTCACCGCCGAGTGGGCCGGCGCAAAATGGCTGTTCGTCAGCGCGGAAAATCTGGCGCTGTTCAAGGCCGACCCGGAAAAATATGCGCCGCAATACGGCGGCCATTGCGCATGGTGCGTGTCCGAGCGCTGCATCTGCGGACGCCCGGCCAACGGCGCATTTGAAGTCATCGAAGGCAAGCTCTACCTGTTTCCCGCCGGCAACAAAGGCAATTTCCATGGCACCAAGAACGCCTGGTGGAGCACCGGCGGCGGCCCGGCCCGACGCATTCCCAATAGCGAAAAACACTGGCCGGAACTCAAGGCACGGCTGGAGGGGCAACCGGACAACGCCAAAGGGGCGACGCCGATCTCGGGGCCCGGTGGCGGCATGGGCGCCTTGCCTTAGAACCTGTCGCACCAAACATGAAACCGCTTCGACTGATCACGGCGATCGCGCTGGCCGCGCTGACGTTCTACAGCGGCCCAGCGGATGCCGATACCGACGCAACCCTGCAACGCGCCACCACGGCCTTTTATCGCGTCTATCTCGAGACCCGTCCGTCCGGCGTGCCGAACGCGCGGACACGCGAAAAATTTTCGCCGGTAATTTCGCATAGCCTCGTGCAACTGCTGGAGCGCGCCGATGCGGCCGAACGCCACTACGCCAAAGTCACGAAGAAACAGGTTCCGCCGCTGGTCGAGGGTGATCTGTTCAGCTCGCTGTTTGAAGGCGCGCAGGCGTTTTCAGTGCAATCCTGCACCCGCAATACCGCGGCGACCACCTGCACCGTCGAGTTGCGCTATGGCGAAGCCGCCAATGCCACGGCGACGCGCTGGACAGACCGCGTCTATCTGCTGCGCAGTGCCGGCCGCTGGGTGGTGGACGATATCGAATTCGGCGGCAACTGGCAGTTCATGCACAAGGGCCGCCTGCAGGAAATGCTGCGCCGGGTCATCCGCGAAGGCACACACGCGCGGCCTTAAAACCGCACGGCTCAATCGCTAATGCAGCAACGCGCGCGCCAGCAGCGATCCGCCCGAGATCAGCAGCATGACGAAGATCGTGCGCAGCATCTGCGTGCGGCTGATGCGCAGGTGCAGGCGGTGGCCGCAATACAGTCCCAGCGCACCGGCCGGCAGCAGCAGCAGAAAAACCAGCCAGGGTTCGCTGCGGAACATCAATCCGGCACCGGCAAACGCGAGCAGGCGCGCGCCGATGGCGAGCACCGCCATCGCCGCAATGGTCGAGCGCAGTCCCGCCTTGTCTACGAGGCGGCGCGTCAGGTACATC
>CAZVDN010000505.1:433-2155 GCA_964625665.1 uncultured Streptomyces sp. | reverse complement strand
CCGACACCGATGTCCTCGGCATGCAGCACACGAAACGCCGCCTTGCACAGCGGCTTGGCAATCGCGAGCTGATCCATTTCTTCGTAATCACCCTGTTGCAAATCGACGATCTCGCGTTCGCTCGAGCCGCTGATGAGTATCATCGGAAAGCAATTGGTGGTGGCATTGGTCAGTGCCGTCAGGCCGTTGAGGAAGCCCGGTGCCGACACCGTCAGGCAGATGCCTGGCTTCTGCGTCATGAAGCCGGCGATTGCCGCCGCATTGCCGGCGTTCTGTTCGTGACGGAACGATATAACACGCATGCCCGCGCCCTGGGCTTTGCGTGCGAAATCAGTGATTGGAATACCGGGCAAACCGTAAATCGTGTCAATGCCGTTGAGCTTCAGCGCATCGATGATCAGATGAAAGCCGTCGGTCGTTTCCTGCGCTTCTGAAGACGCCGCGGCGCCCTTGTTGTCACTTGCCGTATCCATTGAATTCTCCCAGTCCGAAAAACAGTTCAAACCGCCCGAAAATCTAGTATTTTTAGAGGGTTTCGAATATAGGCAGTGCGCCTTGCGGAGGCCTTGACCACGGTCAATAAACCCCGTTTTGGTATACTGAAACAGGCGCAAACCGGCGCCGATCCCCGGCACCACCCCTCCTCAAATGACCGCTCTGGTACGCCATCCCGAAGCCAAGTTCGTGCGACTGCAACTGCGCCAGAATCTTGTCCTGAAATCGATGACCCCTGCACAATGGACGGAACTCGAACCCTTGCTCGAAGTGACCGATTACGCCAAAGGCACGCCGCTCGAAAACCAGGGCGACGAATCGATGCAGCAGTATTTCATTCTCGACGGCATCCTCAAACGGGTCGTCTCCAGCCCGGCCGGCAAGGAGATGATCCTGCGATTCGCCGCCGAAACCGAAATCGACACCAGCTATGCCGCGTGGCGGCTGAAAACGCCCATGCCCTATTCGATTCGTGCCGTCACGCGGGTGCGCACCGCGCGCCTTGCCATGGAGGACTGGGTGGCCTTTCTTAACCGCCATCCGGCCATCAAAAGCCAGTTCGAATTCGCCGTCATGAAACTGATGAGCGAGGTAATGGCACACACCATCACCCTGCATCTGCTCGACGCACCGGGCCGCGTGGCGCGTTTCCTGCGCAAACATGCCGAACTTGTCGAACGGGTGCCGAAAAAGGAACTCGCGTCTTACCTCAATCTGTCGCCCGAAACGCTATCGCGCCTTAAACGCCGCGGCAAAATCAAATTCGACTGACGTTCCTTCGCGCGCTATTTTTTGGCTGCCGTCAGTTTCGACAGCAACGGCCAGAACAGCAGGGCAAGCGACAGCGTCATCACGCTGCCGACCAGCCCGTTGGAAAAAAACACGTCCATGCTGCCCTGTGAAATGAGCATCGACTGACGGAACGAGTCTTCCGCGCGATCGCCGAGCACGAGAGCCAGCACCATCGGCGCCATCGGGTAATCAAGCTTTTTGAATACATAGCCGATCACGCCGAACATCAGCATGAACCAGATGTCGAGCATGGCGTTGTGAACCGTGAACGCGCCGATCGCGCAAATGACGACAATGATCGGTGCGATGATCGAAAACGGTATGCGCAGGATCGCCGCAAACAACGGCACGCAGGTCAGCACGATGATCAGCCCGGCAAGATTGCCGAGATACATGCTGGCGATCAGCCCCCAGACGAAGTCCTTCTGTTCGACG
>CAZVDN010000505.1:0-423 GCA_964625665.1 uncultured Streptomyces sp. | reverse complement strand
CCCCGGTTGCAGGCCCCAGATCAGCAGGCCGCCAAGCAGCACCGCGGCGGTCGGCGACCCCGGAATGCCCAGCGCCAGCATCGGCAACAGCGCGGACGTGCCCGCGGCATGCGCTGCCGTTTCCGGCGCCACAACCCCTTCGAGCTGACCGGTGCCGAACTTGCTGCCCTGCGACGACATGCGTTTGGCTACGCCGTAGCTCATGAACGAAGCAGGCGTTGCTCCGCCGGGGGTAATGCCCATCCAGCAGCCGATGACGCAACTGCGAAGCGAGGTCATCCAGTAGCGCGGCAATTTGCGCCAGGTTTCCAGCACCACCTTGAAATTGATCTTCGCATTGTTGCCTGAGAACGAGAGGCCTTCCTCCATCGACAACAGAATTTCGCCGATGCCGAACAGGCCGATCACGGCCACCAGGAAATC
>CAZVDN010000504.1:1856-2163 GCA_964625665.1 uncultured Streptomyces sp. | reverse complement strand
GCCGGAACTAGCGTAGTTGATCTGCCCGGGTTTGGTTTTTGCCAGTGCGATGAATTCCTTCATCGAGCGCGCCGCCAGCGTCGGGTGGGTGATCAGGATGTTCTGCAGCTGCACGACCTGGCCGACCGGCGCGAAGTCCTTTACGGGATCGTAGGGCACTTTCTGAATGACGGGGCTGATGACCAGGGAGCCGATATGGCCGAAGAGCAGCGTGTGGCCGTCAGGATCGGCGCGCGCGGTCAGTTCACAGGAAATGATGCCGTTGGCGCCGGGCCGGTTGTCGATGACGACCGATTGCCCCAGCAAC
>CAZVDN010000504.1:0-1846 GCA_964625665.1 uncultured Streptomyces sp. | reverse complement strand
ATGACGAGTTGCTGGCCGAGGCCTGCCGACATGCGCGGCTGCATGGCGCGTGCCACCAGATCGGTCGCGCCGCCCGGCGGAAAACCGAGAATCAACCGAACCGGTTTCGCAGGAAAATCCGCGGCTGCCGCACCGGCGCTGAGCAGGGCGAGTGCGGCGGCACGCGCGAACATTATTCAGCCTTGGCGCCCGAAGCCTTGACTACCTTGGCCCATTTGATGCGTTCGGACTTGATGTAGGCGCCAAAGGCTTCCGGCGTGCCCGGCGCGGCATCGAGGCCCTGGCCAAAGAAAAACGTCTTGATCTCCGGCATGTTGAGCACCTTCACCGTTTCACGGTTGAGGCGGTCAATGATGGCGCGCGGCGTTTTTGCCGGCACCATCAGGCCGTACCAGTTGTTGGCGTCGTAGCCGGTCAGTCCGCCTTCGGCGATGGTCGGCAGTTCCGGCATCAGCGCCGAGCGCTTGAGTGTGGTCACCGCGATGCCCTTGATGCGCCCGCTTTTGATCTGCGGCACCGCACTGGCGCCGGTAGCGAACACGACCTGCACCTGACCGGCAACCAGATCGACCATCGCCGGTCCGCCGCCCTTGTAGGGAATGTGCACAAGCTTGGTGCCCGACATCACGTTGAAGAGCTCGCCGGCAAGGTGGCCGGTGCCGCCGACGCCCGATGAGCCGTAGCTCAGCGACTTGCCCTTGGCGAGCGTGATCAGCTCCTTGACCGAAGTCGCGGCGACCGACGGATGCACCGACAGGATGTTGGTCGAGTCGACCGCCTGCGTTACGGGGGCCAGGTCCTTTTCAGGATCGAAGGGCAGTTTCGCGTAAAGGCTGGGATTGATGGCCAGCGAAGCGATGGTGGCCATCAGGATCGTATAGCCGTCGGGATTGGCCTTGGCGACGATGTCGGTGGCGATGTTGCCGGCCGCACCCGGCCGGTTGTCGACGATCACCTGCGTGCCGAGCAATTCGCCGAGTTTCTGCGCGATCGGGCGCGCGGTCGTGTCGGTGCCGCCACCGGGCGCGAAGCCGACAATCATGCGCACCGGTTTGTTCGGGTAGTCCTGTGCAAATGCGGTGCCGTTGCCGGCGGCGAGGGCGGCGAGGCCGAGGTATGCGGATCTTTTGAATGTATTTTTCACGTGTGTTCCTCCGGTCAGTTCTGCGGGATGCATGATCTCATGTTAAATCAATGGATGCGTGCGGCTGCCATGCGCGCGGCAATGCGCATGGCCTGCTCGAGCGCGCCGGTATCGGCAAGGCCTTTGCCGGCGATGTCGTAGGCAGTGCCGTGCGCGGGCGTCGTGAACACGGTCTTCAGGCCGGCGGTGACGGTCACGCCCTTGTTGAAGCCGAGCAGCTTGGTCGCAATCTGCCCCTGGTCGTGATACATCATGACCACGCCGTCGAATTCGCCCTTCAGGGCCTTGAGGAAAATCACGTCGGACGAAATCGGGCCCGTGCAGTTGACGCCGCCGCCGCGCAGCGCGTCGACGGTGGGCCGGATGACGCGGATTTCCTCGTCACCGAAGAGACCGTTTTCGCCGCAATGCGGATTGAGCGCGGCGACGCCGATGCGCGGTTGCGAAATGCCGGCGGCGCGCAGCGACTGGTCGGCCAGTTGCACGGCGGCAGTAATGCGCTCGGGCGAAATCATGTTGACGGCCTCTTTCAGCGCGATGTGCGAGGTCACGCGGAAGGTCGAGAACTCCTTGATCACGTTCATCTCGCCGAAAAAACCCTGATGCCTGGTGAGTGCCGCGAACATCTGGTGCTCGTCCGGATATTTCCAGCCGCCACGATTCATCGCGCCCTTGTTGAGCGGGGCGAAGCAGATGCCGTCA
>CAZVDN010000503.1:0-2166 GCA_964625665.1 uncultured Streptomyces sp. | reverse complement strand
CAGCCGCTGTGCCACCACTTCGAACTGCAACTGGCCGACGGCGCCGAGCAGCAGCGTGTTGCCCGAGCCGGAATCGAAGACCTGAATCGCGCCTTCCTCGCCGAGTTCTTTCAGGCCCTTTTGCAGCTGCTTGGCCTTGAACGGATCACGCGGACGGCCGATGCGGAACATTTCGGGCGCGAAGTACGGAATGCCCTTGAAGCCCAGTTGCTCGCCTTCGGTCAGCGTGTCGCCGATCTGCAGCTGGCCGTGATTGTGGATGCCGATGATGTCGCCGGCCACGGCATCTTCGCTGCGCACGCGCTCGTTGGCCATGAAGGTCAGCGCGTTGGCGAGCTTCATTTCGCGCCCGGCGCGCACATGCATGACTTTCATGCCCGGCGTGTAGCGCCCGGAGCAGACGCGGAAAAAGGCTATGCGGTCGCGGTGCTTCGGGTCCATGTTGGCCTGGATCTTGAATACGAAGCCGCTGAACGGCGCCTCGGCCGGATCGACCAGACGCGCCCCGCCGTCGCGCGGTTGCGGCGGCGGTGCCCATTCAACCAGCGCCTGCAGGATTTCCTGCACGCCGAAATTGTTGATGCCCGAGCCGAAGAACACCGGCGACTGCCGCCCGGCAAGAAAATCCTTCAGTTCAAACGGCGCACTGGCCCCGCGGATCAACTCGACGTCCCGGCGCAGCGCAGCCATTTCGTCCGGAAACAATTCGTCCAGACGCGGGTTGTCGATGCCGGCAATGTTTTCGCTCTCGTCGGTGCGGCGTTCCTCGCCCGGTGTAAATCGCACCAGCCGGTCCTGCCGCAGATCGAACACGCCGCGGAAGGTCTTGCCCATGCCGATCGGCCAGCTGATCGGCGCGCAATCGATTTTCAGCACCGCTTCGATCTCTTCAAGCAGCTCGACAGGCTCGCGCACTTCGCGGTCCATCTTGTTGACGAAGGTGATGATCGGCGTATTGCGCAGACGACAGACTTCCAGCAGCTTGATGGTCTGCGCCTCGACCCCCTTGGCGGCGTCGATCACCATCACGGCTGCGTCCACCGCCGTCAGCACACGGTAGGTATCTTCGGAAAAGTCCTCGTGACCCGGCGTATCGAGCAGATTGACGGTGTGCCCCTGATACTCGAACTGCATCACGGAACTGGTCACGGAAATGCCGCGCTGCTTTTCGATTTCCATCCAGTCGGAAGTCGCGTGGCGCGAGCTCTTGCGCGCCTTGACCGTGCCGGCCAGCTGGATCGCGCCGCCGAACAGCAGCAGCTTTTCCGTCAGCGTGGTCTTGCCGGCGTCCGGGTGGGAAATGATGGCGAAGGTGCGGCGCGTCGCGACATCGCGCAGACGGTCGGCCGAAAGATTGGGGGCATTCATGGAAATTGCTTATCCAGTGCAAAGCGCAGTGCCTGGGCCTGCGGCAAACAAAAACCGCCGGCCGGGCTGCGGCGGGCGGCGACAGTGGCGCGCATTATACCAACCTGCACCCGCCAGACGCCGGGCGTATGCGTCAGCGCCGGAGCACGCGTTCGATTTCGTCCGCCGCCCTGCCGGCGCCATTTTCCTGCGCCAGTGATGCTGCCACTGCAGTCGCGCGCTGGCAGTACGACGGCTCATCGAGCAGCGGGCGCAGCTGTGCAGCCAGACGCACCGCCGTGACCTGCTTGAACGGCAACACACGTGCCACGCCGAGGCACACGGCACGCCGTGCATTGTCCGGCTGGTCGAACGCCACCGGCACAATCAGTTGCGGATGGCCGGCGGCCAGTGCCTGCGCCAGCGTGCCGATGCCGGCCTGATGCACAACGGCTGAAGCGCGGGGAAATACCGCCGAATAGGGCAAATACTGAAAGGCGCGCACGCCTCCAGGCAATTGCGGCTGCTGGCCGGGCAATCGGCCGGGCAGCAAGACCGCGCGACGCCCGAGCGCCTGTGCGGCGTCTGCCGCATGGCGCCAGAATTCGCCGGCGATCATCACCGCCGACGATCCCAGGGCGAACACGATCGGTTCCTCACCTTCCGCTAGAAACGCCTGCAGCGCTGCCGCCTCACCGTCGATGCCCTGCCCATCGTAGCGCGCAAAACCGCACATCACAGTCTGCGCCGGCCAATCTTCGATCTGCGCGCTGAGCAACGGGGAAAACAACGCAAGGTTCAGCAACGGCGAAAACTGGC
>CAZVDN010000502.1:940-2170 GCA_964625665.1 uncultured Streptomyces sp. | reverse complement strand
AACTCGATGAAATCTACGCCGCCTATGCCGAACCCGATGCGGATTTCGACAAGCACGCCGCCGACCAGGCCAAGTACGAAGCCATCATCGCCACCGCCGGCGGTGATACCGAACACCAGCTGGAAATCGCTGCCGACGCGCTGCGCCTGCCGCCGTGGGATGCGAAGATCAAACCGCTCTCCGGCGGCGAGAAGCGCCGCGTCGCGCTGTGCCGCCTCTTGCTTTCGAAGCCCGACATGCTGCTGCTCGACGAACCGACCAACCATCTCGACGCCGAGTCGGTCGAGTGGCTCGAACAGTTTCTGAGCAAGTTTCCCGGCACCGTGGTGGCCGTCACCCACGATCGTTACTTCCTCGACAACGCCGCCGAGTGGATCCTCGAACTCGACCGCGGCCACGGCATACCGTGGAAGGGCAACTACAGCTCGTGGCTGGAACAGAAGGACGAGCGCCTGAAGCAGGAAGAGGCCACCGAATCGGCGCGCCAGAAAACCATCAAGCGCGAACTCGAATGGGTGCGGCAGAACGCCAAGGGCCGCCAGGCCAAATCGAAAGCGCGTCTGGCGCGCTTCGAGGAACTCAATTCCTACGAATACCAGAAGCGCAACGAGACCCAGGAAATTTTCATTCCGGTGGCCGACCGCCTCGGCGACAGCGTGATCGAATTCGACCACGTCAGCAAAAATTTCGGCGACCGCCTGCTGATGGACGATCTGTCGTTCAGCGTGCCGCCGGGCGCCATCGTCGGCATCATCGGCCCCAACGGCGCCGGTAAATCGACGCTGTTCCGCATGATTGCCGGCACGGAAAAACCCGCCAAGGGCGAAGTGAAAATCGGCCAGACCGTCAAGCTCGCGGTGGTCGATCAGTCACGCGACAATCTCGAGTCCGACAAGACGGTGTTTGATTTCGTCGCCAATGGCGCCGACGTGCTGAAGGTCGGCAAGTTCGAAATGCCGGCGCGCGCCTACCTCGGCCGCTTCAACTTCAAGGGCACCGATCAGGGCAAGAAGGTCGGCAACCTGTCGGGCGGCGAACGCGGCCGCCTGCATCTGGCCACCACGCTGATCCGCGGCGGCAACGTGCTGCTGCTCGACGAACCGTCGAACGACCTCGACGTCGAAACGCTGCGCGCGCTCGAAGACGCGCTGCTCGAATTCGCCGGCTGCGTGCTGGTGATCTCGCACGATCGCTGGTTCCTCGACCGGATCGCCACGCACATTCTCGCCG
>CAZVDN010000502.1:0-911 GCA_964625665.1 uncultured Streptomyces sp. | reverse complement strand
CCAGGAATACGAAGCCGACAAGAAGAAGCGCCTCGGCGAAGAGGGCGCCAAGCCGAAGCGCTTGCGTTTCAAGCCGCTGAAGTAGGCCGGCAACGCCGTCGCACAAACAAAAACGCCGGGGCGGAAACGCCCCGGCGTTTTTTTCGCGCTGTGTAATCAGATCGCCAGCAGCTCGACTTCAAACACCAGCGTCGCGTTCGGCGGAATCACGCCGCCGGCGCCGCGCGCGCCGTAACCGAGTTGCGGCGGAATGGTGAGCTTGCGCTTGCCGCCGACTTTCATGCCGGCCACACCTTCATCCCAGCCGCGGATGACCTGGCCCTGGCCGAGGCCGAAGACGAAGGGATCGTCGCGGTCCTTGCTCGAATCGAATTTGGTGCCGTCGGTGAGCCAGCCCGTGTAATGCACGGTGACATGGTGGCCGGCCGCGGCTTCGTCACCGTCGCCGACAACGAGTTCTTCATATACAAGGCCGGAAGCGGTGGTCGTGGTGGTCATGTTGTTCCCTTCGCAAATAAAAAATCAAAGCCGCGAATGTCCTTCATCGCGGCGGCGCTGTCAATCCGTGCGCGCGCCGTGTAACGCCGGACAGCACCCCGCAATACGCAAATCGCACGCTTTTTGCGCAAAACCTGCCGCTGGGTTAAAGTGCGCGCCGCCACACCATTATCCTGGTCACGCAGACAGGCGGCCGTTTTCACTCCATCGCCTGCTGTTTTTCCCGATGTCGTCTATACGTCGCAGTGCCTTTGCGTCGCGCCACGCGCGCGGCGCGCGGTCGCTCGTCGATTCTGGTCCTGCTGCCGGCTGCCAGTGGCATGGCGCCGGCCAACGCACGAATGAAGGAAAAACCATGAGTGAAGCCCAGGCTGTTGCCAAAGTAATGACCGATCTGACCTGCTGGAAATGCG
>CAZVDN010000501.1:0-2177 GCA_964625665.1 uncultured Streptomyces sp. | reverse complement strand
GAGCGTGCCGACTCCAGGCCGATCTTCTTCATCGCCTGCTTGAACTTCTGGCGGTCTTCGGCCTTGTCGATCGCTTCTTTTTTGGCGCCGATCATCTCGACGCCGTATTTTTCCAGCACGCCGTGTTTGGCCAGATCAAGCGCGCAGTTCAACGCAGTCTGCCCGCCCATCGTCGGCAACAACGCATCCGGCTTTTCGATCGCGATGACCTTTTCCACCATGCGCCAGGTCACCGGCTCGATGTAGGTGGCATCGGCCATGTTCGGATCGGTCATGATGGTGGCCGGGTTCGAATTGACCAGAATGACGCGGTAGCCCTCTTCGCGCAGCGCCTTGCAGGCCTGCGCGCCGGAATAATCGAATTCACAGGCCTGGCCGATGACGATCGGGCCGGCGCCGATGATCAGAATGCTTTTGATGTCAGTACGTTTCGGCATGTCAGACCGTCGCCTTGTTGCGGTGTTCTTCGATCAGCGCGATGAAGCGGTCGAAAAGGTAGCCGATATCCTGCGGGCCCGGGCTCGCTTCAGGGTGCCCCTGAAAGCAGAAGGCCGGGCGGTCGGTGCGGGCAAATCCCTGCAGCGTGCCGTCGAACAGCGACTTGTGCGTGATGCGGGTGTTCGCCGGCAACGTCGCCACATCCACCGCAAAGCCGTGGTTCTGGCTGGTGATCGCAACGCGACCGCTGTCGAGGTCCTGCACCGGATGATTGGCGCCGTGATGGCCGAACTTCATTTTCATGGTCTTGGCACCGCTGGCCAGCGCCAGCAGTTGATGTCCCAGGCAGATACCGAAGACCGGAATCCCGGTATCGACAACTTCGCGAATGGCCTTGATCGCGTAATCGCAGGGCTCGGGGTCTCCCGGGCCGTTGGAGAGAAACACGCCGTCGGGCTTGCGCGCCAACACGTCTTTCGCCGGCGTCTGTGCCGGCACGACTTCGATGGCGCAATCGCGCGCCGCCAGCATGCGCAGAATATTGCGCTTGATGCCGAAATCGTAGGCGACGACCTTGTATTTCGGTTGGGTCTGCCTGCCGAAGCCCTTGCCCAGCGTCCAGGTGGTTTCGTCCCACGCATAAGGCTTCTCGCAGCTGACGACTTTCGCCAGATCCATGCCGGCGAGCCCCGGAAACGCGCGCGCTGCCTGCAAGGCCGCGGCCTCATCCGCAGCCGACAACTGCGGGCCGGCCATGATGCAACCTTCCTGGGCGCCCTTTTCGCGCAGAATGCGCGTCAGCTTGCGCGTATCGATATCGGCAATTGCCACTACATTATTTGCACGCAGGTAGGCAGACAGGTCCATCGTGTTGCGGAAATTGCTCGCGTAACGCGGCAAATCGCGAATGACCAGGCCCGCGGCATAAACCCTGCCGGACTCGACGTCTTCCGGATTGGTGCCCGTGTTACCGATATGCGGATAGGTCAGCGTAACGATCTGCCGGCAATAGGACGGATCGGTCAGGATTTCCTGATAGCCGGTGATCGAGGTATTGAATACCACCTCGCCGGCAGATTGGCCCGCGGCGCCAATGGAAACGCCGCGGAAAACCGTGCCATCTTTGAGGACAAGAATGGCTGGTTCGTGTTGCGGCACTTGAAACTCCCGGAGTAGATATGGAAAGCGGGACAGGTCTCTGGACCCGTCCCGCTTCAATCCGGTGAATTATACGCTAAAGGGCCTCTGCAGACAACGCGCGCAATTGTTGTGCAAATCCGGCAAGCACCTGATTCAACGCCTCAATCAACGCAAGCCGAGAACGTCCTGCATATCGAAGAGTCCGGCCCTCTTGCCGGCAAGAAAACGGGCCGCCCTGACCGCACCCTGGGCATAAGTTGCCCGGCTGCCGGAACGCACGATGATTTCGACGCGTTCACCGGGGCCGGCAAACATCACCGTATGTTCGCCGACGATGTCGCCGCCGCGCACAGTGGCAAAACCGATCGTCGAGTTTTTGCGCTCGCCGGTCACGCCTTCGCGGCCGTAAACCGCGCAGTCGTCGAGATTGCGGTCCAGCGCCTTGGCAATGATGCCGCCGATATGCAACGCCGTGCCCGAAGGCGCATCGACCTTGTGACGGTGGTGCGCCTCGATGATCTCGACGTCGTAACCGTCTTTCAGCACGCCCGCCGCAATTTCTGAAAGTTTAAACACCAGATTGGTGCCCACGCTCATGT
>CAZVDN010000500.1:0-2184 GCA_964625665.1 uncultured Streptomyces sp. | reverse complement strand
CCGTCGAAGACTCGATCGAGTTCGTGCATGAAGCGAAGAAATGCCTGATCAACCAGCGCGAGGTCGGCCCGCATACGCTGTCGTTCTCCAATGCTCTGCGCTCGGCGCTGCGCGAAGATCCCGACGTCATTCTGGTCGGCGAAATGCGTGACCTTGAAACGATCCGTCTGGCGATGACGGCGGCGGAAACCGGTCACCTGGTGTTCGGCACGCTGCACACGAGTTCGGCCGCGAAGACGATCGACCGTATCATCGACGTGTTCCCCGCCGAGGAAAAGGAAATGGTGCGCGCCATGCTGTCCGAATCGCTGCGCGCGGTGATCTCGCAGTCGCTGCTGAAAACGAAGGACGGCGCCGGCCGTGTTGCCGCACACGAAATCATGATCGGCACGCCGGCCATCCGCAACCTGATCCGCGAAGCCAAGGTCGCGCAGATGTATTCGGCGATCCAGACCGGCCAGTCGTTCGGCATGCAGACGCTCGACCAGAACCTGCAGGAACTGGTCAAGCGCAACATCGTTTCCGTCGACGAAGCGCGCAGCAAGGCCGCGAACAAGGACAACTTCAAATAATCCTGCGCCGGCGCTGCCGGCGTATGCATCAAACAGGCAATCAAGGGAGCGGCAATGGATCGTGATCAGGCAGTACAATTCATGCACAACCTGCTGCGCGCCATGCTCAGCAAAAAGGCGTCGGACTTGTTCATCACGGCAGGCTTTCCGCCGGCGTTCAAGGTCGACGGCAAGATGACGCCGGTGTCGAACCAGACACTGACGCCGCAGATGACCGCCGATCTCGCGCGCGGCATCATGAACGACAAGCAGGCTGCCGAGTTCGAGGCCACCAAGGAATGCAACTTCGCGATCGCACCGGCCGGCATCGGCCGTTTCCGCGTCAACGCCTTCGTCCAGCAGCAGCGCGTCGGCCTGGTGATGCGCACGATCACGACCGCCATTCCGAATTTCGACGCCATGAAGCTGCCGCCGGTGTTGAAAGACGTCGTCATGAGCAAACGCGGCCTTATCATCTTCGTCGGCGGCACCGGTTCGGGCAAATCGACCTCACTGGCGGCGATGATCGGCTACCGCAATGAGAACAGCTACGGCCACATCATCACCATCGAAGACCCGGTCGAATATGTGCATGAACACAAGAACTGCGTGATCACGCAGCGCGAAGTCGGCGTCGATACTGACTCGTGGGAAAACGCGCTGCACAACACCCTGCGCCAGGCGCCCGACGTCATCCTGATCGGCGAGATCCGGCACCGTGAAACGATGGAACACGCGATCGCCTTTGCCGAAACCGGCCACCTCGCGATGGGCACCCTGCACGCCAACAGCGCCAACCAGGCGCTGGACCGCATCATCAACTTCTTCCCGGAAGAACGTAAGCAGCAGTTGCTGATGGACCTCGCGCTGAACATGCGCGCGCTGGTTGCGCAGCGTCTGATCCCGACCAAGGAAGGCAAGGGCCGTCGCGCGGCGATCGAGATTTTGCTCAACTCGCCGTTGATCCAGGACCTGATCTTCAAGGGCGAAGTGCACGAGATCAAGGCCATCATGGCCAAGTCGCGCGAACTGGGCATGCAGACCTTTGACCAGGCGCTGTTCGACCTCTATGAAGAGGGTGCGATCAGTTATGAAGACGCACTGCGCAACGCCGACTCGGTCAATGAACTGCGCCTGAAGATCAAGCTCGAAGGCAAGGAAGCGAAGGACAAGGACGTCATGTCCGGCATCGAGCACCTCAACATCGTGTGATGGCGCATCGCTGTCAATGCAAAACGCCGGGCGCGTCCCGGCGTTTTTGTTTATGACCATTCCATTCGAACTGCACGTCGTTGTGATCAGCGCGCTGGTCGTGGCGGCGGCCTTCGTCGTCTTCGGCATTTCTGCCTTCGGCGCGGCGCTGATTACCGTGCCGGTGCTCTCGCATTTCTATCCGCTCGATTTCGTGCTGCCGGTCTGCGTGCTGCTCGACGTGTCCGCGGCACTCTTCATGGGCGCGCGGTTTTCGCGCAATGCCGATGCCGGCGAGCTCAAATGGATGGTGCCGCTTTGTCTGATCGGCGCGGTGCTCGGCGTGACCCTGCTGGTCAACCTGCCGCGGCAGGCGACCCTGATCGCGTTCGGCAGTTTTCTGGTTTTTTACGGCGTGTATACCTTGCGCCGCGAAGAGGGT
>CAZVDN010000499.1:1230-2188 GCA_964625665.1 uncultured Streptomyces sp. | reverse complement strand
ATGGTCGATGGTGATTTTCAGGTTCGGATGGCGCTCGGCCACCCGCTCGATCAGATGCAGATCGCAGGCCAGCGGAAAGAGCATCAGCGGCAGGCCCGCCGCATCGGCGGCAGGCCACAACCAGTCGAGCCGTCCGTCGAGCAGCAACGGCCGTACCGCCGGACGCCCCAGCGCATAACGGAGCCCGAGCATGCCCGGCTGCTGTTTCCAGGTCGGCAGCAGGTCGCGCGACTTGGGATCGTTGAGATCGACGCGCCCCATGACCGCAAAGCGGTCCGGATAATCGCGCGCCGCCGCCAGCGCCAGATCGTTACGCACGCCCTCCCAGACCGGCGGCGCAATCACCGCGCGCGCGACACCGGCGCCGTCCATTTCGCGCAGCATGTCCTGCGTTGTGATCGGCTGCGGCCGGTGCGGCCGGCTTTGCTGCGGATCGACAATCGGCGGCCACGGCCGCTCGGGAGAATCAGCGGCCCAGATGTGGACCTGTGAATCGACAATCATCATGACGGGTTTGCCCTTCCCTGAAATACTCAATCAACAAATTACGACGCGGGGAAATCAGTAATCCACCAGCAGGTTGTGCCAGGCATCGATTTTCCAGCGCCCGCCGGGGCCGACCACCACGGTGGTCTCGCGTTCTTCCATCAGGGCCGGACCGTTGCCCTGCGCACCGGCGCCGAGCGCGTAACGATCGTAGACCGGGCAATCGAGATGGCCGTGCTCGGGGCCGAAATAAACGCGCCGCGTCGCGCGCGCGGCCTGCCTATGGTCGCCGGCGGCCTGCGTCTTCAGATTGAGCGGCACATTGCGGCCCGAGGCGCGCACGCGCCAGGTGATGGTTTCGATCGCCGTCGTCTCCAGCGTGCGGCCGTAGCGCTTGGCATAGGCCGCTTCGAAGCGCTGGGTGAATTCGCGCACCACCGCACCGGACTCAGCAGCCGTCAGATCGAGGCCG
>CAZVDN010000499.1:0-1156 GCA_964625665.1 uncultured Streptomyces sp. | reverse complement strand
TCCATGTCCGCAACCAGGCCGGCCACGCGCGGCCAGTCGAGCGAACCCAATGCGCCGATATAGCTGTTCGACAAATCGATCACCGGCGCGGCAATGCACAGGCCGACCGCCGACGTCGCCCCCGCGCCGAGCGGAAACACCGTGGTTTTGATGCCGAGTATGCGCGCCACATACCAGGCGTGCAGCGGTGCCGCGCCACCAAAGGTGATCAGCGTGAACTGGCGGATATCGAGCGCGCGTTCGGCAACATAACGTTTGCCGGCGGCAACCATCGCTTCATTCACCACGGTGAATATGCCCCAGGCCGCATCGACTGCAGTTTTATCGAGCGGTTTGCCGACCTGCTGCAGGATCGCCTGTTCCGCCGCGGCGCGGTCGAGCTGCATGTCGCCGCCGAGAAAACGCGCCGGATCGATATATCCGAGCACGACATCGGCATCGGTCACGGTCGGGTTCGCACCGCCGCGCCCGTAACAGGCCGGCCCCGGCTGCGCGCCGGCGCTCTGCGGCCCGACCTTGAGAAAGCCCAGCTGATCGATGTGCGCGATGCTGCCGCCGCCGGCGCCGATTTCGATCAACTCGATCACCGGAATCAGCAGCGGCAGTCCGCTGCCGCGCTTGAAGCGCCGCGCGCGCGCGGTTTCAAAGGTGTTGGCGCGGAACGGCTGGCCGTTTTCGATGCAACAGAGCTTGGCCGTGGTGCCGCCCATGTCGAAGGCCAGCACGCGGTCGATGCCGAGCAGGTCGGCATATCGCGCTGCGGCCAGCGCGCCGGCCGCCGGCCCCGATTCGATCAATTGAATCGGGATTTTCTGCGCAATGCTCGTGCTCGAAATGCCGCCATTGGAGAGCATGACGTGCACATGTTTGCCGAAACCGCGTTCACCGAGTTTGTCGTCGAGTGCGGCGAGATATTGTTTGACGCCCGGACGCACGTAGGCGTTGAGCACCGTCGTTGAAGTACGCTCGTATTCGCGGATCTCCGGCGCGACTTCGCTCGAAATCGTGCAATCGATCTGCGGAAACTCGCGCTCGACCAGATCGCGAATCGCGCGCTCGTGATCGGCATTGCGATAGGCATGCAGCAGGCAAACCGCCAGCGATTCGATTTTTTCTGCGGCAAGCGCACGCACCGCGGTGCGCACCGATTCGGTAT
>CAZVDN010000498.1:0-2191 GCA_964625665.1 uncultured Streptomyces sp. | reverse complement strand
TGGTGAGAATCAAACCGCTGGAATCGATGACGATGCCGGTGCCTTCGCGCTCCGGACCGAGGGTCGAGCGGCTGCGGGCATCAGGCACGGCGCGCGCATGGAGGCGCACCACCGAAAACGCATCGACGGTCAGCGGCGCGCGGCCGTTGCCGCTGTTGACACTGTTGCCCGGCATCTCGGCAGCCGGGGCCGCCGCGCCGAGCAACGCCAGCAGACTTGCAAGAAACAGTCGTGTCACGCCGGAAACGCCAGTGCCGTTCAGTCGCATGGAGGCCTCGCAAAGCGCACGGCGAATGCCGCGCGTGGCATGATCATATGCCTCGGCGTCGACGGCGGCAATCCGCAATAAATGCGAAAATCCGGCGCTGTTCCAGTACACCGGCATCCACCCTTGGGAAAATTCATGAACGTCACGCTCTGCGGCATCGCCGCGCTGTTGCTGGCCGCGCCGGCCTTCGCGCAAACCAATTACCCGGCCAAACCGATCCGCATGATCGTGCCCTTCCCGCCCGGCGGCCCCAACGACATCCTCGGCCGCGTTGTCGCCTCCAACCTGTCGCAGCAACTCGGCCAGCAGGTGGTTGTCGACAACCGCGGCGGCGCCGGCGGGATCATCGGCGCCGAAATCGCGGCGCGTTCGGCGGCCGACGGCTACACCATCCTGCTCTCCGGCACGGCTTCGATGGCGATCAATCCGGGCCTGCACAAAAAACTGCCTTACGATCCGCTCAAGGACTTCGCACCGATCAGCATGCTCGGCACCGCCCCGAGTCTGCTGGCCGTGCATCCGTCGCAACCGATCAAAACGGTAAAGGACCTGATCGCGCTGGCGCAGGCCAAGCCCGGCAAACTCAATTTCGTGTCCGCCGGTCACGGCACGCCGCCCCATCTGGCCGGCGAGCTGTTCAAGAACATGACGGGCGTAAACATGGTGCACGTGCCCTACAAGGGCGGCGGCCCGGCGCTGGCCGATCTGCTCGCCGGTCAGGTTGAACTGTATTTCTCCGGCATTTCGTCGGTGCTGCCCTTCGTCAAGGAAAACCGCCTGCGCGGTGTCGCGGTGACCAGCGCCAAACGCACGGCCGTGCTGCCGGATACGCCGACGGTCATCGAATCGGGCCTCGCCGGTTTTGAAGTCAGCAACTGGTATGCCGTCGCCGCGCCCGCGGCCACCGCGCCGGCGATCGTCAAGCGGCTGAATGCGGAGATACTCACCGTGCTCACCGTGCCCGAACTCAAAAAGCGTTTCTTCGAACTGGCTGCCGATCCCTTCGGCAGCACGCCGGAGCAGCTGGCGGCCTATAATCGCAGCGAAATCACCAAATGGGCCCGCGCCATCAAGGCCGCGGGCATCACACCGGAATAGCGCCGGCACAACAACCGCAATCAACGGGGGAGCAGCCATGGATCTCGGACTCAAGGGCAAGGTCGTCATCATCACCGGCAGCACTGAAGGCATCGGCCGCGCCGCCGCGCTGAAATTCGCGCGTGAAGGCGCCAGTGTCGCACTCTGCAGCCGCAGCCAGGAGAAGGTTGACGCGGCCGTCGCCGAAATCAAAAAAGCCGGCGGCACGGTGTTCGGCATGGCTGCCGACATCAGCAAGGCCGACGACATCGAAAAATTCATCAACGCCGCGGTCAAACAGTTCGGCCGCGTCGATGTGCTGGTCAACAATGCCGGCAGTTCGCAGCGCGGCGCCTTTCTCGAAACCGACGACGCCAAGTGGGCATCCGATTTCGAACTGAAGGTGTTCGGCGCGATCCGCTGCACGCGGCTTGCCGTGCCGCACATGATCAAACAGGGCGGCGGCCGCGTCATCAACATCACCAACGTCGCGGCCAAACAGCCGGGCGCGGCCTCGGGCCCGACCTCGATTTCACGCGCGGCAGGGCTCGCGCTGACCAAGATGCTTTCGAAGGAATTCGCGCCGCAGAACGTGCTGGTCAACACGGTGACGATCGGCAAGATCAAATCCGGCCAGCACGAGCGCACGCGCAAGAAGCTCGGCCTTGAACCGGACGTCTATTTCAAGAAAGTCGCCGAAGACATCCCGATGAAACGCATGGGAGAGACCGACGAAGCGGCCGACGCCATCGTGTTTCTCGCGTCGAACATGGCCACCTACGTCACCGGCACCAGCATCAACCTCGATGGCGGCATCTCGGGCGTGCTGTAAAGCACGCCGCAGTC
>CAZVDN010000497.1:0-2199 GCA_964625665.1 uncultured Streptomyces sp. | reverse complement strand
GGGTGTAGCGTAGCCTGGTAGCGCGCCTGCTTTGGGAGCAGGATGTCGGGAGTTCAAATCTCTCCACCCCGACCAGTTGCGACAGGGAGTGCCCGTAGCTCAACCGGATAGAGCACCGGCCTTCTAAGCCGGGGGTTGTGGGTTCGAGTCCCGCCGGGCGCGCCAAACGCGCGCCCTGTAATGTGTTTCAAGTGGTGGCTGTAGCTCAGTTGGTAGAGTCCCGGATTGTGATTCCGGTCGTCGTGGGTTCGAGTCCCATCAGCCACCCCATCTTTCCCGGCACGTTCAACCTTTCCGGGTTAACGCGTTTTCAGCAGCCGCTGTTTTTCCCTTTCCCACTCGCGCTCTTTGTCGGCCTGGCGCTTGTCATGCTGCTTTTTGCCTTTGGCCAGCCCGATTTCCAGTTTGATGCGGCCGCGCGTGAAATGCATGTTCAGAGGCAGCAGGGTGTAACCGGCGCGATCGACCAACCCCACAAGGCGATCGATTTCTTCGGCGTGGAGCAGCAATTTACGCGTTCGCACGGGATCTGGCTGGACATGTTTGGAGGCGGTAGCCAGCGGACTAATGTGACAACCGATCAGGAACAACTCGCCATTGCGGATAACGACGTAGGCTTCCTTGAGTTGCGTGCGGCCCGCGCGAATCGACTTGACCTCCCAGCCTTCCAATACCAGGCCGGCCTCGAGTTTCTGCTCGACGAAGTAGTCGTGAAAGGCCTTTCTGTTTTGCGCAAGACTCATGACGCGGTATAGTTGTTCATCGTGAAGAATTGTAACAGTTGCGCCATGCGTGCCACCTACAAACTGTTCGCCGAAAATGCCTGAGGTAAATCAAACTGTGCTGGTGCCGTATTCAGCCGCCCGGATGTTCGAACTGGTGGACGCGGTTGAGCAGTATCCGCAGTTTTTGCCGTGGTGCAGCGGCAGCGAGTTGATTCATCGGCGGCCTGACGAACTCAGTGCCGTGCTGCATGTCAATTTTCGCGGTATCCGCCAGCAATTTACCACGCGCAATTCGCGCGAGGCGCCGTCCGCAATGGGGATTGAGTTGGTCGATGGCCCGTTCAAGTCGCTGAGTGGTTTCTGGCGGTTTACCGAGCTGGCCGGGGCCGGCTGCAAGGTGGAATTCTGTTTGCGCTGGGAGTTCTCAAGCCGCGTTCTTTCGGCGCTGGTCGGGCCGGTGTTCAATCATATTGCGACAACAATGGTGGATGCCTTTGTCAGCCGGGCGGAAAAATTATATGGTTGAACTGGCCAAGATTACGGTTGAGGTCGTCCATGCGTTGCCTGACCGGGCCTTTGGTGCAACCGTCGAACTCAGCGCGGGGGCAACCGTTGCGGATGCCATCAGACTTTCGGGACTGGTTGAATCCGAACCGCCAGAAGGTGTGGATCCGCTGGTGGCGGGTATTTTCGGCCGGCGCGTGCCGTTATCGGCACAACCGCAGGACGGGGATCGAATCGAGATTTACCGGCCGCTGGTTGCAGACCCGAAGCAACTGCGCGTGACGCGGATCCGCAGCGCAGCTAAAGCCGGGCGCTAAATCAACGCGAGATTATTTTTTGCACCAGGTGTCTACGGCTTTTTGCGCGCTCGCCGTTTCTGCTGGACGGTCTTTTTCCTCAAGCACGATGCGCTCGCCGGTATTGGGATCGGTACGCGAGATGCGTGCCCCATCCTGCAACTGCCTGAGCTGGCCGCGCGCATCATTGCAGTTTCGCTCGGCTATTTTCGCGTCCGCTTTTTCTTTCTCGCCTTTGGCTTCCAATTCTTGACGTTCAAGTGCGCGTTTTTTGAATGCCGCATCCTGTTCGGCCAGCGATTTTGCCGGCGCTGCCGCAGGGGCGGGGCCGCCACCGGTGGTGCTGCCGCCGCGCTTGATTTCCTTTACCGTTCCTGGCGGGCAGAACTGGGCGAGGGTTTTCCCGCCTTTGGCATCAATGCATTCCACGATCTGGCCGAGCGCACAGGTGGTAAACAGAAACGCGGCCATTGCAGCTGTCAGATGTCTCATCGTCGCTCGTCCTTAATGGGTGGCGCCACGGTAGCGATTTCACGGGATTTCGTCAACGCCACAGGGGCTGTAACGCGGCCGCTTGCTTGGCGGTTTACGGGCGTCTGCGTATAATGCGCTTTTGGAAGGATCACACGATGCGCGTGGTGCAAAAAGCCTTCACATTCGATGACGTTCTGCTC
>CAZVDN010000496.1:1424-2207 GCA_964625665.1 uncultured Streptomyces sp. | reverse complement strand
TGCGCGTCAACAACCTTGCGCGGCACGCGGCGCAGCATCGAGAAGTCGTTGTTCTTGAGCACGGTGCCGAGGTGGTCGATATTGCGCGTGATCGCCGCTTCGTAGGGACAGGTGCCGCCGAAGTGATAACGCGTGTAGCGGTCGGCATCGCTGTATTCGGTGTGCATGCGGTTGCGCAGGAAGTCGGTGTAGAAGGCCGGCGTTTTTTCCAGCAATGTCTGCGGATCGGGATACGGCAGACCGGGCTCACCCGCAAGCCCGATGGCGCTGAATTCGATGAACAGGAAGTCGCGGCATTTTTCGAGATAGGCGCGGTCGGCCAGTTGCGCCATGATATCGGCGCTGCCGAGCAGGCTGGCGAGCGCGCGGTCGTGCTGCGGCAAATCGGGCGGCATGTGCCACACCAGACGCGTCACCATGATGAGCTCGGCCTTTTCGGCCAGATGCGCAAGCGGCGTGCGGCTGAGGTAATCGCGCATGAACTCGGTGCCGCGCGCTTCGTGCACGGGCGTCAATGACGCGCCTTCGAGATGTTCTTCGCCGGTGCGGCGCAACAGGCCGATGTCGTGATACAGCGCAAGCAACACGCCGAGCAAGGCGTGTTCGGTGTCGATGTCTTTGGGTGCAGTTTCAGGATTGGCCACCGCATGGCCATCGATCAGGCGCGCCATCGCGAGGCCCGTGTCGAGCGCGTGGCGCAGATCGTGATAATGCGTGTCGCAGCGAAGCAGGCCCGGATAGTCGCCGCGAAACGCGCGCGCGAGATCGGCAATCGAACTTTCA
>CAZVDN010000496.1:0-1414 GCA_964625665.1 uncultured Streptomyces sp. | reverse complement strand
CCGTAACGCGCGCGCAGGATCGCATCGATCGCCTTCAAAACGGCGGCCGGGTCGGTGAGATCGACCTTCTCGGTTGGATCGGACTGCAGGTTTCTTGCGGGGTGGCGCATCAGGGGGCCCGAGTGACGAATGGCGCATTATCGCGCAGACCCGCGATTCGTCAAAAGGAGAAATTCCCGCTTTTACCCCGTACGGGGTGGCTGGCAGGCCCTGGGGCCATGGCGCCGGCGCGCGCTTTCCCTCGGGCGGCGCGGGGCCGGCACGGGACCCCGGCCGTTCGGCAGGTAAACCCCGCCGCCCGTCGGTAAAACGAAGGTCACAAACTCAGGGTAGACTGCCGCCCATGAAAACATTCCCCTACGTTCTGCGTGGCCTTCTTGGCGCCGCCCTGCTCGCACTGTCTGCAACTGCGTTATCGCAACCGTTCCCGACAAAGCCGCTGCGCATCATCGTGCCCGCGGTGCCCGGCGGCGGCACCGACATTCTGGCGCGGCTGCTGAGCCCGAAACTGACTGAAATCTTCGGCCAGAGCGTGGTGGTGGACAACCGCGGCGGCGCCTTCACCAACATCGGCACCGAACTGGTGGCACGTTCGGCGCCCGACGGTTACACGGTTTTGATCGCGACCACGCCGCATGCAATCAACCCGAGCCTCTTCGCCAAGCTGCCGTTCGATCCGATCAGGGACTTCAGCATGATCAGCCAGCTCGCGCTGACGCAGACCGTGCTCGTCGTGCATCCATCGCTGCCGGTGAAAAACGTCGCGGAGTTCATTGCGCTGGCCAAAGCGCGCCCGGGCCAGTTGACTGCCGGCACCGCGGGCGGCAACTCGGCCTTCCTCGCCGTCGAGATGCTGCGCTCGATGGCGAAGATCGATGTGCTGAACATTCCCTACAAGGGCGCCGGTCAGGCGTTGAACGACACTGTCGCCGGCCATGTGCAGTTTCAGGTGAACACCTTGCTCGCCGCCCTGCCCTTCATCCAGGCCGGCCGTCTGCGCGCGATTGGCGTCTGCGGTGTGAAACGTGCCGCGGCATTGCCGAACGTCGCCACCGTGGCTGAAACGATCAAGGGGTTTGAATCCAGCGGCTGGTATGCGCTGATGGGGCCGGCCGGCATGCCGCGCGATGTCGTGCAGAAACTGCACGAGGGCTACAGCAAGGCGCTGCATACGCCGGAGATCACGCGACGGCTCGCCGAAATGGGTGTTGATGTGCTCGCCGGTTCGCCCGATGAATTGACCAAGCTGATGCCGCGCGAAATCAGCAAGTGGGCGGCGGTCGTGAAGTCGTCGGGGGCGAAGGCGGAGTAGTTTCCCGGAATACGCTGCGCTCCTTCCGGGCTACGGGCTTGCACGAAGACCGGCTAGAAATTTCTGTATTTGTCGGTCGCCAGCAGGCGTTCGATTTCGGCG
>CAZVDN010000495.1:0-2212 GCA_964625665.1 uncultured Streptomyces sp. | reverse complement strand
CCTGATGGCCACCTCGGCCTACGCCGTCAATTTCAGCCTGCTCGCCAAAGTGCCATACAAGCAAACCGATTTCACTGCGCTGTCGAACGCCGCGCAAACGCCGAACGTGCTGGTTGTGCATCCAAGCGTGCCGGTCAAATCACTGAAGGAACTGACCGCGCTGTTGAAGGCGAAACCCGGTCAACTGACTTTCAGTTCGGGCGGCATCGGCGGCTCTTCGGCGTGCCCCACCGCGAGGAGCGACGGGTGCTCGCGGCATCGGCGGCTCTTCGCATCTGGCCGGCGAACTGTTCAAGGTAATGGCGAACGTCGATATCACGCATGTGCCCTACAAGGGCGGCAGCCTGGCCGTCACCGATGTCGTTGCCGGCCACATTCCGATGACGTTCGGCAACCTCACTTCGGTGCTGCCGTTCGCGCGCGCGGGACGCCTGCGCGTGCTTGCCGTTTCTTCGGCCAAGCGCACGCCGCACATGGCGGAAACACCGACCATGGCAGAGGCGGGCCTGCCCGGCTTCGAGGCCGCGACCTGGAACGGACTGATCGCGCCGGCCGCCACGCCGCCGGAAATCGTCAACAAACTGAATGCGGATATCGTGCGCGTGCTTGCCATGCCGGATGTGCGCGAGAAACTCGCCGCGAATGCGCTGGAGCCGATCGGTGACAGCCCGGCCGCCTTTCAGGCCTTTATCAATGCGGAAATCGCGCGCTGGGCGCGCGTGGTGAAAAGCGCCAATCTGAAAGCCGAATGAGCACCGGCCGCCGGTGCCGGCAAAGCCGGGGTCAGCTGTAAAGCACCTTGACGTTGTCTTCCGACAGCCAGGCACCGAGAGACTGCATCAGATTGTCGTTGAGATTGACGCGCCAGGCCTCGCCGAGCTGGATTTCGCAGCTCGCCGATTTGTTGTGATAAACGAGGGTCACCGGACAACTGCCGTTACGGTAGGGTTGCAGCAATTCCTTGAGCTTTGAAGCCGACGACTGGCCGTTGCAGGTCAGTCGCACGCCGCGCGCGAATTTGTTGCGTGCCGCCTCAAGATCGTAGATTTTTTCGGCCGTGATGCGCATGAAAGTCTCGCCCGCCTCGCCGTCCTGCCCGCCGCGCGTGATGTTGCGCACCTTCACTTCCATGACCAGCACTGCGTCATCCACCACGATCTTGCGGTACTGATCGAAGTTCTCACCGTAAACCACGATCTCCTGCGACGCGCGGCCGTCGGACAGCGCAATGATCACCATGCGCGAGGTCATCGTTTTCATGAACCGCACCGATTCCACGACGCCGGCGATCAACTGCACCGGGGCCTGGTTGCCATAGCCCTGCGAGGCCTGCAGGCGGTCGAGCGAGCTGCGCACGAACTGGCCGATTTCGTCGCGATAGGCCGAATAAGGGTGCCCCGACAGATAAAAGCCCAGCGCCGTCTTTTCCTCGCGCAGGAACACGCGGCGGTCCCACGGCGCCGCCTCGATCAGTGCCGGCCGCGCCTGTGCCGATTCGCCGGCGCCGCCGAACAGACTGACCTGCTGCGCGTTGCGTTCGTTTTGCTCGGCCGCGCCCAGCGCAATGCCGACCGAGGCCAGCAGCCGCGCGCGATTGTCATCGATCGAATCGAAGGCGCCGGCGCGGATCAGCGCCTCGACGACGCGGCGATTGACCAGCCGCTTGTCGACGCGCTCGCAGAAATCGAACAGGTCGCGGAACGGCCCGTCTTTGCCGCGCGCCTCGACGATGGAGTTGATCGCCGACTCGCCGGTGCCCTTGACCGCGCCGAGCCCGTAACGGATGGTTTCAACGTCAATCGGCACGAAACGGTACTCGCCACTGTTGATGTCGGGCGGCAGCACCTTGAGTTTGTTGGCCACCGCGTCTTCGTAGAGCTGCTTGACCTTGTCGGTATCGTCCATCGTCGCCGACAAGTTGGCCGCCATGAACGCGGCCGGATGGTGCGCCTTGAAATACGCCGTGTGGTAAGCGACCAGCGCGTAGGCGGCGGCATGCGATTTGTTGAAACCGTAGCCGGCGAACTTTTCCATCAAGTCGAACAACTCGTCGGCCTTGGCCTCCTTCAATCCGTTCTTTGCGGCGCCCTCGCGGAAAATCGCGCGGTGCTCGGCCATCTCCTCGGCTTTTTTCTTGCCCATCGCGCGGCGCAGCAGGTCGGCGCCACCGAGCGAATAACCGCCGATGATCTGCGCCATCTGCATGACCTGC
>CAZVDN010000494.1:0-2217 GCA_964625665.1 uncultured Streptomyces sp. | reverse complement strand
CGACATTGACGATGGGCCAGACGATCATGCGAATGCCTTTCGGCAGTTTCAACGGTTCGCGATCAATGCTGGCGGAGTAAGACACCCTTTGCGATGGAATCATGGCAGACAGAGATTGGTGGTTGTCGGAACGGCCATTCTACTGAATTTGCGCCGGCCGCACTGCCTGCTCTACCATGCGCAACGTTCCCGGAGGATCGCCATGACAAAAACCATAAGCGCGGCATTGCTCACTGCCATCGCCACCACAGCCGGCGCGGCCTGGCCGGAGAAACCCATCCGCATCATCGTGCCCTATGTGCCGGGCGGCAATATCGACATCACGGCGCGCACGCTTGCGCCGGGCCTCGGCGAAGCGCTGGGCCAGACCATCATCGTCGAGAACCGCGGCGGCGCCGGCGGCACCATCGGCACCGAAGTGGCAGCCAAAGCCCCGGCCGACGGCTATACGCTGCTGCTCGGCTCGAGCGGCACGCTGACCAACGCACCGGCGCTCTATCCGAAGCTCGGTTACGACCCGCTGAAGGACTTCGCCACGACCTCGATGACGACCATGGTGCCGATCGTCATCGAAACCCATCCGTCAGTGCCCGTGAAAACCGTGCGCGAATTCATCGCGCTGATCAAAGCACGCCCGGACCGCATTACCATGGCCTCCGCCGGCAGCGGCAGCAGCAACCATCTGGCCGGCGCGCTGTTTCAGAAAGCCACCGACACGCGCATGGTGCATGTGCCCTATAAAGGCAGCGGCGCGGCACTGGTCGATCTGATGGGCGGACAGGTCGATGTGTTTTTCGACCAACTGTCGTCATCGATCGGTTACTTGCAGGCCGGCAAGCTGCGGCCGATCGCGGTGACGACGCTGAAGCGTTCGCCCTATCTGCCGGATGTGCCGAGTGCCAACGAAGCAGGCGTGCCGGATGCCAGCACGGTGACCGGCATTGCGCTCCCCGCCGCGACGCCGGCCGACATCGTCAGCAAACTCCATGCGGCGCTGCTCAAGGTGCTGCGCGCCAAGGCCACGCGCGAGAGCTTTGCGCGCTTCGGTGCCGAAACACTGGAAAGCACGCCGGAGAAATTTTCAAAATTCATCCGCGAAGACCTGGCGAAATGGAGCAAGCTCGTGCGCGAAACCGGCATCAAGCTTGAAAAGCGCTCAATACAACCAGCTGCGCTCGCGTTTGTAGGCCGCCTCAAAAGCTTCGATCGCCCCTTGATACTGGCGTGTGCGATCTACGTCGTCGAGGCCTTCCAGCAGGCATTTCTTGCGCACCGGATGGATATCGAAGGTGTGCACGGCCCCGTTGAGATCGGTTACGGTCTGCGCGTCAAGATCAATGGCCAACGTCGCACCGACGTGATCGCACAGCTGACGGCGGATATCGGCACAGACCGCAGCCGGCAATGCCACCGGCAGCAGCCCGTTTTTGCCGCAGTTATTGGCGAAAATGTCGCCGAAGCTCGGCGCGATCACGCAGCGGATGCCGAATTCGTAGAGCGCATAGACCGCGCTCTCGCGCGACGAACCGCAACCGAAATTGCGGTCCGCGACGATGATGCCGGCCCTGTTGTAAGGCTCGGCGTTGAGGATGAATTCTTTTTCGCTGCCGTCGGCATTGAAACGCAGGTCGTGAAACAGCACCTGCGCGTACTTCGGCCCGCGCGGCACCTTGTTGAACCGCGTCGGACATAACTGGTTGGTATCGATGTTCGGCTGCTCGAACGGTGCCGCGATTGCCGTCAATGTGGTGAATGGTTTCATGCCGCCCTACGCTTTCGCCATCAGTTCGCGCACATCGGCGAAGCGCCCCTTGAGCGCTGCGGCCGCGGCCATCGCCGGACTCATCAGGTGGGTGCGACTGCCGGTGCCCTGACGCCCTTTGAAATTCCGGTTGGAGGTTGATGCGCAACGTTCGCCCGGCTGCACGAGATCGCCGTTCAGCGCCGTGCACAGCGAACAGCCCGGTTCGCGCCATTCGAATCCGGCCGCGGTGAAGATTTTGTCGAGGCCCTCCTGCTCTGCCTGACGCTGGATAGTGCGTGAACCCGGCACCACCCAGGCCGGCACCTGCGCCTTGCCCAGTTTCGCCACCGCCGCGGCTGCGCGCAGGTCTTCAATGCGCGCATTGGTGCAGGAACCGATGAAAACGCGGTCGATTTTGATGTCCGACAACGCCATGCCCGGTGCAAGCGCCATGTAATCGATGGCCGAAACTA
>CAZVDN010000493.1:0-2220 GCA_964625665.1 uncultured Streptomyces sp. | reverse complement strand
CGAGTTTGAATTTGTCGATCTTGCCGACGCGGTAGTTCTGGATCAGCACGTCGCATTCGGCGGCGAGCTTCTGCACGATGGCTACACCTTCGGCGGTCTTGAGATCGACGGCAAGCGAGCGCTTGGCGCGGTTGACGATCACCGAATGCGCGGTCTGGTCGCCGGTGTGTTTGCCGAGCAGGCGGCTCCAGCAGCCCTCACCCGGCGGCTCGACCTTGATTACATCGGCGCCGTTGCGCGCGAGATGCATGCCGCAATAGGGGCCGGCAATGCCTTGCGAGAGGTCGAGGACTTTGACGCCGTCGAAGGGGAGGTCGGTATTTGTGGCGGACATAGGTATCAATCTTTAGTGCGGACAGGCATTGTACTGATTCCCGGTGCGTGACTTTGCGCAATGCAGTGTCAAACCGGAATTGCCTCGCAGCGCGAAGTTCGGTTCCCTTGCCCGATGCGCGGAGGCAGGGACTTTCCAAATCAATTGGTGGTGGGGGTTCGCGGCTCAACCGCCGCACGATACGCATGCCACGACGCGTGGCCGAGGATCGGCCCGACGACCAGCACGCCGGCGAAGCCCGGCAGCATGGCGATGACGACAAGCACCGTGATGATCGCCGCCCACATGAGCATGACGACCGGCTGGGTGAGCACGAGGCGGATGCTCGTCAGGCCGGCGGTGATGGCATCGGTGCGGCGGTCGAGAATCATCGGGATGCTGACCACGGCCACCGAGAAGATGATGGTGGCGAACACGCTGCCCAGCGCCATCCACGCGAGGATGAAGTCGAGGTTGTTCGGATTGACGAGGCTTTTGAGCGATTCCGAGAAATCGGGCATGGTGCCGTGGAACGAAAGCGCGAAGACGACCAGCGAGGCGCGCGCCCACAGCATCTCGAGCACGAGCAGCACGGCGCCGAAGATGCCCAGGGTGTCGATCTTGCGGCGCCAGGCCATCGCGGCTTCGATGAGGCGCGGTTGCTGGCCGCGCTCGAGCAGATCGCTGGCGAAGTAGAGGCCCATGCAAAGGAAGGGGCCGACGAGCAGGAACCCTGCCGAGAGGCCCAGCACAAAAACCGGCGCGTTGCGGAAGGTGATGAGCAGCGCCCAGCCCATGAAGACGAAGCAGCCGCCGAAGAACAGCCCGACGCGCGGCGCGCGCATGAAGTCGCGCGCGCCAAGTGCGAGCCAGCGAAACGGATCGGCGAAGCTGACCGGGCGCAGCTTGACAAAAAAGTCGTCCGCTTCTTCGCCTGGCGATTCGATCGGGTGGTCGTTGGTCATGGGCGTCACCTCATTGAGCTATCGCTGTCATCGGCAAACGGCATTCCAATGCAAAGACTACTGCGGCTGCGGCAAATCCCGTGCAATCGGCCGGATCGCTTCGATCTGCGCCTTGATGTGTGCGGCGAAGGCTTCGGGTTTGTCGCCGACGGCGATGTAACCCAGATCGGTAAGTTTTTTCTGCACGGCGGGCGTCGCCAGTACTTTCAGCAGCGAGGCGTGGATGGTTTCAACCACGGCGGGCGGCGTTTTGGCCGGCACCATCAGCCCGTACCAGCATGAGAACTGGTAACCGGGCGCGCCGCTTTCCGCAACGGTCGGTTGTTCGGGCAGAAAACTCAAACGCTGCGGTGAAGTGACGCCGAGCGCGCGCAGGCGGCCCTGGCCGATCTGCTGCATGACGGCCGACAGCGGCGCGAAATAGGCCGAAACTTCACCGGACATCACGGCAGTGACGGCGGGCGGGCCGCCCTTGTAGGCGATGTGCGTCATTTCGATGCCGGTCTGGCGGCGGAACAGTTCGCCGGCGAGAAAGCTGCAGGTGCCGGAACCCGCCGAGGCGTAGGTCAGTTCACCGGCTTTCGATTTGGCATATTTGACGAACTCGCTGACGGATTTGGCCGGCGAGCTGGCCGGCACCACCATGATCGACGGGCCGGAGGCGATCTGCGCGATCGGGATGAAGTCGCGCACCAGATCGTAACCGAGGGTTTTGTAGAGCGTGGCGTTGACCGCATGCGTGGTGGCGATCTGCAGCATGGTGTAGCCGTCGGCCGGCGAATGCGCGGCGATGTCGGCGCCGAGGTTGCCGCCCGCGCCCGGTTTGTTTTCGACGATCACCTGCTGGCCGTAGAGATTGGTGAGTCCTTCGGCGATGATGCGGCCCAGCACATCGGTGCCGGCGCCGGCGGCGTCGGTGATGATGTAGCGCACGACTTTGTT
>CAZVDN010000492.1:0-2231 GCA_964625665.1 uncultured Streptomyces sp. | reverse complement strand
GGCGTGCAGGCCAGATCGACAACCGAACCGGCAATGAGGCGGCCTTCGGCAACCAGTTCGTCGAGCCCTTCGCGCGACATGATCACCATGTCGGCCGTCACGCCGCGGCGCAATTGCGTGCCGATCACGTCCGGCGTTTTGCCCTGCGAAGCGCCGGCGCCGGTGCTGACCCTGATGCCGGTCTGCTGTTCGAAGGCCGGCAGCACCAGCTGATAGGCCGTGCGAAAACCGCCGGAGGCGATGACATGCAGCGGTGCGGGCGCGGCGGATTCAGGCACGTCGGACTCCAGCGGGCTTTTTCTTCACTGACAGCGCGCGCTTGCCGAGCGCCTGCAGGAATTCGTACCACTGGCGCTGAAACTTCGGATCGCCGGGCGCGAGGCCGGTGACCAGTCGCGTCATCTGGCCGAAGGCCACCGGATAGGTCGTCAGTGCCAGTGCGGCGAGCTGCAGCATCCGGTGATCGAGCTCCGCCGGCAATGCGCCGTCTTTCTGCATGCGCTGGATTGCCGCGCCGAAACTCGCCGTGCGGCGGCTGCGCGCCTGATGGCCGGGCAGGGCGGCGCGCCGGCCGCTGGCCGCCTCCCAGGTGAGGAAGCGGATGTAATCGGCGTAGTTGGCGCGGTTGCGGAAACGTTCCGCGAAGAGGTCGGCAGGGGCGCCGGCAGGCGGCGCCGATTGCTGCGCTTCGAGCAGCGGACGGAATTTCAGGTCGAGCACCTGTTCGAACAACTTTTCCTTGGTGCCGAAATGGTGGGTGGCGAGCTGCTTGCTGACCTTGGCGCGCTGCGCGATGCCGAGCATGGTGGCGCCGTCGAAGCCCTTGCGCGAAAACTCCTGCGCTGCGGCATCGAGGATGCGCTGTCTGGTGCGTTTGGCGTCCCTGATCGTTCCCACCGGTCTGTCCCGCTGTTTTTAATGATTATACAGAGCGCCGGCGGTCCCGGCAGTTAACTTGACTCCGGTAAAGTTAATACCTACCATCGATACGGTGCATACGAAAGCCGGGACGGCGGATCGCCGAGGCTGGCCGCCCGTGCATCGTCATCGTCGAACCCCTGCACCCCACACTGAACGGAGACCGGATGGAACGCATCAGCCAGACCATAAACGACCCGGTGATGCTGGAGATTTTCTGGGAGCGCTGCATCTCGATCGTTGATGAGGCCGCCGACACGCTGGTGCGCGCCGCGTTTTCGACCGTCGCGCGCGAGTCCAACGACTTCGGCTGCGCGGTCTGCGACAGCGACGGCACCGGCATCGGGTATACGACCAAGGGCACGCCGCGCATGAGCATTATCCTGCCGCGCACCATCCGTGCCATTGTCGAAAAAATTCCGGCGGACACGCTGCAGGAAGGCGATGTGCTGTTTACCAATGATCCGTGGTACGGCTCGGGCCATCTGCCGGATTTCTACATCACCATGCCGATCTTTCGCCACGGCAGGATCGTCGGTTATACCGGCGCCTCTTCGCACGTTGCCGACGTCGGCGGCACGGTGTCCACCGGCGCGCGCCAGGTCTATGAAGAGGGCATCTGCTTCCCGCCGGTGAAACTGTTTCGCGCCGGCGCACCCGATCCGGTGATTTTTTCCATCATCGAAAAAAACGTGCGCGTCTCCGAACAGGTGCTCGGCGACCTCAACGCGCTGATTGCCTCGTGCCGCACCAGCGCGCAGGAAATCGTCAAGCTGATGGACGAGACCGGTGTCGACGATCTGCGCCCGGTGTCGGCCGAACTCAATGCGCGCACCGAGAAAGTGTTTCGCCGTGCGATCGAAGAGATTCCCGACGGCACTTATTCGAGCAGCATCCAGACCGACGGTTTCGACGGGCCGGTCAAACTGCAATGCGCGATCACCGTGCGCGGCAGCGATGTCGAGATCGATTGCGCCGGTTGTTCGCCGCAGGTCAGCCCCGGCGGCATCAACGTCGTCTATAACTACACGTTTTCGGCTTTCGTTTACGTGTTGAAATGCGTGCTCGATCCGCATACGCCCTATAACGAGGGCATCACGCGGCCGATCACCGTCACCGTGCCGCCGGGCACCATTCTCAACGCGCAGTTCCCGGCGCCGGTGTTCGCGCGCAACCAGACGGCGCACTACATTCCGGCAATGGCGATGGACGCCTTGTCGAAAGCGATTCCGCAGCGCGTGATGGCAGCCTGCGGCGCGCCCACCAACCGCACCACGTTTGCCGGTCCGCGCGGTCATAACGGCCGGCCGTTC
>CAZVDN010000491.1:0-2232 GCA_964625665.1 uncultured Streptomyces sp. | reverse complement strand
AAGCCAGCACCTGCTGCAGGGACACGTAACGGATCTTTTCGCCGACCGCGTAGTTGATCAAGCCGGCACCGACCTTTGCACCGAGCGCGCGCGCCATCTGCCCGGCCAGCGTCGGCGCGGTTTCGCCGGCAACCTCGATGTGTTCATCAAAGCGGCGCACCACGCCGTCGCGATCGGTCGGAAACAATACGAAACCACTCGACCCTGCGGCCGCCAGAAACGCCGGGTATATGGTGCGCGGCCGGCCTTCGGGATCGGCGGTCAGGCCCAGCACCACAGGCACCCGCTGGCGCGCCGCCACCAGTTCGACGAGCAGCGCCCGGTCGAGGCCCGGCAGCAGCGTTTCGTAACTGCGGTCGGGCAGCACGATATCGAGGCCGACCACACTGGCGCCGGCGTCGCCCATGGCGCGCACGAACCTGCCGATATGCGCGTGCCAGAGGGCCATTGGTTCGCGCAGTTGTTCAGTGGTCTGCTGATCAATGCCAACGATGACGACTTCGCGCGCGGCATGCGGCGCCGCGTGGCTGCGCAAAACCGCAAACTGGCGATCGAGCAGCGCAAGATCGAACGGCTCGGCGATGCGCACCGCAAGCACGATCGCTGCGATCAGCAGCAGCGCCAGCCACGCAAATATCCGTTTGCGCGCGTTCATCGGGTCAATGCGGGTTTCATCGGGCTATAATAAATCAATCCCGCGCGCACCGTCTCCAATTCAGGGCGAATGAACATCCGATCCGCAATGAGCAGCGCTGCACCCCTTTTGATCGCGCAATCGTGCGTTGCGCTGCTGCTGTTCGCCGCCAGCGCACAGGCGCAGATGAGCATGATGCCGCCGGCATGCGCCGAACTCAAAGGCGATGCGCTCGACAAATGCGTGCGCGACATCGCAGTGCCGCAACTGGTGCTGAAGGTCGAACCGGCCGAACCGCCGCCGCCCGACATCCGCGACCTCGCCGATTGCACGCGGACCCTGCAGGCCGACCGCGATTTCTGCATCGGACGCAACGAAATCATCCTCGCCTGCAGCAACAAGGCAAAACATCCCGACTTTCAGACCTGCTTCGCCAAATTCATTCCGAACGTGGCCCTGCCGGTCGCCGCCAATTGCGCGCGCGAAAAAGCCGAGCTGAGAAACGCCTGCGCCGCGCGCAACGGCATATATGCCAAATGCCTCGCCGAGCCGCTCGGCTATTTTCTCTGCCTGGCGAACAGGGGGCAGTTGCCCGAAAAGCTGGTCCGCCCCTGAACCTCAGGCCGCTTTGCTGCTGTCCAGCACCAGCATCAGCTGATTGAGTCGCTTGACGAACGACGCCGGGTCTTCCAGCTGTCCGCCTTCCGAGAGCAAGGCCTGATCGAAAAGCACGTGGCACCAGTCGTCGAAGCGCTGGCCCTCGGCCTCGTACTTGAGGCGCTGCAGCAGCGGATGGCGCGGATTGATTTCAAGAATCGGTTTGGATGACGGCACCTTCTGCCCCGCCGCTTTCAGCAGGCGCTCGAGGTTGCCGCCCATGCCGAATTGTTCCGACACCAGACAGGCCGGCGACTCGGTCAAACGCGTCGTCGTGCGCACCTCTTTTACGCCCTCGCCCAGCGCCTTCTTGATTTTCTCGACGAGGTCCTTGTATTCGCCGGCGTCCTTCTCCTGCTCTTTCTTGTCCGCCTCGTCGGCCAGCTTGCCCAGATCGAGCTCGCCCTTGGCCACCGACTGCAGCGGCTTGCCGTCGAACTCATTCAGGTGCGACACCACCCATTCGTCGATGCGCTCCGACAGCAACAGGACTTCGATGCCCTTCTTGCGAAAAACTTCAAGGTGCGGGCTGTTCTTTGCCGCCGCGAAACTGTCGGCAGTCACGTAGTAAATCTTTTCCTGCTCGGGCTTCATGCGCGAGATGTAGTCGGCGAGCGAAACGTCCTGCACTTCGGTGTCGGCCTTGGTCGAAGCAAAGCGGCAGATTTTCGCGATGCGCTCGCGGTTGGCATGGTCTTCGCCGATGCCTTCCTTGAAGACGCGGCCGAATTCCTGCCAGAAGGTGGTGAACTTCTCCTTGTCGTTCTCGGCCAGCTCTTCAATCATGCCGAGCACGCGTCGCGTCGCGCCGGCACGAATGGCGTCGATGTCCTTCGACTGCTGGAGGATTTCGCGCGACACGTTGAGCGGCAAATCGCTCGAATCAATGACACCGCGCACAAAACGCAGGTAGTTCGGCATCAGTTGCTCGGCGTCGTCCA
>CAZVDN010000490.1:0-2243 GCA_964625665.1 uncultured Streptomyces sp. | reverse complement strand
ATCGTCGGGAGACCAGTCGCCGAAATGGTAATCATGCGAAATGACGCGTACGCCGGGCTTCAGTTCGGTAAAAATCTTGCTGCGCAGGTTCATCATCATGCCGGGCAGCAGATACAGCGTCAGCACCGAGGCCTTGCTGAGGTCTGCCTTGAACACATCCTGCTGCACAAACCGCACGCGGTCGGCAATGCCGAATTTCTGCGCGCTGGCATTCGACTGCTTCACCAGATCAGGGTCGATATCGATGCCCATGCCGCCGGCCTTGAAGCTGCGCGCCGCAGTCAGCACGATCACCCCGTCGCCTGAGCCGAGATCGATGACGTAGTCCTTTTCGGTGACGGCGCCCAGTTTCAGCATCTGATCAACGACCAACTGCGGCGTCGGCACATAGGGCCCGCCCGTCTTAAGCTTGTCGATGTCCTGCGCCTTCACCGGCAATGCAACCAACAATGCCGCAAACAGCGCGGCAGCAGTAAATGTGCTGCGTATCATGAACACCCTCTTTTCAGGAAGATCAATTCAGATCGTTCATTTCGGTTCGTTACGGTTTGACAAACTTCAATACAAACTCGTCGTTGGGGACGGTGTTTTTGCCGGACGGCACCGTGCGCGTGTCCTGCGGGTTGCGCAGAAAACCGCCTTCGCTGACGAAACGGAAACCGGCGCTCTCGACCTCGCGGCGCACCGCCGCTTCCTCGATGCGATGCAGGGTCTTCGTCTCCGAGGTGCCTGTGCCGGCGAGGCCGGAATGGTCGGCCACGATATAGGTGCCACCGCTTTTCAGGGCATCGAAGATCGCACGGTTCATTTTGGAACGGTCAACGTTCATGTTTGCCGTGTCGTGATAGGCAAAATTGAACACCACCAGATCCAGATTGCGCGCTTCCGGCGGCAGCGGATCGTCGAACGGCCGGTTGGCGACAACAACGTTCTGCATGACCGGCGACTTCATGCGGTCAGCCATGCGCGCATTGCCAGCCGGCGGATTGTGCGCGTAAACACGCCCCGAGGCGCCCACTGCACGCGCCAGCAGTTCGGCGTTGTAGCCGCCGAAGGCGCCGATGTCGGCGACGGTCATGCCGCTGCGCACATCGTAAAACCGAAGGAGATCGACCGGATTGCGGCGTTTGTCGGTAGCGCGATCGGCGTCGCTGCGATCCGCACTGACAAGCAGGGCCGGATAGTCCGGCGCCAAACCGGCGCACCCGGCCAGCACGACAAACACGATCAATGCAATAAAACTGCGAAATTGCCACTGTCTCATGGTCCCCTCCGGTAAATGATGCGTTCTATTTTTTCAAACCGGTCCGGCAATCCACCAGTATTTCATTGGGACTGCGCACCGCATTGAAGGTCTTTTCGATCGTATCGCGAATGCGTGCAAGCTCCGCTTCCGTAAAGCGTTTGCTCAGCTCAAGACGGTCTGCTTCGCGCATGACGTCGGCAAGCGGCAGGCTTTCATTGCGCAGGCGCTCGGTCACCACCGCCACTTCCGCCAGTTGTTCGCAGAACAGATTGGCGGGCGGTTTGGCCGCGCATGATGCCAGCAGCGGCACCCCCAGAACCAGCATGCTGATGCGATTATTTTTCATGCTGCATCTTAAACCAGACCCGCCCGGCCTGCAGAAAGCCATTACGCGCCTGGTTCGTCGAGGCCAACCTCGCTGCGCCAGTCCTTGCTCTTGAATACAAGCGGTTTCAGAGCCAGCAGCACCAGCACCGCTGCCGCAGCGAACATCGCAATGGCGATCGGACGGTCGAGAAAAATGCCGTAGTTGCCGCCCGACATGGCAAGCGACTGACGCACCGACAGTTCGAGCATCGGCGACAGCACGAGGCCCAGCGCCACCGGCGCCAGATCGAACTGGAATTTGCGCAGCGCATAGCCGACGCCGCCCATCACCAGCATGATCCAGACATCGACCACACTGTTGCCGACCGAATAGACGCCGAGAATGCAAAAGCAGAGGATCGCCGGATAAAGGTAGGAATAGGGAATACGCAGCAGATTCACAAACAACCCCACCAGCGGCAGGTTGAGCACCAGCAACACGACGTTGCCGACATACATGCTCGCAACAAAGCCCCAGAACAACTGCGGCTGCTCGGTGATCAGCATCGGGCCGGGTGCAATGCCGTGCACCATGATGGCGGCCAGCATCACCGCGGTGATCGGCCCGGTCGGCACGCCCAGCGCCAGCATCGGCACGAAGGCGCCGGTGGCTGCGGCATTGTTCGCCGAC
>CAZVDN010000489.1:1200-2244 GCA_964625665.1 uncultured Streptomyces sp. | reverse complement strand
AGCTCTTCGATCTCGCCCATGACCCGCATGGCGGAGGTGGTCGGCGGCAGTTCGTAGACCACCACCTGCCACTGGCCGCGCGCCAGGTTTTCGACTTTCCAGCGGCAGCGCGCGCGCAGCGAACCGCGCCCGCTCGTGTAGGCATCGATGATCGCCTGGCGCGGACTGATGATCTGGCCGCCGCCGGGAAAATCCGGGCCCTGAATGATGTCCATCAGCGCTTCGACGCTGATGTTGGGGCGGTTGATCATCGCCACCGCGGCGTCGGCGACTTCGCGCAAATTGTGCGGCTGCAGTTCGCAGGCCATGCCGACACCGACGCCCGACGCGCCGTTCAGCAAGAGCATCGGCAAACGCGCCGGCAGCAGTTCCGGTTCTTTCAGCCGACCGTCGTAGTTGGCGACGAAATCGACCGTCTCCTGATCGATTTCCGAGAGCAGCAACTCGGCGATCGGCGTCAGCCGCGCCTCGGTATATCGATAGGCCGCCGCGGAATCGCCGTCCTGCGTGCCGAAGTTGCCCTGCCCGTCGATCAGCGGATAACGCAGCGAGAAATCCTGCGCCATGCGCACCAGCGCTTCGTAGGTGGAAACGTCGCCGTGCGGGTGGAATTTACCCAGCACCTCGCCGACGATGCGCGCCGATTTGGTGTGTTGCACGCCGGCCTTCAGGCCGAGCTCGTTCATCACATAGAGAATGCGGCGCTGCACCGGCTTCTGGCCGTCTTCGATGTTCGGAATGGCGCGGCCGCGCACCACGCTCATCGCATAAGTCAGGTAGGAGCGTTCGGCGAACGTCCCCATGTCGATGAAATCACCTTCAGCGCCACCGCCGGCCGGGGATTTGACGCCGCCACCGGCGCCACCCACGGCTGCAAACAGGTCAGGCGTGGTATCGCCGGAATTTTTCGCGGATTTTTTCGGCGTCGGGCTCATACATCCGCCTCGACCTGGTCACCGTTTTCTTCCATCCACGTGCAGCGGCGTTCCGCCTCTTTTTTCGACATCAGCATGTTGAACAGTTCGTAGGTTTTGTCGCGGTCAT
>CAZVDN010000489.1:0-1190 GCA_964625665.1 uncultured Streptomyces sp. | reverse complement strand
GTCATCGATACGCACCTGCAGCAGGCGGCGCGTGTCCGGACAGAGGGTGGTCTCCCACAACTGCTCCGGATTCATTTCGCCGAGGCCTTTGAAGCGCTGGGTCTGGATCGACTCGGGCTTCACGCCCTCGTCGATGGCGCGCTCGCGCAGCGATTTCAATTCATCGTCATCGACGGCATAGATGTTTTTCGCCGGGCGTTTGCCGTGCGCCGGAATGCCCAGCTTGTAGAGCGGCGGGCAGGCGACGTAGATATGGCCGCCCTCGATCAGTTTCGGGAAGTGCCGGTAGAACAGGGTCAACAACAGCACCGCGATGTGCGCGCCATCGACGTCGGCATCGGTCATCGAGGCGATCTTGCCGTAACGCAGATTGGACAGATCGGGATTGTCGTCCTCGCCGTGCGGATCGACCCCGATCGCCACTGCGATATCGTGGATCTCGGCGTTCGAGAACAGCAGGTCGCGTTTGACCTCCCAGGAGTTCAGCGCCTTGCCTCGCATCTTGTAGATCGCCTGAAAGCGCTTGTCGCGCGCCTGCTTGGCCGAACCGCCGGCCGAATCGCCCTCGACAAGGAACAGTTCGTTGTCCGTCGTCGAACTCGATTCGCAGTCGGTGAGTTTCTCCGGCAGCATGACAACGCTCGACGATTTCTTGCGCTCGACTTTGGTCACCGAACGGCTGCGCTCGACGGCCTGCTTGATCACCAGTTCGGCGATCTTGCGGCCGTAATCGACGTGACTGTTGAGCCACAATTCGAACGGATCGCGCACCATGCTCGACACCAGTTTCACGGCGTCGCGGTTGGACAGCTTTTCCTTGGTCTGGCCGTGGAACTGCGGCTCCAGCACTTTGGCCGAGAGGAAGTAGACCGTGCGCGACCAAACGTCGTCGGACTGCAGCTTGATGCCGCGCGGCATCATGTTGTGGTGTTCGGCGAAGGCCTTGACCGCCTCGAACACGCCATCGCGCAGACCGGCTTCATGCGTGCCGCCGGCCGGCGTCGGAATGAGGTTGGCATAGGACTCGCCGAAGCCCTTCAGTTCATCAACCAGCGCAAACGCCCAGCCGGCGCCTTCGCCGACCGCAAAACCATTGGCTTCCTGCACATACTTTTCGCCGTCGAAAATCGGCGCCACCGGTTCGGCGTCAGCCAGCAGGTCCTTGAGGTAACCCTTCATGCCCTCGGGAT
>CAZVDN010000488.1:1174-2250 GCA_964625665.1 uncultured Streptomyces sp. | reverse complement strand
CAGTTGTTTGCCGATCGCGCGATGGATCAGCGCGGCCGCAACCGCCGAATCAACCCCCCCGGACAACCCAAGCAGCACTTCGTCGCTGCCAACCTCTGCACGCACGCGCGCCACCGCCTCGTCGACATAGCCGGGCATGTTCCAGTCGCTGCCGAGCTCGCAGATACCGTGCACGAAGCGCTGAATGATTGCTGCACCCTGATGCGTATGCGTCACTTCGGGATGGAATTGCACGGCGTAGAAACGGCGTGTTTCGTCAGCCATGGCGGCAATCGGCGTTGCCGCATTGCTGGCGATGATCTTGAATCCAGCCGGCAGTTCCGTCACCTTGTCGCCGTGACTCATCCACACATCGAGCAAACCGTGCCCCTCGGCATTGGCACGGTCCTGAATGTCCTTGAAGAGCGCCGAATGTCCGCGCGCGCGCACCTCGGCGTAACCGAATTCCCGCACGGTGCCGCTTTCGACCTTGCCGCCCAGCTGCGCCGCCATGGTTTGCATGCCGTAACAAATGCCCAGCACCGGCACACCCAATGCAAACACCACCTCCGGCGCACGCGGCGTGTCGTCCTGCCAGACCGAATTGGGTCCGCCTGAGAGAATGATGCCGCGCGGATTGTACTGCCGCACAAAGTCTTCGCTCACGTCATGCGGATGCAGCTCGCAGTAAACGCCAGCCTCGCGCACGCGGCGTGCAATCAGCTGCGTGTATTGGGCGCCAAAATCAAGGATGAGAATTTTCTGATGCGACATATCAAGGCCGGAAACTGGGGATCAAGCGTTGGTAAATACCGGAAACGACCAAACACGTTCCGCGCGTGCTCACTAATAGGTTCCGGCGCTACTCAATCCGGTAATTGGGCGCTTCCTTGGTGATCTGCACATCGTGCACGTGGGATTCGCGTATGCCGGCGTGCGTAATCTCAACGAACTGCGCCTTGCGACGCAATTCATCAATCGATTCGCAGCCGGTGTAACCCATGCTCGCGCGCAATCCGCCCATCAACTGGTGCACGAGCGGCACGACACCGCCCTTGTATGGAACTCGCCCCTCAACGCCTTCAGGCACCAATTTC
>CAZVDN010000488.1:0-1164 GCA_964625665.1 uncultured Streptomyces sp. | reverse complement strand
TCCTGGAAATAACGGTCGGCTGCACCCTGCTGCATGGCCCCGAGCGACCCCATTCCACGATAGGATTTGTAAGAGCGCCCCTGATAGAGCTCGATTTCGCCCGGCGCCTCTTCCGTGCCGGCAAACAGTCCGCCGATCATTACGGCATTGCCGCCGGCCGCGATGGCCTTGGCAATATCGCCCGAAAACCGAATGCCGCCATCGGCGATCAACGGTATATCGAGCTTGGCCAGCGCATGCGCAACGTTTTGCACGGCCGTGATCTGAGGAACACCGACGCCGGCAACAATGCGCGTTGTGCAGATGGAACCGGGGCCGATACCGACCTTGACCCCGTCCGCACCGCAATCCGCCAGCGCGCGGGCCGCATCGCTTGTGGCAATGTTACCGCCGATCACCTGGGTTTTCGGATACCGCTTCTTGATCCATTTGACGCGGTCGAGAACACCCTGCGCGTGCCCGTGCGCAGTATCGACGACGATGACATCCACGCCAGCCTCGACCAGCGCTGCAACGCGCTCTTCGGTGCCCTCACCAACACCGACGGCCGCGCCTACGCGCAATCGTCCGAGTTTGTCCTTGCAGGCAAGCGGATGTTCGGTCGACTTCTGAATGTCCTTGACGGTAATCAGACCGCGCAATTCGAAATTTTTGCCGACGACAAGAACGCGCTCAAGGCGGTGCTTGTGCATCAGCGCCATCGCCTCTTCGCGGCGGGCGCCTTCGCGCACGGTCACCAGCTTCGCGCGCGGGGTCATGATGTTTTTCACCGGCTGACCGAGATTGGTTTCGAAACGCAAATCGCGATTGGTCACGATGCCGACCACACGCCCGCTCGAATCAATGACCGGAAGTCCGGAAATCCTGTGTTGTTGCGTGAGGCCCAACACATCACGCACAGTCATGTTTTGCGTGATCGTGATCGGGTCTTTGACCACGCCGCTTTCAAAGCGCTTGACCTTGGCGACCTCGCCGGCCTGGCCGGGAATGGTCAAATTCTTGTGAATGATGCCAATGCCGCCCTCCTGCGCGATGGCAATCGCGAGACGTGCTTCTGTCACGGTATCCATGGCAGCGGATACCAAAGGGATGTTCAGGGTGATCGAGCGGGTCAACCGCGTTTTCAGGCTGACTTCGCGCGGCAATATCTTGGAGTGGGCGGGA
>CAZVDN010000487.1:0-2253 GCA_964625665.1 uncultured Streptomyces sp. | reverse complement strand
CGAGCTTGCGGTGCGAGGCGCGCAGCCAGCCCTGGGCGACCGGCGTATGCGGATCGATTGCGCCCATGAAAGTGATTTCGCGCAGGTCCGGCGTATAAACGCGGAATATCACGAAGAGATCGGCGTCGGCGGTTGATGATGAAACAAACAGGCGGGCCGCAATCGGGCCGGTGATTTCCGTCGCGCTGTCGAGCGGCGGTGAGATGAAACTGGCGCCGTCACCTTGGGCGTCAAAGGCCACCGTCGACGCGGATTGCGCCGGCGCCGTCAGCAGCTGCGAGGTGCGGCCGTGGAGGTGCCAGGTCGTCCATTGCGTGCGCGCCAGAGGCCATTCGTTTTCATGGCGTTCTTCGAAGCGGTCGGGATGGCGCACCTGCAGCTGCACCTTCGGCTGCCCGTCCCAGCCGTTTTTTTCGCCTTTGAGGAAATGCGCGAAGAAGCGCTTCTGCAGATTGACGCCGTAGTCGGTATAGAAATGCGTCCAGTGCTCGATGCCGTGCGCTTCCAGCCATTTCTGTTTCGACGCCGCGCGGCCGAAGCCCTCGAAGTTGCCGCGCGGGTGCAGGCCCTGGCCGCCCCAGTTGGCTGCTGACAGAAACGGCACGGTGACTTTGTCCCATTGCGGTGAGCGTTCGCGGTGATATTGATCGTCGAGCGGGTGGGCGAGGATGGTGTCGCCGAAGTCGGCGCGATTGGCGGCAAGTTCGCGGTCCGACAAGGTTTCATCGCCGCAGACAAGTTGTCCGGTGACGCGGTTGCGCGGCCCGCGCTCGCCGAGGCCGTATTGCACGGTCTTGACCTGCATGTCATACCAGTTGGCCCAGAAGGTCGAGAGGATGCCGCCGTGGTGCGTCATGTCGCGGTACCAGTCGGCCGAGCCTTCCCAGATGCACATCGCAGCGAGGTGCGGCGGTTGCAGGGTCGCGACATGCCATTGATTGATGCCGTAGTAGGAAATGCCGTTGAGGCCGACCTTGCCGTTCGACCAGGGCTGCACGCCGGCCCATTCGATGCACTCGTAGAAGTCGCGCGTTTCGCGCGGCGAGAACGGATCGATGAAGCCGGGCGAGCGGCCGGCACCGCGCGAATCGACGCGCACGCAGACATAGCCCTCGGGCACCCACTTCTCGGGATCGACGACTTCCCAGGACTGATACTGGTTTGTCGAGCCGGCGGCGACATCGGGATGTTCGGCGACCATGCGGTTCCATGCCGAGGGATAGCCTTCCTGAAACGCGAGGCCTTTGGCATAGGGTCCGTAGCTGAGGATGACCGGATAGCGGCCCTCGGCGACCGGGCTGAAAATATCGGCGCTAAGCAGCAGGCCGTCATCCATTTTGACCTTCACATCCCACTGGATGCGCATGCCGTCGCGAATTTCTCCCGCTGCTGCAGCCATTGCCTGCCTCCCTGATGAAGCGATTATTATTGGTTTTACGAATGTCGCGTCAAGATTGACGCCATGCACTTGTCGTGTCACTTTAGCGCGGCACCGGGTTTTACTCAACACTGGAGGATGGCTTGAAAATCGGAGTGGTCGGTATCGGAAAAATGGGCGCGGCAATTGCCGAACGCCTGATGAAACAGGGGCACGAAGTCACCGTGTGGAACCGCACGGCGGAAAAGACGCGCGCGCTGGCGCAGGCCGGGGCGCATGCGGTGAAAACACCGGCGGAACTGGCGCAGCGCTGCGAAATCGTGCTGTCGATTCTGACCGATGCGGCGGCGATTGCGCTGGCGTATGACGGCAGTGATGGCCTCCTCTCGGCGAACGTTGCGGGCAAGCTGTTCATTGAAATGAGCACCGTGCGGCCCGATACGCAGCGGGCGCTGGCCGCCCGCATCAACGCGAAGGGCGCGTCGATGATCGACTGTCCGGTCGGCGGCACGGTCGGCCCGGCAAAGGACGGCAAGCTGATCGGGTTTGTCGGCGGCGGTGCCGGGGATGTGGCGCGCGCGCGGCCCGTGCTCGACCAATTGTGCCGTCGAGTCGAACACGTCGGCCCGGTCGGCAGCGGCGAGAGCATGAAACTGGCGATCAACCTGCCGTTGCTGGTTTACTGGCAGGCGCTCGGCGAGTCGCTCGTGCTGTGCCGCAATCTGGGCCTCGACGGCCAGCGCCTGATCGACATCATCAGCGATACCTCGGGGGCGCCGGCGGTGCTCAAGGTGCGCGGCGCTGCTATGGCCGGCGCGATCAACGGCATTGAGCCCGGGCAAACGACCTTCGATATCGATTCAGTGCGCAAAGAC
>CAZVDN010000486.1:0-2258 GCA_964625665.1 uncultured Streptomyces sp. | reverse complement strand
CATAGTCATGATGACACTCACAATTGGCTGGCAAACCCGGCCTTCTGCACAACAATTGCTGCCCGAGGTATTGGTCCAGGGCAGTGCCGAACGCGCCGACGGCCCCGTCGACGGTTATCGTGCGACGCGTTCCGGCACCGCCACCAAGACCGACACGCCGCTGAAGGAAATTCCGGCGTCGATCTCGGTCGTGCCTGCGCGACTGATGAAAGATCAGGCCATGCAGAGCATGAGCGACATCTTCCGCTATGTGCCCGGCGTCACCGCACATCAGGGCGAAGGCAACCGCGATCAGGCGGTGATCCGCGGCAACAGCACCTCCGCCGACTTCTACGTCAATGGCATACGCGACGACGCGCAGGTATTCCGCGATCTCTACAACCTCGAACGCGTCGAGGTGCTCAAAGGCCCGGCCGGCATGATCTTCGGCCGCGGCGGCGCCGGCGGCGTGATCAACCGCGTCAGCAAAAAGCCGGTGTTCGACCGCACCGCCGAAGCCAGTTTTACGCTCGGCAGTAACGATCAGCGGCGCGGCGGTTTTGACTATGGCAACAAACTCGGTGACGCGGCTGCGTACCGTATCAACGGCATGGCCGAAGGCGCCAACAATTTTGTTGACGGAGTCGATCTAAGACGCTGGGCTTTCAATCCGACCGTGACCTACGCCTTCAGCGGACAGACGGCGTTGACGCTCGACTTCGAATACCTGCACGACGGGCGCGTGCCCAACCGCGGCGTGCCCTCGTTCAGCGGCGCGCCCTTCGATGCCGCCACCAGCACCTTCTTCGGCAATGCGGCGCAAAGCTCTGCGCATTCCTACGTTGACGGTTTTGCCGCCGTGCTCGACCATGATTTCGGCAATGCTGCACAGCTGAAGAACACCTTCCGCCTCACGCGCTACGACAAGTTCTACCAGAACGTCTATCCGGGCAGCGCCGCCACGACGGCCGGCACCATGACGCTGTCCGCCTACAACAATGACAACCAGCGCCTCAACACCTTCAATCAGACCGATCTGACGACGAAGTTCATGACCGGCGGCTTCGAGCACACGCTGCTCACCGGCATCGAACTCGGCCATCAGGACAGCGACAACAAACGCAACACCGGCTTCTTCGGCGCCGCCACTGCCGCGACCGTATCGACCGCCAATCCTTACGCGCTGGTCACCAGCTTTCGCCAGAACGGCACCGATGCGAACAACAAGGTGTCCGCCGACATCGCCGCTCTCTACGCCCAGGATCAACTCGCGCTGTCGAAAGAGTGGAAACTGCTGACCGGCCTGCGCTACGATTATTTCCGCGCCAATCTCGAAGACCGCCGCACGCTGACGCCCGCCGTCAATCTGGCACGCACCGACATCGGCTACAGCCCGCGCGCCGGCATGATCTGGACGCCGACGGCCGCCTCGACGTATTACATCAGCTACAGCTACGCCTTCCTGCCCTCGGCCGAACAGCTCGGCCTCGCCACCACCAACGCGATTCTCGATCCGGAGAAGGCCGTCAATGTCGAAACCGGCGCGCGCTGGGATGTGCGGCCGAGGCTGACATTGTCGATGGCGTTGTACCGGCTCGAACGCAACAACGTGAAGAGCGTCAACCCGGCGCTGCCCGGCACCTTTGTGCAAAGCGGACAGCAGCGCACGCAGGGCGCCGAGCTCGGCCTGCAGGGCGAAGTCATGCGCAACTGGCAGGTCTACGGCGGCTACAGCCATGCCGACGCGCGCGTCACCCGGCCCTTCAACTCGAACACCACCGCGACCACCGCCTCGCTGGTGCCGGCCGGGCGCAAGGTCGGTCTGGTGCCGGAGCATACGTTCTCGCTGTGGAACCGCTTCGATCTCGGCAACCGCTGGGGCAGCGGCATCGGCGTCATTTATCAGGGCGCGTCCTACACCTCGTTCCTGAACACGGTTCGACTGCCGTCATTCGCGCGCGCCGATGCGGCGCTTTACTACGACTTTCCCGGCAACAGGACGCGCCTTGCGCTTAACGTCGAAAACGTCTTCAACAGGAAATACTGGCCAACCGTCGACGGCGACAACAACATCAGTGTCGGCGCACCGCTCAATGCGCGGCTGACGCTGAGCATGAAATTCTGATTTCCGCTTTCATTCAATTCCAGAGGAACACCATCATCATGACAAAATTTAAAACATTGCTGGCCGGCGCCATGCTGCTGGCGGCCGGATCCCTCAGCGCCGCGCAGGCGGCAAGCAGCGAGGGCATCGTCATCTATAACGCCCAGCACGCCAG
>CAZVDN010000485.1:0-2276 GCA_964625665.1 uncultured Streptomyces sp. | reverse complement strand
TCTGGGATTCCCTTGATGTGGAAAAAAAGACCCTGGCCGGTCTGGCCGATCTGGTACCGCTGCAAACCAAGAAACCCGAGGAGTTCATCGCCGAAGCCGCTGACTGCGATGCCCTGCTGAACACCTACGCCGGCCCGATCACCGCCGACGTCATGGCAAAAATGCCGAAGTGCAAAATCATTGCCCGCTACGGCATCGGCGTCGATACCATCGACCTCGACGCTGCAACCGCCGCCGGCATCATCGTCACCAACAATCCGACCTACTGCGTCGAAGAAGTCGCCGACCACAGCATGGCCATGGTGCTGACCTGCGCCCGCAAGATTGCCTTCTACGACCGCCAGGTGCGTGCCGGCCAGTGGGCGGTGCCGCCGGGAAAACCGATGTTCCGCATGGCTGCCTGCACCATGGGCCTCGTCGGCTACGGCAACATTGCCCGCCAGGTCGCTGTCCGCGCCGCCGCCTTCGGCATGCGCGTCATCTACTCCGATCCTTTCGTCAAGGAAGGCCAGTTCGACACCCCGGGCAAGAAAGTCGAGCTCAACGACCTCCTGAAAGAATCGGACTTCATCTCGGTACACGCGCCGCTGATGCCGCAGACGAAAAAGATGTTCAATGACCAGATGTTCGGCATGATGAAACCGACGGCCTACATCATCAATTGCTCGCGCGGCCCGCTGATCGACACCGATGCGCTGGTGCGCGCCCTCGACGCGAAAAAAATCGCCGGCTGCGCCCTCGATACGACCGATCCGGAACCGCTGCCGAACCCGCATCCGCTGCGCGACCGCGAGAATGTCATCATCAATCCGCATGCCGCCTGGTACAGCGAACAGGCGATGGTCGGTCTGCAGGCCGGTGCCCCGAACGAGGTCCGCCGCGCCCTGTCCGGCGAATGGCCGGTCAACGTGGTCAACAAAGCCGTCAAAGGCAAAAGCCGCGCCGGCATCTGACCGCTGCTGCGCCGCAAGTTCAAGGCCGCTTCAGGCAATCTGAAGCGGCCTTTTTGTTTGCGTAGACAGTTCGGTGCGAAAAAAAACAAAAAAAAGCCCGCCGGCAATGCCGGCGGGCGGTTGGTAACCACTCGTAAGGAGATTTAGTTTGGGTTACCGAAAGGTTTTTCAGCCAACTTACGCGAAGCTCGCCCCACGCCGCTTGCGCTCATCACGCAAGGTCGCCGGCAGACGGGCGCCAAGACTCTCAAACAGCACATCGTGATCCTGCAACTCCTTCTTCCACAACCCCGTATCGAGCGACATCAGTTCATCGAACTGCTGGCGCGAAATATCAAGTCCGTTCAGATCCAGATCCTCGAAACGCGGCGTATTGCCGACCGGCGTTTCCACCGCACCCGCCTTGCCGTTACAACGCTCGACGATCCATTTTAGTACACGCATGTTCTCGCCGTAACCGGGCCACAGGAACTTGCCGTTATTGTCCAGGCGGAACCAGTTGACACTGTAGAACTTGGGCGGATTGGTCAGTTTGGCGCCGACTTCGAGCCAATGCTTGAAGTAGTCACCGAAGTGGTAACCGCAGAACGGCAGCATAGCGAACGGGTCACGACGCACCACGCCCTGGGCACCGGTTGCCGCAGCCGTCGTTTCCGATGCCATGGTAGCCGCCTGATAAACGCCGCTCACCCAGTCTTTTGCTTCACTGACCAGCGGCACCGTCGTGCTGCGGCGACCGCCGAACAGGAAGGCTGAAATCGGCACGCCCGCGGGGTTTTCCCAATCGTTGTCGATACACGGGATCTGCGCAGCCGGCACGGTAAAACGGGCGTTCGGATGCGCAGCTTTGCGACCGCAATCCGGCGTCCATTCCTTGCCCTGCCAGTCAATCAGTTTCACCGGCGGGGTCTTGGTCAAACCTTCCCACCAGACATCGCCGTCCGGCGTCATCGCCACATTGGTGTAAATGACGTTCCGGTCCAGTGCATTAAGACAGTTCGGATTGGTCAGCGTAGACGTGCCCGGAGCGACGCCAAAGGCACCGGCTTCCGGATTGATCGCATAAAGGCGGCCGTCCTTGCCCGGCTTGATCCAGGCAATGTCTTCGCCAATCGTCGTCACCTTCCAGCCGGGCAAACCGGCGGGCGGGATCAGCATGGCGAGGTTGGTCTTGCCGCAGGCGCTCGGGAAAGCCGCTGCGATATAACGTTTTTCACCGTTCGGCGGCTGGATGCCGAGAATCAGCATGTGTTCTGCCAGCCACCCCTGCTCGCGCGCCATGATCGAGGCGATACGCAGGGCAAAGCATTTTTTGCCCAGCAG
>CAZVDN010000484.1:0-2278 GCA_964625665.1 uncultured Streptomyces sp. | reverse complement strand
TCGCCGGTCATCGCCACCACATGCCCCTTGGCCTTGAGCGCCTGCACGATCTTGACCTTGTGTTCGGGCACCACGCGCGCGAAGACCACAATCCCGTCGATGACCTCCGCCAGCGTTGCCGCATCCATCGCATCGAGTTCAGCGCCGCTGATGGCGCGGCCTTCCAGACCGAGATCGCGCGCAATCGCCACCGCCGTGCCCTTGTGATCGCCGGTGATCATCTTTACCTGGATGCCGGCCTGTCTGCACAACGCGATTGCGGCGCGCGCTTCGGGCCGCGGCGGATCGACGAGGCCGATCAAACCGACAAACTCAAGCGCCTGTACATGCTCCGCAAGATTGCCGGTTGCATCAAAACCGGCCGCAGCGATCGCCCGCGTTGCCACCATCAGCCCGCGCTGCCCCTGCTCCGCCATCGCGCTGTATTCGTCGTTGATGCGCGACCGCGCGCCTTCGTCGATGTCCTCGGTGCCCGCTTTGGCATAAACCCGGCTGCAGCGCGCCAGCAGCACATCCGGCGCGCCTTTGACGAACAGGCGCACCTGCTCGCCATCGCGGTGAAAGGTCGCCATGAACTTGTGCGCGGAATCAAACGGAATTTCCGCGATGCGCGGCAGCGATTTTTCAACGGCGTCGCGCTCCACCGCGCCCTTGGCGGCAAAGGCCAGCAAGGCGCCTTCGGTCGGATCGCCGATCAACGCGCCGTCGCGCAGCCGGCTGTCGTTGCACGCCGCCACCGCCTGCAACAGCGGCTGCAAGCCGTCACGGGCGCCGCCCGCGTCGCTGCGAATTTCGCCGACGCCGCGATAGCCCTCGCCGCTGACGGAATAATGCTGTTCGAGGCAATACACGGAGCGCACCGTCATTTGATTCAGCGTCAGGGTGCCGGTCTTGTCGGAACAGATCACGGTGGCGCAACCCAGGGTTTCGACGCTGGCCAGCCGCTTGACGATGGCGCGTTGTCGCGCCATGCGCCGCATGCCGAGCGCGAGCGTCACGGTGACCACGGCCGGCAAGCCTTCGGGCATCGCCGCCACCGCCAGCGCAATCGAATCGAGGATCACCTGCGTCAAATCCTCGCCACGCCAGATCTGCATGACAAACAGAATGCCGACCAGTGCGCCGGCCACCAGCGCCAGCCGTTTGCCCAGTTCGTCGATCTGCTGCTGCAAGGGGCTGGGGCCCTCCTCGACACCGGCCAGTTGCAGGGACAACCTGCCCATCTCGGTGCGCATACCGGTGGCGGTAATCAGCAGCTCCGCGCGCCCGCGCGTCACCATGGTGTTCATGAATGCCATGTTGCTGCGTTCGGCCAGCGCGGCGTCACGCGCTTCGAGCACGTCGATTTGCTTCTGCACCGGCAGCGATTCGCCCGTCAGCGTTGATTCATTGATTTCGCAACCAATGGCCACGATGAGGCGGCCATCCGCCGGCACGCGGTCACCCGCCTCCAGCAGCACGATGTCGCCATCCACCAGTTGCTCGGCAGGAATGACCTGTACGCGGCCGTCGCGCCGCACGCGCGCGGTTGCCGGCAGCATCCGTTTCAGCGCGGCAAGGCTCTGCTCGGCGCGATATTCCTGATAAAAGCCGAGCGATGCATTGAGCAGCACCACCGTCATGATGACGGCCGCGTCGGGCCATTTGCCGATCGCCGCGGCCAGCCCTGCTGCCAGCACCAGTATCAGGATCAACAGGCTTTTGAACTGGCCGAAGAACAACCGCCAGGGCGAAGGCGGCGCCGCGCCGACCAGCCGGTTGAGCCCCAGCGCGCGCCGCCGGCTGATGACCGTGGCCGCTGCAAGGCCGGTCTGCGGAAGGACCGCAGCCGCGGCGATCGCCGCATCAACCTCGAGGCAGTACCAGGTCCTGTCGGGCAAGGCGCTGACCGGCGGTGCCGCGCGCGCGCTCACCGGTTGCGCCCCGCAGCGCCTGCATGGTTAACCGGGCCGGCGACCGGCCGCGTCCGCAACGCAATCAAGCACCACTCACGGCGGCAGTCACGATCGCCTGTGCCTCCGCAATGATCAGACGCAGATGGGCATCGCTGCGAAAACTCTCCGCGTAAATCTTGTAGATGTCCTCGGTGCCCGACGGTCGTGCCGCAAACCAGCCGTTCGCCGTCATCACTTTCAATCCGCCGAGCGGCGCATTGTTGCCGGGCGCATGACTGAGGATGCCGCTGATCTCTTCGCCGGCCAGTTGCCGGCTCTGCACCTGCTGCGGCGACAACTTGCCGAGCAGGCGCTTTTGCGCCGGCGTGGCCGGTGCATCCACG
>CAZVDN010000483.1:0-2281 GCA_964625665.1 uncultured Streptomyces sp. | reverse complement strand
CAATACGCGCTGATCGAGCATTTCAAGCCGACCATCGCGCCAGCGCAAGGTATCAAATCCGGCCATCAGATCACCCGCTCGTTGCCGCCATCGACCGGTAACTGCGCACCAGTGGTTTTGGCGAAGAGGGGGCCGAGCATTTCTGCGGCGAGTTCGGCCACATCGCGGCTTGTCACTTCAGTCTTGAGCACATTGCGCTTTTTGTATTGTTCGACCGTCAATCCATAGTGTTTTGCGCGCGCGGCAAGCACTTCTTCCGTCCACAACCCCGTATCGAAGACGGCGTCAGGATGCAGGGTGTTGATGCGAATATTGTCCGCGCCCCACTCAAGCGCAGCGACGCGCGCGAGTTGCGTCAGCGCTGCTTTGGAGGCTGAATAGGCGCCGGCGCCGTGCCCCGGAGCCGGGACGTTTTTGGAGCCGATGACGGTGACGCGGCCGCCGCGCGGTGCCAGTTTCAGCAACGGATGGCTATGTCTGAGCAGCGCCAGATTGGCGTCAACATTCACCTGCATGACCTTGCGCCATTGATCGTCATCCAGTTGGGCAATCGCCGTGCCGCCGGGAAACACGCCGGCATTAAGTACGAGCATGTCGAGGCCGCCAAAAGCGCGCACGGTAGCGTCGATCGCGGCCGATATGTCTGCTATTGAAGCAACGTCGCATTGGATACCGAGAAAATCCGGGCGCTTGAACAAGCCGGTGACGGCTGGATTCAGGTCGAGTCCGGCCACGGCGGCGCCACGCGCCAGCAGTGCTTCAACGCAGGCCTTGCCGATGCCGGATGCGGCGCCCGTGACGAGCACGATTTCGCCGGCGAATACCGGCGGCTTGCCCGATTTTTTCAGTTTGGCCTGTTCGAGATCCCAGTATTCGACATCGAAGATGTTTTTCGCCGGCAATGCGCGCCAGCCGCCGAGCAACTCTGCGCGCTCGATGATATCCATCGTATGACGATAGATATCGGCGATGATATTGGCGTCTTTCATGCTGCGGCCCAACGTGCACATGCCCAACTGGCCATCAAGCACCAGACGCGGCGCCGGATCGAGCATGGTCTTGGGTTCTTTCGAGCCCGCATTGTGTTGCGAAAAATAGGTTTTGTAATTCACCACAAAGGCCGCAACGTCGCGCCCGAGCAGCGGCAGGCGCTTGGTGCGGATTACATGGTCAGGCGTGGCGGGGCCTTGCTGCGATATGCCGCCGATGTCATTACGTGCAATAAAAGCAGTCGTGCGGGGATCGCGATGATTTGCCATGACCAGCGGAAATCCGGCGACGCGCGATATTTCTGTGCGCAATGCGGCCAGTTCCCCGGTGGATGCAGTCGTTGTGCTCGTCGCGGGCTGAGCAATCGACCACGCCTTGTGCTGTTCAAGATAACGCTCGGCCATGTCGACGAGCGCGATCATGCGTTCATACGATTCCTGTGCGGTCGTGCCAAACGAAAAGATGCCGTGGTTCATCAGCACCATGCCGATGGTGTCCGGCCCGGCGTGTTTGGGAAACAGTTCGGCACAGAGCCGCGCCAGATCAAAACCCGGCATGACATAGGGAATGATCACGACCTTGTTGCCATAAATATCGGCAATGCGTTTTTCGCCGTCAGACGTATTGGTGATCGACAGCACGGCATTGGCATGGGTGTGGTCGACAAATTTGTGCGGCAGCAGGGCGTGCAGAATGGTCTCGACGGAGGGCGCCGGCGCCGATGCGCGTGTCATCTGCGTCACCAGTTCGTTGACCATCTGCGGGTCGCTTAACTGTTCAAGTTTCGCGAGTTTCAGCAGATGCGCCATGCGCACCGGTGAAAAGCCGGCTTCCTCGATGAATTCAAGGTCCCAGCCGCTGCCTTTGACGTAAAGGATTTCTTCGTCTTCACCGACGATATTGCGCACGGTAGTTTTGACCGAAGTATTGCCGCCGCCATGCAAAACGAGCGTCTTGTCGCGGCCGAGCAGGCGCGAGGTATACACCCGTTGCGCCAGATCGGTTTTATATTCGGCGGCTTCCTGCGTGGTCCAGAGGCTTTTCATGGCGAAATCGGATCGTGTGCGAAGGCGCCATTATAATTCGTGTTCATGAACCGCCCCCTGCAATTTTCCGTCACGCCTGCCACGTGGCCCCGTGAAGCCGCTGCTTTGCGCGCGGTGCGCACAGCGGTATTTATCCACGAACAGGGCGTGCCGCCGGATATGGAATGGGACGATCTCGACGAACACTGTGTTCATGTTCTCGCGCGCGATGCCGATGGGCGTGCCATCGGCACCGGTCGTTTGCT
>CAZVDN010000482.1:0-2284 GCA_964625665.1 uncultured Streptomyces sp. | reverse complement strand
CCTTTGCGCAACGCACTACGCGGATCGCCATCGGTCGTTTGGGAAAATCCCAGGACGTCGCCAATGCCTGCCTGTTTCTGGCGAGCAATCTCGCGACTTACACCACCGGGCAGGAAATGTTTGTCACCGGAGGCGCGCCGCCCATCGTGCGCCAGACCGAAGAGGAATATCCCGCGGAAGAATTCTGATGATCGCATTGCGCAAATGTCTTTGGGTTTCGGGTGTGCTTTTTTGCGGCGCCGTGTTTGCGCAGGATGGTTATCCGAATCGCGTGATCCGCATCGTCACACCGGCGACCGGTGGCGGCTCCGATGTGCTGGCGCGCATGATCGCGCCGTCGCTGACCGAAAGCCTCGGCCAGCAGGTGATTGTCGATAATCGCGGCTCGATTGCGAATGAAATTGCCGCCAAAGCGCCGCCTGACGGATACACGATCCTGATCGACGGCAGCCCGCTCTGGCTGCAACCGCTGTTGCGCCAGACCGCGTGGGATCCGTTGAAGGATTTTGTGCCGCTGACGCTGGCAGTGAGTTCGCCGAGCATGCTGGTTGTGCATCCGTCGGTGCCGGTCAAGAATCTGCGCGAATTGATTGCGCTGGCAAAGGCGCGGCCGGGGCAGATCAATTACGCGGCAGGCAGCATCGGCGCCACGCCGCATCTGGCCGGCGAACAGTTCAAGGTGATGGCGGGGGTGAACGTGGTGCGCGTGCCCTACAAGGGGACCGGCCCCGGCATGATCGGCCTGATGGGCGGCGAGGTGGAATTCATGTTTCCCGGCGCTGCGTCGGCGTGGAACTACGTCAAACAAAAACGCCTGAAAGCGTTGGCGGTGTGTTCACTCAAGCCGTCCGCGTTGTTTCCAGGCGTGCCAACGATGAACGAAACCGGCCTGCCCGGCTACGAATCGGTATCGCCGCAGGGCGTAGTGGCACCGGCAAAAACGCCGGCGGCGGTGGTTGCGCGCCTCAATCAGGAACTGGTCAAGGCGCTCAATCGCGCGGATACCCGGCAGCGCCTCGGCGACCTCGGTATCGAGGTCGTGGCCAATACGCCCGAGGAATTTGCGGCGTCGATGAAAAACGACATTGCGCGTACGGCGAAACTGATCAAGGACGCCGGCATACGCGCCGAGTAGTTGCAGTCCAGTAGTTGGCGACCTTATGGCAACGGCCCGAACGCCGGTGGCGGCACGCGCCGTTTCGACGCGGCCTCATAGGCCGAAGCGATTTTCAATGTGATGTCTTCCTTGCCGGGTTCGGCGCGGAACACCAGCGAGAACGGCAGGCCGGGCGCCGCGAGCTTTGTCGGCTGGTCACTGGCGACGGCAATGTATTTTTTGCGGTCCGGGCTCAGCGCGAACTTCGCGTCGTAGGCGGTCGTGACATAACCTGCCGGAATCAGGATTTCAGTGAGTCCGGCGTTGGGGCCGTACTGCGATTCGTTGCGCAGGCGCGCAATCAGGCCGGGTTCGTCAGGGCCGCCGATTTTGGCGGGCGGCAACGGCGTATGCAGGCGCACCAGGGCGTCGAGTTTGTTTTCGAGGATCACCATCATGTCGACGCGGCGCAGCAGTTCGCGCAGCATGATGCGTTCGTCGACACCCTGGCGTCCGCCGAGCGGGTTGCGCGGATCGGTGGTCTCTTCCCAGTTCTTGTAAGCCGAGCGCTGGTCGTCGCCCCAGTATTTCGAGCGTGCGTTGAGCGCCGGCCAATCAATCAAACGTTCGGTGAAGCCGCGTGCCTTCCAGTCTTCGGCCCGGCGCGACAGATACTGGCGGATGTGGAAACGGAATGAATTGGCGAGGATCTGGTCCTGCACCGTAGAGACGTCGAGGTTGGCGGGCGGCGCGATGCGCAGATCGGCGAGTTCCACCATGTAGTCGATCGGCTGCAGTGTGCCGCAGCCGAATACTTTGCCCGGCGCAAACTCGGTCGGCACGATGGCGGCGGCGAAATCGGGAAAGACCGGCGTGCCGTCGGCCTTCAGGCGGAACAGCAGATCTGGCATAAACACCGGCACCAGCCGCGCGAGCGCCTTGCGGAAATCGATGCCCATCTGTTCGACTTCAGGGTCCGGCTTCCACAATGGATCGCCGGATTCGACCAGCGTTGCGCCCAGGTGCGCGCCGAGCATCGATTTGATTTCGCGTGCGACGGCGGTAGTAATCGGTTCAGCGGCCTTGCTGCCGGCGGCGAGCATGGATTCGCGCACGATGCCGATGCGCATGTCGCGCAAACTGTCCTTTGCGCCCAGCGATTTGGCGTGCACCGCGTAGCCGGTGCTC
>CAZVDN010000481.1:282-2287 GCA_964625665.1 uncultured Streptomyces sp. | reverse complement strand
TCGGGCCCGATGTTGGAACCGGCGCCGGTGCGGTTGTCGACGACGAACGGGCGGCTGAAGTGCTGCGCGAGCCCCTCGGCCATGAAGCGACCGAACGCGTCGGTCGAACTGCCGGGCGAGCCGGTAACCACGTAGCGCACGGGTTTGACCGGATAGGGCTGCGCACTGCAGAGGGTGCCGGCCAACAACAACGGCAGCGCGACGGCGAAGCAACGAAACCACATGCGAGGCACCTTTGGCATGGCGATATGCAAAAGCGATTATCGCAGCGATTGCGCCGCACCCGCCACAGCCCGCGCCGGTTCGCGGCGGTTCGCGCCAGTTCGAGGTATGCTTGCCGCTCGGCAGCATGCCTACATCGGAGGAGCACCATGTTTTACAACGGCAACTGGATCCACAGCTTTCCGCAGAATTACCAATGGTCGAACGCGATACTCGTCTGCAAGGGCATGGCCCCCTACGGCGCCGTGGCGATGGGCGAAATCGACATCGTCACGCAAAAACTGCATGCGCGCATCAACGAACCGAACGCCTGGTGGGAGGAATGGGGTGCGATGGGCGACTTCGTGGCGAAGGCCGGCGACGCGGCCGCTGCGGCCGGCAACCATGCCACCGCCGGCAACTACTATCTGCGCGCCAACAACTATTACTACACCGGCGAGCGCATGCTGCCACCCGGCGCGGAAAAGCTCGCCATGTACAAGAAGGCGCTGCACTGCGCCCATGAGGGCCTGAAGCGCCGCTATCCGAACATCGAATACGTCGATGTGCCGTACGAAGGCAAATCGCTGCCGGCCTATTTCATCAAGTCGCCCTACGCCAAAGGCCCGGCGCCGACCATGGTTCTGTTCGACGGCCTCGACAACTGCAAGGAAATGAGCGTGCTCTTTGCCGGCGTCGAACTCGCCTTCCGCGGCTATCACACGCTGGCGATCGATGGCCCGGGCCAGGGCGAAGCGCTGCGCCTGCGCGACATTCCGGCGCGTTATGACTACGAAGTCGCCGGCACCGCCGCCTATGAATATGTCGCCGGCCGCAACGACGTCGATGCGAAACGAGTCGCCATCATGGCCTACAGCGCCGGCGGTTATTACGCGCCGCGCGCCGCCGCCTTCGAGCCGCGTTATGCGGCGCTGATCGCCTGGGGCCCGCACTTCGACTATCACGCGGTGTGGCAGAAACGCTGGGACGCGATGAAAAAAGACCACAACAGTGTCGCCACCTCGCATTTTCAACTGCCCTGGGTGCTGGGCGTGAAGAGCGGCAGCATGGAAGAAGCGATGGAGAAGCTGAAGAAATTCACGCTTGCCGGGGTCGCCGACAAGATCAAATGCCCGATGCTGATCTGCTGGGGCGAGGAAGACAAGCTGACGCCGCGCGAAATTGCTCACCAGCTCTACGACAACGTCGGCTCGAAAGACAAAACGCTGAAGGTCTTTACGGCCGCTGAAGGCGGCGCCGAACACTGCCAGGTCGATAACCGCCAGGTCGGCACCGACTATATCTGCGACTGGCTGTCGGCGCGGCTGCATCCTTAGCATCATGCGCGCCCTCCTGCTCGTAACGCTGCTCGCCGCCGGTGCGGCCGCGGCACAGGATTATCCGCAGCGGCCGATCCGCATGGTGATCCCGTTCCCGGCGGGCGGCTCGATCGATCTGATCGGCCGCGCCATCGCGACCAACTGGAGCACCACGCTCGGCCAGCAGATCGTCATCGACAACCGCGGCGGCGCCGGCGGCACGCTCGGCAGCGAACTGGTTGCGCGCGCATCCCCCGACGGCTACACGATTCTCTACGGCAACTCGGGGCCGCTGTCGATCGGCCCGCATCTTTACAAGAAACTCGGCTACGACCTCTTCCGCGATTTCGCGCCGGTCTCGCAGGCGGTGAGTTCGCCCTTCGTGATTTTCGCGACGCAATCGCTGCCGGCAAACAACGCGGCCGAGCTCATCGCCTATGTTAAAGATCGGCCCAATCAGGTCAACTACGCGTCGAGCGGCGTCG
>CAZVDN010000481.1:0-272 GCA_964625665.1 uncultured Streptomyces sp. | reverse complement strand
CATCAGCCAGGCGCTGTCGGAATTGTTCGCCGGCCGCGTGCAACTCGCAATGAGCACGACGGCCGGGCTCGCGCAGCATGTGCGTGCCGGTCGCATGAAAGGCATTGTCAGCACCGGCCGCGAACGCTCGCCGCAACTGCCGGAGGTGCCGACCTGTATCGAAGCCAACCTGCCCGGCCTCTGCAGCGGTTCGTGGCACGCCATCATGGCGCCGGCCGGCACGCCGCGCGCGGTGGTCAACAAACTTCAGCAGACGCTGAAGGCGACGCTGG
>CAZVDN010000480.1:0-2292 GCA_964625665.1 uncultured Streptomyces sp. | reverse complement strand
TGTGGCAACGCCTGCTGTCGGGCAACATTGTGGCCAAGGTCGGCTCCGTCATTCTGTTTTTCGGCGTGGGTTTTTTGCTCAAGTACGCCTATGACCATGCGGTATTGCCGGTGCCGGTGCGTCTCGCCGGGGTGGCGCTGGCGGGCATTGCCATGCTGCTGGCCGGCTGGCGTTTGTCGGCGCAGCGCAGGCTTTACGCGTTGATCTTGCAGGGCGCCGGCATCGGCGTGTTGTACCTCGATGTGTTTTTTGCGTTGCGCGTGTTTGCGCTGATTCACCCGACGATTGGTTTCACATTGTTCATGTTGCTTGGCATCGCGGCAACCCTGCTTGCCGTGCGACAGGACGCCAAGGTGCTGGCGGTGCTCGGCCTGACCGGCGCTTTTCTCGCGCCGATCCTCGCGAGCAGCGGTTCCGGTCAGCATGTTCTGCTGTTTTCCTATTACACGCTGCTCAATGGCTTCATTCTCGCCATCAGCTGGTTCAAGGCGTGGCGCGATCTCAATCTGACCGGTTTTATTTTTACTTTTCTGGTCGGCGTGTTCTGGGGGCAGGCCAACTATCGTCCGGAACTGTTCGCGACGGTCGAGCCCTTCGTGCTGATTTTTTTCGCCATGTATCTGGTGATTCCAATCCTGTTTGCGCAGCGCCAGCCGCCACAGCTGAAAGGCCTGGTCGATGGCACGCTGGTGTTCGGCACGCCGTTGAGCGTGGCGTTCATGCAGGCAGGTCTCGTGCGTGAGATGCCGTACGGGCTGGCGTGGAGCGCGGGTGTCGGTGCGGCGCTCTACGCGGTGCTCGCGGTCATGGTGTTGCGGCGCGAAGGCCTGCGTCTCCTGGGGGAAGCCTATATCGCGCTCGCGGTGGTGTTGGCGACGATGGCGGTATTTTTCGCGCTGGATGCCTATCCGACCTTCGCACTGTGGACGCTCGAGGGCGCGGCCATCGTCTGGATCGGGCTGCGCCAGCAGCGTTTTCTGGCGCGGCTGTTTGGCATCTTGTTGCAGTTTGCCGGCGCGCTGCTTTTTCTTTCGCATTACAACGAATACGACCGCGCCCAGCCTTGGCTGAACGATTTCATTCTGGGCTGCGCACTGGTCGCGGCGGCCGGTGGCATCACCGCGTGGCTGATGCACAAGTATCGCGAAGTCCTGATCGAGGGCGGAGAAGATGCTGCGACGGTGATGCTGGTGTGGGCAGTGGGCTGGTGGTTTGCCGGCGGTCTGCATGCCTTGCATGACAGCATGCCGCCGGCCGATTTCCATGGCGCGGCGCTGATTTTCGCCAGCGCCACGTTCGCCATTGCCGAAACGGCGGGCGGCTGGCTCGACTGGCGCGGGTTGCGCCTGATTACGCTCGGCCATTTGCCGGTGATCGTGCTCGGCATTGTCGGTAACGGCAGCGGCCATCCGCTGGCCGGGCTCGGGGCGGTTGCATGGCCGCTCAATTTCGCGGTGTTTTTCTGGTGCCTGCATTGGCAGGCGCATGATGGCATCGCTACCGTGCACGGCGTGCGTTATCGCTTCGGCTGGCTGTTGCTGGCCTGGCTGGCAACGTGGGAAGCCTTGTGGCTGTTCCGCCATCGTTATTTCGGCTGGAGCCTGCTGATGGGCACTGCGGGCATAGCGGCAGGCGCGCTGCGGTTCCGTTTGCGCGAGCGCGGCAATGCAATGGCGGCTTCGATCAGCACCTGGGCGTTGTTATGGGGACTCGGATTCTGGCTGGCGTCGGGGCTGGCTTACATCGAGTGGCGCCATGATCCGGATCTGCTCATCGCTTACGGTCTCGGTTTTGTCGTTGGTACCGCCTTCCTCGGCGAAATCATCGGTGGCTGGATTGCCTGGCCGGCATTGCGTCGTGTGCAGCTGCTGTTGTTACCGGCGATGGCAGTTGCGCTGATTCTGCAGATCGACCGGCATCTGCATCCTGCTGCCGATGACGCGTGGATGGCGTGGCTCGGCGGTCTGGTCGCATTGTTTTACAGCGCGCGCCGCCAGCAACGCGATGGCATTGCCTTCGCGGCCCACGCGCAATACACCTGTGCGGTCTGGCTGGCGACGGTTCTCGTTGCGTGGGAGTGCGCGTGGCAAATGCGCATGGAGTTCCCGCAGACGAGTTGGGCGTTTGCCGCGTGGGGCGCGGTGCCGGCGATCGCGCTGGCAGTGCTCACGCGGTTCGCCGCGCGCTTTGAACCGTGGGGCGAAAACTTCGGTGCATTCCGCAGCCTGAGTCTCGGCCCGCTCGCGGTCTATGGTGTGCTCTGGTCGTTGGCGTCGAGCGCGAATCCGTCCA
>CAZVDN010000479.1:830-2314 GCA_964625665.1 uncultured Streptomyces sp. | reverse complement strand
TGACGTTTTGGATGAAGGCCATACGATGGCGGCAATCCGCGAACATTTGCTTTCGCAGGGGGCATCGCAATTTTTGTGCGCCGTGTTTGCGGAAAAGGATCTCGGCAAAAGGAAACCCATGGCGGCGGATTTTGTCGGGGTGACTTTGCCCAACCGGTATGTTTTCGGTTACGGCATGGACGTAAAAGGCGCGTGGCGCAATCTTCCCGCCATTTATGCCATCAAGGACGGGCAGGCGCTTTAAGCTCCTGCCTGTTGCAAAGAAAGAGTGAATACGATGCTGGCAATTATCGGTGGCAGTGGTTTGACGCAATTGACGAATCTGACGGTGAAAAAGCGTCACGCCGTGCGCACCCCCTATGGCGAGCCATCGGGCCCGCTGACGATCGGCGAAATCGCCGGACGGGAGCTGGTATTTCTGGCGCGCCATGGTTACGGGCACACGATTCCGCCGCACCAGGTGAACTATCGGGCCAACATCTGGGCCTTGCACGCCCAAGGCGTCAACGAAGTGTTGAGCGTGGCATCGGTTGGCGGGATAAGGGCGGACATGCAGCCGGGCGTACTGGCTGTGCCCGACCAGATCATCGATTACACCCACGGCCGGGCAGCGACGTTCTACACGCTGGAAGATCGGGGGGTGAATCATGTCGACTTTACGTGGCCATACAGCCGCGAATTGCGCGCGCGTTGCCTGGCAGCGGCCCGCGCAGCGGGGGTCGCAGTCATCGATGGTGGAGTCTACGCGGCCACCCAGGGACCGCGGCTGGAAACGGTCGCCGAGATCAACCGGCTTGAGCGCGACGGCGCAGCGATGGTCGGCATGACGGCCATGCCAGAAGCCATTCTGGCGCGGGAAATCGGTCTCGCTTATGCAGCCATCGCCGTGGTGGCCAATCATGCCGCCGGACGCGGCAGGAGTACGGAAATGATTTCCATGCCGGACGTCGTCGGCATATTGGACGATGGCATGGGCAAGGTTCGCAGCATCATAGAAAAAATGGCGGAAAAACATGGCGATTAGGGACGTATTGCGCATGGGCGACCCGCGGCTGCTGGAGCAGGCGCGACCGGTCGAGAAATTCGATACCCCTGAACTGCATGCGTTGATCGCCGATATGCGAGACACCATGGATGATCTTGACGGTGCGGGTCTTGCTGCACCGCAGATCGGTGTCGGTTTGCAGGTGGTAATTTTCGGCGTTGATGACAATCCGCGTTATCCGGATGCCGAGGCAGTGCCGCAGACAGTATTGATCAATCCGAAGCTGTCGCGCATTGACGATGAGATGGAAGACGGCTGGGAAGGGTGCCTGTCAGTGCCCGGCATGCGCGGTCTGGTACCGCGATTTGTGCGCCTGCATTACAGCGGATTTGACGAATTCGGCAAGCCGGTTGAGCGAACTGCAGAGGGTTTTCACGCGCGGGTCGTGCAGCACGAATGTGATCATCTGATCGGCGTGCTTTACCCGATGCGCATCCGC
>CAZVDN010000479.1:0-820 GCA_964625665.1 uncultured Streptomyces sp. | reverse complement strand
TCGGGACATGCGCCAATTCGGGTTTACCGAGGAGCTATTCCCCGGCGAGGATCTTGGCGACGATTGAGGCAGGTGTCAGCTTTGCAGCTGGCGGATTAATTCGCTCTCGAAACGCACGATGGTTTTCGAATCATTGAGTGCATCGCCATTGACGAGAAAGACGTCCTCGGCACGGTCGCCCAGCGTGTTGATTTTTGCCGTATTCAGATTGATCTGGAATTCCACCAGGCACCGTGCCACGCGTGACAGGAGGCCCGGGCGGTCGCCGGCGATCACCGACAGCACCTTGAACAGGCCGCGTTCGTCCGGAACGATGGTGACCTCGGGCGTGATCGGGAAATGCTTGAGCAGGCGGCTGACACGCCCCTGCGCCGGCGGTTCCAGCGGCGCCTGGCTGGCCAGACGCTGGGCGAGTTCGTATTCGATATAGCCGATTAGATCGCGGTAATGCGGCTGCTTGTTGCTCGGGTCCATGATCTGGAAGCTGTCGAGCGCATAACCGTGGCGGGTCGTGTAGATCTTCGCTTCGGCGATCGAATAACTGATGCGTTCGAAAAAACTGCAGATGCGCGCAAACAGGTCTTTCTGGTCGCGCACGTAAATCATCACCTGCAGTCCCTCGCCGGCCGGAGAGAGCCGCGCCTTGACCACGGGTTCGGCGGCATCGACGCGGTAATTCAGGAGGCGCGTATGCCAGGCGATTTCATCGACGTCATGGCGCAGAAAATAGGCGGTATCAAGCTGCGACCAGAGTTTCTCCGAGGCGTCTTCCTTGATCGCATACAGGAGCAGCTTCGCTTTTGCAGCATCCTGGCGCTGT
>CAZVDN010000478.1:0-2317 GCA_964625665.1 uncultured Streptomyces sp. | reverse complement strand
GCCCTTGTAGGGAATGATCAGCAGATCGATTTTGGCGAGGCTTTTGAACAGCGCGCAGGACAGTTGCGAAGGGCTGCCACCGGCGGCACAGGCGATCTGCCCTGGCGCCCCCTTCGCCAGCTGGATGAGTTCTTTAGCATTGCGCACCGGCAGAGAAGGATGCGCGACCAGCACATAGGGCGCAAAACCGATGCGCCCGATAGGCGAGAAATCGCTCACCGTGTCATACGGCAGCTTTGGAAACAGGCTGGCATTAATGCCGTGCGTGCCATTGGTGCCGATCAGCAGGGTGTAGCCGTCGGGCGCGCTGCGCGCGACAAACTCCGAGGCGACGATGCCATTGGCGCCGGTGCGGCTTTCCACTACCACCGACTGCCCCCAGGTCTCGGTCATTTTCTGTCCGACCACGCGACCGAGCAGATCGGTCGGCCCGCCCGGCGCAAACGGCAGAATGACGCGAATCGGTTTGACCGGATAGGTTTGTGCAGCGGCCGGCCAGACCGCAAGGCCGGCCAGCGCCAGTACGAGGCGCGCAATCACGTCCAGGTTCATGGGAGTTTCGCAATCGTGGTTGGAACGCTGTCGATTCTAAGAGCAATCATTACCGCGCCACAACCGCGGGCGGCGCGCCGCGCACATGGTGCAGCAGCTCGGGCATAATCCGTTCAGGCTCACCATCAAGACGAGTGCCGTCCATGACCGCCGCCCTCACCTTCACACCGCTGCATCCGCTGTTCGCCGCCGAGGCGAGCGCCGTCGAACTGCGTACCGTGCGCGATGAAGCCGTGCTCGCGGCCATCCGCGCCGGCATGGACCGCTACGGCGTGCTGGTGTTTCGCAACCAGCCGTTCACCGATGAAGAGCAGCTTGATTTCGCGCAGCGCTTCGACGGCAAGCTGCACGCGCAAACCTCGCAGTCGGTGCTGGTCAAGAACCGGCTCGGCACCGAAGCGCTGTCCGATATTTCCAACGTCGGCCCCAACGGCGAAATCCTGCCGCCGAACGACCGCCGGCGCATGGGCGCGCTGGCCAACCGCCTTTGGCATACCGATGCCTCGTTCGTGGATCCGCCCGGCCGATACTCACTGCTGTCGGCGCGCGTGCTGCCGCCGGTCAGCCCGCCCACCGAATTCGCCTGCATGCGCGCAGCGTGGGATGCGCTCGACGCCGACACCAGAGCGCAGATCGAAAACCTGCAGGTGCACCATTCGATCGCCTACTCGCGAGAGACGCTGGGCTTCGAATTCACCCCGGACGAAAAAGAGAAGCTCAAGGGCGCGGTGCAGCCGCTGGTGCGCCGCTTCGCCGACGGCCGCCGCTCGCTTTATCTGGCTTCGCACGCCTCGAGCGTGATCGACATGTCGCTCGCCGAGGGACGCTTGCTGATCCGCGACCTCATGGAACACGCCACGCAGCCGCGCTTTGTCTACCGCCACGTCTGGCAGGATCGTGATCTGGTGATCTGGGACAACCGCAGCACCATGCACCGCGCGCGTCCGTTCGACGACGTCAAATTCCGTCGCGAACTGCGACGCACGACCACGCTCGATATTGAACGCGTGACCGCCGCATGATCCTTGCGTGCCACTGCGCCGCGGCCGCACCTACATAACGCCTCCTCCGGTCAAGTCATTCCGGCGTGACCGCAGAAAAATGTTAATTTTTATTAACAGTTCCTGTATCGTATCTGTACGGTTTCGCACATAGAGCGCCGGCGAGTTTGGCAAACGGCGCCTGCAAATCACTTCAAGCACATCCCGGGGATATCAATGAAAAAGGTTCTGGCCGTAGCGATGCTGTGTATCGTTAACGTGTTTTTTTCTGTGGCACAGGCGCAGGCACCGAAACCTTGCGGATCGGTGGATCAGAACCTGACTTCCCTGCTGGAGACCGTGGTGTCGCATCTGCCGCCGCAGGCCGGCGAAACGCCGGCCGCCATTTCGCAGGGACTGCTCGCCAATCTGCGTGCCGTGCCCGGCGGCTGCACGGCGCTGAAAGCGGTCGGCGGCGAAGCCGACAAGATCCAGCTGCATGTGGCCTTCGAATCGTCAGGCCAGGTGCTGTTCGTCGTCTACAAAGGCACCATCAATCCGGCGCGCATCCTGCGCGCCAGCATCGGCCGCGTGCTGGGCCCACAGTTTGCAGTGCAGAACCCCGTGTTCACGCTGTCTCGCACCGACGTCACTTTTGACAAAGACAAACTGCCGTCGCAGCTGCAGACGGTGATCGATCAGAGCATGCTCGGTCTGTCGACCTTCAGTGTCAAAGGCGGCTTCCAGATCGCTGCCGGCGTCACGCTGGATGGCGCCATGCGCTG
>CAZVDN010000477.1:0-2356 GCA_964625665.1 uncultured Streptomyces sp. | reverse complement strand
TACACGCAAGGCATGCCCTGGAGGTCGTCACGGTATTGGTCGTGGTGTGCTGGGTACCGATACCAATCTCGATTTCCTTTTGAGCCCTCGCCTCGCCAGCGGCCGTCAGCGCGATCAACACCGCGCCGGCCAGCAGGCCGCTCACGCCCGACAACCACCGCTGCGAAATTGCCCTGGTTTTCGAAGATGTACTCATGGTCTTCTCCTGGTTGAAAACAAAACGGGATTCAACGCCGTGCGCGCGCGCTTTCGGCGGCACTGTGGCGTTCAAGGTCGAGGCGGTACTGGAAAGAATCACCGCGGTGGTAGAGGTATTCAAAATCGAGCGGCGCGCCAGCGGCCGTGAAGGTCAGGCGCTGAATGCGCAGCACCGCCGCACCGCAGTCGAGATGCAGGCTTTCGGCGAGCGCTGCGTCGGCGACAATGGCTGCGATTTGCAGCTCTGCGTTGCCCAACGCAATCCCGAGGTCGTTTTCGAGAATGGCAAAGATGTCGCGCTGCCGCAGGTCGGCCTTGACTACGCGGCGACCGATTTCCACCGGCAAATAGGTCACATCAAGCGACATCGGATCATGGTCGACGCAGCGCACGCGGCGGATTTGCATCACTTCGTCCCGCTCGGCAACGCCGAGCTTAGCCGCCACCTGCGCTTCTGCGCGCACTACGCGGTGGCCAAGCACGCGCGAGCGGATCTCGAAGCCGGCCGTTGACAGCGCCTCGCCCAGTCCCTGCAGGCGCGTAAGGCTCTGCACCGCCTTCGGCTTCGAGACGAAGGTGCCCTTGCCGTGAATGCGGAAGATGAGTCCCTCGCGCTGCAGGTCGTTGAGAGCCTGTCGCACCGTGATGCGGCTTACCGCAAAGCGCGCGACGAGTTCGAGCTCCGACGGCATCTGCTGGTGGCTCTTGTAGACCCCGTCCAGAATGCGCTGGCGCAACAGCTCTCGCAGCTGTGAATAGAGCGGCACAGGCGACCGCATGTCCAGCGCCGGCGCGACATCCAACCCGCCCGGCGCCGCCTCAGCGGCCGTCTTGTTATGTTTATAACTTGTATTGACAAGCATGCCCTCTAAAACGCAAGCGGCATGCCAGACCGATCGCATGCTGCATGCCCCATGCATACCATTGAATAGATGGCGATTAATTTTTCGCCGCCGGCGATTGCCGGCCTGCGATACGGGCTTGGGCGCACCCGCGTTGTGCAGCGCACAGCGGCACGCTCCACGAATGGTCGGTCGCGCGCAACAACCACCCGAACTTGTATTAGGCGGTTCGATCTGCCGCTATTGCGATGACTGACACCCCCCCGCAGCACCGTCCGCGGCGGTTCATCAGACCTGTTACAGCACGGCTTTCGCATCAGCGGTCGGGCGGCCTATTGCTGGAAAACCTGGCGGCGACCGATTCGATGATGCGCAGCGCCGGCGCGAGCAACCTGGGGCGCCGCGAACGGCATGCGCCGCCGGATTGCAATGGACAGCAATCGTTGACCCGGCGGCGTCTGCGAAAATTCCGCTTCGTTAAGTCTGGCGGCGTTCAGCCGCACCGCAGAGCCCTGCCGAAACCGCGCGGCCGTTGCCGGCGATCTCGGCCTTGCGCGATGGCTGCAATGCTCAGAGGAGCCCGCGCTCGGCGAACGACAGCACCCCGCTGCCGGCGACGATAAAATGGTCGAGCACGCGGATGTCGACCAGCGCCAGCGCCTGCTTCAATGCCTGTGTCAGCGTTTCATCGGCGTGGCTCGGTTCTGCGACGCCGGAAGGATGGTTGTGCGCGAGTATCACCGCGCCGGCGTTGTGATGCAGCGCGCGCTTGACCACTTCGCGCGGATAGACGCTGGTCTGCGTCAGCGTGCCGCGAAATAGTTCCTCGGTTTCGATGACGCGGTTCTGCGCGTCAAGGAACATGGCAACGAACACCTCGTGCGGCAGCGACTGCATTTTCAGCCGCAGGTAATCGCGTACCGCCGACGGTGAATTGAGCGCATTGCCGGTGGCGAGCTTTTCGCGCAGCGCGCGACGCGCCATCTCGATCACCGCCTGCAGTTGCGCGAACTTGGCGCGGCCAACGCCGGGCAGCCGGCACAGTTCCTGTTCACTCGCCGCGCACAGCGCCGACAGCGAGCCGAAGCGCGTCAGCAGTTCGCGCGCGAGATCGACCGCGCTCTTGCCGCTGACGCCGATGCGCAGGAAGATCGCCAGCAGTTCGGCATCCGACAGCGCCGCCGGCCCCTTGGCCAGCAATTTCTCCCTTGGTCGGTCGTCCACCGGCCAGTCTGCAATCGTCATGCTCATCCCCCCGCAATCCGTTTGATGAGCTATCAACGCGCGATGCGGGCGCGGCGCCGTCGTCCAAACGG
>CAZVDN010000476.1:0-2365 GCA_964625665.1 uncultured Streptomyces sp. | reverse complement strand
GTTACAGCGCAGGATCATGCGCGCGAAATAATGATCGTTGAGATCGGCGCCCACCCCCGGCAGATCGGCAATGACCTCGATGCCATGCGACTGCAGCAGCGCCGCCAGCCCGAGGCCCGACAGCTGCATCAGCTGCGGCGTATTGATCGCGCCAGCAGCGAGAATCACTTCGACGTTCGCATGAGCCGTGCGTGTTTCGCCGCCGACCGTGTATTCGACGCCAGTGGCACGCCGGCCGTCGAACAACACGCGCGTAGTCAGCGCATTGCAGACCAGTTTGAGATTGGCGCGCCCGAGCACCGGATCGAGATAAGCGACTGCGGTCGATGAACGCAGTCCGCCACGCGTGGTGGTTTGATAAAGCCCTGCGCCTTCCTGCGTGGCGCCGTTGAAATCATCATTGCGTGGATAGCCGCATTGCTGCGCGGCTTCAACAAAGGCCGTGGCCAGCGGATGACGGTCGCGCAGATCGGAAACACCGAGCGGCCCGCCCGCGCCATGCCAGTCGTCGGTACCGCGTTCGTTGTCTTCGGCCTTTTTGAAATAAGGCAGCACCTCATCAAAGCCCCAGCCTGCATTGCCGAGCGCGCGCCACTGCTCGAAGTCTTCTTTCTGGCCGCGAATATAGATGAGCCCGTTGATCGAACTCGAACCGCCGATCACGCGCCCGCGCGGGGCGACGATGTTGCGGCCGTGGCAAGCGGGCTGCGGCTCGGTGTTGTAACACCAGTTGAAGCGGCGGTCCTTGAAAAGCTTGCCGTAGCCGAGCGGGATGCGCAGCCAGGGATGGCGGCTGTCGGGGCCGGCCTCGAGCAGCAGCACACGGTGCTTGCCTGAGGCCGTGAGCCGGTTGGCGAGCACGCAACCGGCGCTGCCGGCACCGACGATGACGAAGTCGAAGGTTTCGCTTTGCTGCGGCATGGCCGATGCACCCGCCCCCGTCAACGCGTGATGCGGCTCAGGATTTGCGTTCCTTGCGCGCGAACTCGCCGAGTTTTTCCTTCCACGCATCGGAGTGCATGCAGGCGATCCACGCTTCATCGTCGAAGCGCAGGCCCTGCGACAACGCGGTTTCCATCGACTGGTTCATCGCGCGCTTGGCCTGAATCACGCCCATCGGCGGATAGGCGGCGATTTTTTTCGCCATCGCCATTGCCTCTTCGAGCACTTTGTCCGCAGGCACGAGCTGATTGACGATGCCGAGTTCCTTCGCCTCTTTGGCATCCATACGGCGCCCGGTGAGAATGAGTTCTTTCGCTTTCTGATAGCCGACGATGCGCGGCAGGCGCTGGCAGGCACCGCCGCCGGGGAAAAACCCGTGTGTGACTTCGGGCAGGCTGAAGATTGCGTTGTCGGCAACAATCGAGATATCGCACTGGAGCACCAACTCAAAGCCGCCGCCCATGCAATAGCCCTTGACCGCCGCGATCACCGGCTTGCTGACGCTGGCCACCGCCACCGTGAATTTCGGAATCACGTAGTGGCGGTCGTGCACCATGTCAGCCGTGGTGCGCGCCGAGCGCTCTTTCAGATCGGCGCCGGTGCAGAAGGCCTTGTCGCCCGCGCCGGTCAAGACGATCACGTTGACGTCATCGCGCAGATCGAGCGCGGGAAACAGTTCGAGCAACTGCAAACGCAGATCGCGATTGATCGAATTCATCGCCTGCGGGCGGTTGAGCGTGACGAGGGCAACGCCGTCTTCGACGCTGAGCAGATACAAAGGGTCCGACATGGTGACTGTCCTTGCGAAGTGGGTTTCAATCATGGCGGCGGCTGAATCATTCCACGGCCGCGCCGCCGGTGCAGCACTGAACGCACTATACTATGACGCATGAAATTTTTTCTGACACGACAGCACGGCTTGCCGAACACGATGCGCGCGGGAAGCCTTGCCGGATGGATTGCGCTGGCCGCACTGGCCTGCAGTGCATGGCCGGCGCAAGCGCAAACACAATCGCGCACCTGGCCCGAACGCCCGATCCGCCTGATCGTGCCCTACCCTGCCGGCGGCGGTGTCGATATCGTCGCACGCGCCGTATCGGGTTCGCTCGGCGAACGCCTCGGCCAATCCATCGTCGTCGATAACCGGCCGGGCGCCGGCTCGGTGATCGGTGTCGATCTCGCCGCCAAGGCGCAGGCCGACGGCCACACGCTGGTGTTCGCCAATCTCGCCTACGCCGTCAATGCCACGCTGGTGCCCAGACTGCCCTACGATGCGCTGCGCGATCTCTATGCGGTATCGCTGCTCGGCACGCAGCCGCATGTGCTGGTCGCCCATCCGTCGCTGCCGGCGAAATCCGTGCGCGAACTGATCGCACTGGCGCAGACCAAGCCGGGCCAGATCACTTACGCCTCATCGGGCGTC
>CAZVDN010000475.1:1565-2370 GCA_964625665.1 uncultured Streptomyces sp. | reverse complement strand
GCCCGATGGCAGCAACTGGGAACTGCTCTGCACCTACTGCCATGAGCACGAACACTCCAAACTCAAGGATTCGCTCGGGCGCACGGACAGCGGAAACGCCGTGCCGGCCTCGACCTTCAATCCGTTTGCGGATTTGAAGGCGAAGTTGGATGCTAAGAAAAGCAGTAAGTGAAGAGCAACAGCTCAGACCAAAACGGAAGTTTTAACCGATTCGAGTGCAATGGCAGGAGGGTGTTATGTGGGCCAAAGTATTAAGGAAGGCAATTGTTGGCTTTTTTCTTTTGTATCCGCCTTTTTTATATGCGCAAACTTACCCCAATCATGTCGTCCGCATCATCCTCCCGTATCCGCCCGGCGGCAGCATGGATGCGCTCGGGCGCATGGTGTTCGACCGCCTGAGCCAGTCGCTGGGGCAGCAGTTCGTCATCGATTACCGGCCCGGGGCGTCGGGCAATATCGGCTCGGAGATCGCTGCGCGCGCGGCGCCGGACGGGCACACGCTGTTGCTCAACACGCTGCCGTTTGTGGTGAACCCCAGCCTCTACAAGAAAATGCCTTTCGACACGATCAAGGACTTCGCGCCGGTGTCGCTGCTGGCGACGTCGCCCTTCGTGCTGGTGGTGCATCCGTCGGTGCCGGTGAAGACAGTGCCGGAATTCGTGGCGCTGCTGAAGAAGCAGCCGGGCAAATTCAATTATTCATCGGCGGGTGTCGGCACCAACCTGCATGTGGCGGCCGAACTCTTCAAGAACCTGACCAAGACCGACATGCTGCACGTGCCTTACAAAGGCGGCGGGGCGGCGCT
>CAZVDN010000475.1:0-1555 GCA_964625665.1 uncultured Streptomyces sp. | reverse complement strand
CGCCACGGTGGGCGGCGAGGCTGATCTGAGTTTCATCGGCGTGCAGCCGGCGATGCCGCATATTCAATCCAACAAGCTGCGCGCGCTGGGCATCACGAGTGACAAACGTTCGGCGACACTGCCCGATCTGCCGGCGATCGGCGAGACGGTCGCAGGGTATGAGTTCTCGAGCTGGTGGGGGCTGCTTGCACCGTCGGCCACGCCGCCGGCCATCATCCAGTTGCTGAGCGAACAGATCGCCAAGGCCGCGCGCGCGCCGGACATTGCCAAGCGCTTCGAGCAGGATGGCGTCGAAGCGGTGGCGGGCACGCCGGCGCAGTTTGCGGCAAGCATCAAGAGCGACATCGCGCGCTGGGCGAAGGTGATCAAGGACAACAGGATCGAGCCGCAGTAACGCGGCGGCGATCCGGTTGCGTCAGGGCAGCACGTCGACGCTGATTTTGGCTTCGCGGATGATGCGGCGCCAGAGTTTGAGGTCGCTGTCGATCAAATTGTGCAGGCCCTGCGGCGTCGAACTGGCGACTTCAAGGCCGTTGCGCTCGAAACGCTGCGCGACTTCGGGCTGGGCGAGGCCGGCGATCATGATGGCACTCAATTTATCGATGATGGGTTTGGGCAGCGCGGCAGGGCCGGCGATGCCCCACCAGCCGGTGTTGTAGTAACCGGGAATCGATTCATTGATCGCCGGGATATCCGGATAGGCTTTGACGCGCTGCATGTGGCCGACGCCGAGGATGCGCAGCTTGCCGGCCTGATGATAGGGCAGCAGTTGCAGGAGGCCGGTAACGATCAATTGCACATTGCCGGCGATGACATCGGTGAGCGCCAGCGTGCTGCCTTTGTACGGCACGTGCACGAGCTCGATGCCGGTCATGGTCATCAGTTGCGCGGCGCCGAGATGATTGGGCGTGCCGACGCCGGGTGAGGCGACATTGAGTTTGCCGGGCGAGGCCTTCGCCAGATCGACGAGTTCTTTCACGTTGCGTGCCGGCAGGCCCGACGTCACGGCGAGCGCATAGGGCACATAGGTAGCGAGCCCGATCGGCGCAAAGTCTTTCAGCGGGTCATAGGGGATTTTGTTGCCGACCAGCGCCGGGCCGGTTGAAAGACCGCCGGCGGTGGCGAGCAGCAGCGTATAGCCATCGGGCGCGGCTTTGGCGGCGAGCGCATGGCCGAGCGTGGCGCCGGCACCCGGGCGCGTGTCGATCACAACCTGCTGGCCGAGTGCCTTGGTAAAGAGCTGCGCGACTTCGCGCGCGGTGAATTCAGTGCCCGAACCCGGCGGGTAGGGCACGATGATGCGGATCGGTTTGTAGGGATAGGGCTGCGCGCAGGCGAGGCCGGCGGCCAGAAGCAGCAGCGCGGCGACCGCCTTCAGCGCAGCGTGCCGCATTATTTTTTGCTGCTCGCCAGCGCGGCGACGATTTCATCAAAGCGCGGATAGAGATGCGAGAAGTCGGTGTTCTCCATGCCCTGGTCCATCGCCACATTGAGGAAATCGCGCGTCACGGTGCCGAGCGGCACTTTGGCCTTGAGTGCACCGGCCGTGGCCACC
>CAZVDN010000474.1:0-2379 GCA_964625665.1 uncultured Streptomyces sp. | reverse complement strand
TATAAGCGTCGAGGTCGGTGTACATGTGGGGGATGACGTAACCAAGCTGGTACCACGGGGCGATGATGCTCATTGCGGCGGATTCCTTTGTGTTTTCAGGGATGTCCGCATCATAACGGAAACCCCCGCCGGCTGCGTACGCGCGGGGGGGCTCAAGTTCGGGCCGCCGGCGGCCGTTAACAGGGTGAGCATTACCAAAGGACCGAAGGATTTCACCATGCTGCAGGCCGATCTCAATGCCCACGACTACTATGTCGCGCGTGCCGTCACGCTGGCGTCGGCGCGGTTCGGTCCGGTGAAATCGGTGCGCGTGCATCGCAATCCGGCGCCGTTTGCGCTGGTCGAAATGGTCAACAGGGAACACGCCTACGAACTGGCTTTCCAGTTCGGCGGTTCGATGTTCGGCAACAGCGTGCTGGTGCATCTCGAACCGCTGCGCAAAGCCGCCTAGTTCCGGAAAACGCAGCAATCCAAGCAAGCGCATCGCCCGCGTGCCGGCGCAAGACAGCGCGGCACCGCCGTTCTATACTCTCCGCTCGAATTTCCGGGGGAGAACCGCATGGCTATCGCACCACTGACGCGCCACGAAATCGACGTGCGCGACGTCGAATACATCCGTCACGGCAACAAGGGTTATCAGGCACGCGTCTATGTGCCCAAAGGCGAAGGCCCGTTCCCGCTGGTCATCGACCTCCACGGCGGTGCCTGGTGCAACAAGGACCGCACCAGCGACGAAGGCACCGACGCGCCGCTGGCCAAGTCCGGCGTGGTCGTCGCCTCGCTCGATTTCCGCATGCCGCCCGACGCCGGTTATCCGGCTTCGCTGCAGGACATCAATTTCGCCGTGCGCTCGTTCAAGCAGCATGCGGATGACTTCAAGATCGACCCCACGCGCGTAGGCATCCTCGGTGTTTCGAGCGGCGGCCATCAGGCGATGTTGACCGCGATGCGGCCGCGCGACGGCATCTACAACGCAATCCCCTTGCCCGGCGCGCGCTTCGATGCCTCGGTGCAATGCGCAATCCTCTGCTGGCCGGTGATCGACCCGCTCGGCCGTTACGAATACGCGCGGGAACTACTGCCGACCAAGGACGCGGGCTTGCGCAAGCAGGCCGAAAACTGGGTCAGCTGCCATGACAAATACTGGCCGAACACCAATGAAATGGAATCGGCCAATCCGGCGCGCATGGCCGCGCGCGGCGAAACCATCGAAATGCCGCCGGTGATCGTGCTGCAGGGCACCGCCGACGTTGCCCACCCGGCGCCGCTCAGGGACAAATTCATCAAGGACTACCGCGCACGCGGCGGGCAGGTCGAGCTGCAGTTGTTCAAGGGTGTCGGCGAAGCCTTCATCACTACTGATCCGACCTCACCGCAGGCGATTTCGGCGATCGAGAAGATCATCGAGTATGTGCATCGCGTTCTCGGTTAACCGCTTTCGCCCGAGTGACGTGCTGATCATGTTGGGGGTCGGCGACCGCAGGCTCAGGCCGCCGCAGTAATCCGGTCAATCTCGGCAACGTCTTCGGCGGACGGTGTCCACGTCGTGCCGGCGTGCACGTTGCTGGCGATCTGTTCGGGGCGCGTGGCACCGGCGATCACGCTGGCGACCGTCGGTTTGGCGAGCAGCCAGCCGAAGGCGAGTTGCAGCAGGGTGATGTTGCGTGCGGCGCAGAAAGCGTCGAGCGCTTCGAGCAGCGTCCAGTTCTGTTCGGTGACGAACTTCGCCGTCCAGCGTTTGCCGGGCGCGAGCCGCGCATCCGGCGGCAGCGGCACATTGCGTTTGTATTTGCCGGTGAGCAGTCCGGCCGCCAGCGGCAGATAGGGCAGCATGCCGATACCGTGTGCCTGCATGGCGGGAACCATTTCGCGTTCGACACGGCGCGCCAGCGCGCTGTATTCCTCCTGGCAACTGATGAAGGGCGTGAGGCCGTGGTGCTTCGCCGTCCATTGGGCATCGACGACTCGCCACGCTGGATAGTTCGAGCAGCCGATGTGGCGCACCTTGCCCTGTTTGACGAGGTCGTCGAGTGCGCGCATGGTTTCCTCGATCGGCGTTTTCGGATCGGGCTTGTGCGCCTGATAGAGGTCGATGTAATCGGTGTTGAGGCGTTTGAGACTGGCTTCGACGGCGATCATGATGACGCGCCGCGACGAGCCGCCCTTGGTGTTGGCGTCGTAGACCTTGCGCTCGTTGCCGAACTTGGTGGCAAGGACGATTTTTTTGCGTTCGGCGCCCAGTGTCTGGCCGAGGCAGATCTCGGAGCCGGACGGCACGCCGTAGTCGTCGCCGTACATGTCGGAGGTGTCGAAGAAGGTAATGCCGGCATCGAGCGCGGCATGCACGACTTTCTTTGACGAGGCCATGTCGATGCGGCC
>CAZVDN010000473.1:0-2387 GCA_964625665.1 uncultured Streptomyces sp. | reverse complement strand
ACGAACGATATCGTCCTCTTCGACATAAGCGCCGGTCTGCACCTCGATGATGATCAGCGGTTCGCTTTCGCGGTTTGAAAGGCGGTGCCGATTGCCGGCTGGAATAAAGGTCGACTCGTTGGCGCGCACCACGAATTCGCGCTCGCCGTTGACGACCTGCGCTGCGCCGCCGACAACCACCCAGTGCTCGCTGCGATGACGATGCATCTGCAGGCTCAATGCAGCCCCCGGATTGACGACAATGCGCTTGATCTTGAATCCGGGCCCCTGCTCCAGCGTCGTGTAAGTGCCCCAGGGACGCACGACGGTGCGGTGGATCTTGTGCACCGTGCTGTCGGATTTTTTTAACCGGTCAACCACCGTGCGCACCTTCTGCGCCTCATTGCGGTCGGCAATCAGCAGCGCGTCCGGCGTATCGATCACCAGCAGGTCATGAATGCCGACGCCGGCCACCGTGCGGTCTGCGCTTTGCACATAGCAGCCCGAGCTTTCCACCATGACCGCATCGCCGACCGTGCGGTTGCCGTCGGCATCCGCAACCACGAGATCGCTGACAGCGTTCCAGGAACCGATGTCGTTCCATTCGAATCCGGTGCGCACCACGGCGATGCCCGTGGCTTTTTCCATGACGGCATAATCAATCGAAATTTCGGGCAGTACGGCAAACGATGTTGCGTCAATGCTGATCGCATCACCGGCGCGCGGCGGCGTGGCCCGCCAGCATTCCTCTGACGCTTTTTTAAGTTGCGGCGCATGCTGCGCCAGATTTTGCAGAATCGTGCCGGCCGTAAAGCAGAACATGCCGGCGTTCCACAGAAAACCGCCCGCAGAAACATATTGCTCGGCCTGTTCGCGCGGCGGCTTTTCCACGAAGCGCGCAACCTCGAAGGTGCCGTCGCTGATCACCGCACCACATTCGATATAACCGTAACCGGTTTCGGCCCTGCTCGGCTTGACGCCGAAGACCACCAGCCGCCCGCGTTCGGCAAGCGCGCGTGCCGACTCAACGGCCGCCGCAAAAGCCGCCTGCGGTTCGACAACATGATCGGCGGGCAATACCAGCATCACTGCATCGGCACCGAATTGCGCCTGCACATGAACAGCGGCCATGGCGATTGCCGGCGCCGTATTGCGCGCGGCCGGCTCCAGCAGAAAAACATTGCGTTCCTCGGCACCGATCGAACGATATTCATCGCGTGTTGCGTAAACGTACTCGCGATTGGTCACCGTGACCACGGGGGCACCGGCCGCCACTGCGGCGGCGCGCAGCATCGATTTCTGCAACAGGCTTTGGCCATCAGCCAGCCTGATGAACGGTTTCGGATAGGCTTCGCGGGACACCGGCCACAATCGCGCGCCGACGCCGCCGGACAGAATGACCGGTATCAGCATGAGGCCCCGTCAACAAATTTGCAGCGCAGTGTGCTCAAAATGCATCCGCCGGTTGGTATTTGCCGGCCATCGGCAAAACGACAATCCAAGTATAATCAATTGATCCTTCCCGTGACCGCGAGCCCATGAAGAAAGTCGCATTGATCACCGGCATTACCGGCCAGGACGGCGCCTATCTGGCCGAATTTCTGCTCGGCAAGGGCTATGAGGTGCACGGCATCAAGCGCCGCGCCTCGCTGCTCAACACCGACCGCATCGACCACCTCTATCAGGATCCGCACGTTTCCAAACGGCGTTTCATCCTGCATTACGGCGACATGACCGACTCGTCGGCCTTGACGCGCGTGATCCAGCAGGTGCAGCCGCGCGAAATCTACAATCTTGCCGCGCAAAGCCACGTGGCCGTGTCGTTTGAGGAACCGGAATACACCGCCAATTCGGATGCATTGGGCCCGTTGCGCATCCTCGAATCGATGCGCATTCTCGGTCTTGCCGGCAAGACGCGGTTTTATCAGGCCTCCACCTCCGAGCTTTTCGGCAAGGTGCAGGAAATCCCGCAGCGCGAAACCACGCCGTTTTATCCGCGGTCGCCTTATGCCGCGGCAAAGCTCTATGCCTACTGGATCACTGTGAACTACCGCGAAGCCTACGGCATGTTCGCGTGTAACGGCATCCTCTTCAACCACGAAAGCCCGGTGCGCGGCGAAACCTTCGTCACGCGCAAGATCACCCGCGCGCTGGCCCGCATCAAACTCGGCCTGCAGGACTGCATGTATCTTGGCAATCTAGACGCGCGGCGCGACTGGGGACATGCGCGCGACTACATGGAAGCGGCTTGGCTTATCCTGCAGCAGGGTAAGCCCGATGACTACGTCGTTGCCAGCGGTGAACAATACAGCGTGCGCGATTTCGTCAATGCGGCGGCGAGCGAACTCGGCCTGAAGCTGCGCTGGAGCGGCAAAGGCATAAAGGAGATCGCACGCGTCGAAAGCAAG
>CAZVDN010000472.1:0-2394 GCA_964625665.1 uncultured Streptomyces sp. | reverse complement strand
TTCGATTGTGCGGACCGCGCGCGGGTACACATCGTGCCGACCCGCTTCAACGCCGGCGTGCCGTTGAAGGCCATGACGCTGGCGGCGCTGGGTTTGCCGATGGTGACCACGCGGATGATTCAGGAGCAGCTCGGCTGGACGCGCGGTGAACTGGTTCCCGCCGATTGGCAAGACGCCGGGCATTTTGGTGAGGCGTGCGTGCGCCTGCACGAAGACCCGACGTTGTGGATGTCGGTGCGCGAGCAATCGCTGGCCGCGGTGAGTCAGTTGGCCGATCCCGCGAAATTCCGTGCTGACCTCGCGAAAATCACGGATTAGCCCGCCGGCGTCCGCAAATGCTGTATCAAAACACCCTCGTGGCTTAGTGGGCTGCATAAATATCTCCTACGGAATTCCCTGTCCGCGCCGCCGTTAGAATCAGGTCTATGGCCGTCAAAATCAAAGGGCAGAACATCGCTGCTGATGCGCAGCGTGTTTACGAATGCTTGCGCGACGGCGGCGTCGCCATCATCCATCTCGACATCGCCTACGCGGTGCTGGCGCGCAGCGCCGGGGCCGTGCGCCGCATTTACGCCGCCAAGCGGCGCAGTTCGGACAAGCCGACCGGGTTTCTCGGCAACCACGCGCTGCACGAGGCGCTGCATATCCTGGACGAGCGCGCGCGTGCCATGGTGCGCCGGATCACGCAACACCACGACCTGCCGCTGGCGGTGATCGCGCCGTATCGCAAGGACCATCCGCTGCTCGCTGACCTCGACCCCTTCGTGCATCGTCATGCGGTGAAGGGCGACACGCTCAACATCCTGCTCAATGCCGGCGAGCTGCGCAACGCGCTGGCCGACCTTGCGGTGGCCAATGGCGTGATCTGTGTGGGTTCATCGGCCAATGTCTCGCTGACCGGCACCAAGTTCCGGCTGGAGGACATCGAGCCCGAGCTGCGCGCAATTGCCGATGTCGAAATCGATTACGGCCTGTGCCACTACCATAACCCGCAGGGGCTCTCGAGCACGATGATCGACTTCAGCACCCTGCGCGTGCAGCGCGCCGGGGTTTGCTATGAGCAGATTGCGGGGATACTGAAGGATGAGTTTGGGGTGGAGTTGAAAAGGCCGGGGTGAATCCGGCCACTTGAAGCATGGCGCTGGCGTGCGAGTGCGCGGCCACTCCGTCAGGATTTCGCCGTTTTTTTTGTGTCGGCCGTTCCGCCGAGATAGGCCTCGGTATGTTCGCCGAGTTTCGGTGCGCGGCCGGCCGCCGGCGGACGCACGCCGTCGAACGAAACCGGCAGGCCCATCAGTTTGTAATCCGCGTTGTCGAGCGGGCGCAGGATGTCGATCGCCTTGAATTGTTCTTCGTTGATGACGTCGCCGATCGAATTGACGGGCGCGGCGGGCACGCCGACGCTTTCAAAACGGCGCACCCATTCTGCGCGCGGCTGCGTAGCGAGCGCTTCGCTGACCAGCGCGACCAGCGTGTCGCGGTTGGTGAGCCGTTGCGGATTGGTGGCGAAGCGGGGGTCGTCCGCCCATTCGGGTTTGCCCATGGCGGCCGTGAGTTTGCGGAACAGGCGGTCGTTGCCGACGGCGATCATCAGCAGGCCGTCCGCGGTGGGGAAGGCCTGATAGGGCACGAGGTTGGGGTGGCCGGTGCCGTAGCGCCGCGACGGGCGGCCTTCATTGACCTGCGCATGAATGTGGTGCGAACCCCAGAACAACGCGGTTTCGAACAGTGAGGTGTTGATCACGCCGCCGCGGCCGGTCTGCGAACGGCGGTGCAGTGCGACCAGCGCGCCGATCACCGTCCACATCGAGGTGCCCTGATCGACCAGCGAGGCGCCCATGCGCGAGGGCGCGCCGTCGCGCTCGCCGGTCATGTTGATGAGCCCGCTGAAGGCCTGCAGCAGCGATTCGTAGCCCGGCTGAAACTGGCGCGGGCCGCGGTGGCCGAAGGAAGACATTTCGCAATAGACCAGACGCGGAAAGCGCGCGGTCAGCGCGGCGCCGTCGATGCCGAGCTTGGCCGGCACGCCGGGCTTCAGGTTGTGGATCAGAATGTCGGCGTGTTCGAGCAGCGCGAACAACTGCGTGCGCCCGGCCTCGCTTTTCAGATCGATGACGACCGAACGTTTGCCGCGGTTGACGTCCTGAAATTCCATCGAGGCGCCGTCGCGGAACGGGTGGCCCATCTGCCGCGCGTCGTCGCCGCCGCCGGGTTTTTCAATCTTGATGACTTCCGCGCCGAAATCCGAAAACACCGCGCCCGCATAGGGCGCCGACAGGACCTGGCCGATCTCGATGACTTTGATGCCGGATAACATGGTTAAACCTTACTTGAAGAAAAATGCTTTGGAGCAGAAAGATGTGGTCCGACAGGAGCGGGGCCGTCAACAATGAT
>CAZVDN010000471.1:0-2431 GCA_964625665.1 uncultured Streptomyces sp. | reverse complement strand
AGTGAATGTTGTGACGGGCACGGTCTATCTCGTCGGTGCCGGGCCCGGTGCGCCCGATCTGCTGACGCTGCGCGCCGCGCGCTTGCTCGAGCGTGCAGACGTCGTATTTTTTGATGCGCTGGTGCATCCGGATACCGTGGCACTCGCCGCACGCGCCGAAAAAATCGCGGTCGGCAAACGCTGCGGCCGGCATTCGACCGCGCAGCGTTTCATCAACAAGCGACTGATCGATGCCGCGCAGCGCCATGCAGTGGTGGTGAGACTGAAGGGCGGCGACCCGATGCTGTTCGGCCGCGCGCAGGAGGAAATCGATGCCCTGCAGGAAGCCGGTATCGCGGTGGAAGTCGTGCCGGGCATCACCGCGGCACTCGCGGCCTGTGCGGAGCTGAAGATTTCCTTTACCCAGCGCGGCGTTAGCCGCCACGTGGCGCTGGTCACGCCGCGCATCGGCGAAGGCAAGAATCCGAGCGAATGGCTGCGCACGGTGTGCAATGCGGACAGCTCAGCCATTTACATGGCGGCAGGGCAGGCCGAAACGCTTGCCGCCAACCTGATCGCTGCGGGCATGGCGGGCGACACCGCAGTATGCATGGTTGAAAACGCGTCATTGCCGGGCGCCGTGCATTTGCGCACCACGCTGGCTGAATTGCCGCAGGCCGCGCAACGACTCGGCGGCGGGCCGGCGATTGTTTTGTTGGGCGCGGCATTTGCACGCGTCGATGCGGTGACCGTGGCGGTCGATTCGACAGCCGCCGCGCAGGCCGCAAGCGCCTAGACCCATACTCTCAAAACACGCTACAATTCAAGCTTTTAGCTTGGCCTGTATGCGTATTTCACGCACCATTCCACTGGTTGCCGACGCCCCCGTGGCGTTGACCATCGGCAACTTCGACGGCGTCCACCTCGGCCATCAGGCGATGTTGTCGCGCCTGAGCACGGCTGCGCGTGAACGCGGTCTGGCGTCCTGCGTGATGACCTTCGAACCGCATCCACGCGAATTTTTCGCCCCCGACCAGGCGCCGACCCGCCTGACCTCGCTGCGGGAAAAACTCGAACTCCTGGAACGGGCCGGCGTCGAGCGTGTGCATATTTGCCGCTTCAATTTCGATTTTGCCAAGACCGCGCCGGAAGATTTCATCGAACGGCTGTTGCAACGCGGCCTTGGCGCGCGCTGGATCCAGGTCGGCGACGACTTCCGCTTCGGCGCGCGGCGCGCCGGCGACTTCGCCATGCTTAAAGCGGCCGAAGCACGCTGCGGATTTGAAGTGCATGCGATGACCAGCGTGATGGTCGGCGGCGTGCGTGTTTCAAGCACGGCAGTGCGCGAACGGCTGGCGGCCGGCGATATGGAAGGCGCGCAAACGCTGCTCGGCCGCCCGTATTCGATCAGCGGCCGCATCGTGCACGGCAACGGTTTCGGCCGCAAACTCGATTGTCCGACCGCCAACGTTCTGATGAAACACAACCGCCCGCCGGTGTCCGGCATTTTTGCCGTCGAAGTGAGCGGGCTTGAAGGCGGGGACGGCGATGCAGTGCTGCCCGGCGTGGCCAGCCTCGGCGTGCGGCCGACGGTGACACATGATGCGCGGCCCTGTCTGGAAGTGCATCTGTTCGATTTCAACCGCGACATCTACGGCAGGCACATCAAGGTCGACTTCCTGCACAAATTCCGCGACGAAGAAAAATACGCCGATGTCGAAACGCTGAAGCGCCAGATCGCGCTCGACGTCGAAAATGCAAAGCGCTATTTCACTGTGCGCGCCCGAAAATCCGATTCCACCGACCGCAAGACCCGCAATGGCTGATTACAAAAAAACCCTGAACCTGCCCGACACGCCGTTTCCAATGCGCGGCGATCTGGCCAAGCGCGAACCGCTGATGCTGAAAGCATGGCAGGAGAGGAAGCTCTATGAGCGCATCCGCGCGGCATCCAAGGGCCGGCCGAAATTCATCCTGCACGACGGTCCGCCCTATGCCAACGGCGACATTCACATCGGCCACGCGGTCAACAAGATCCTCAAAGACATCATCGTCAAATCGAAATCGCTCTCCGGTTTCGATGCGCCCTATGTGCCGGGCTGGGATTGCCACGGCATGCCGATCGAAATCCAGATCGAAAAAGAATTCGGCAAGGGCCTCGGTGTGGCCGAGGTGCAGCAGAAATCGCGCGCCTACGCCGCGGTGCAGATCGCGCGCCAGAAGGCCGACTTCATCCGCCTTGGCGTGCTTGGGGAATGGGATCGTCCTTATCTGACGATGAATTTCAAAAACGAGGCCGATGAGATTCGCGCCCTCGGCAAGCTGATCGGCAAGGGTGGGGCGGCGACTTTGGGCGCGCGGGCTGCGCTGCTGACCGAGCCGGAGCTGGTGCTGCTCTGCGACGGCGACCTCGCCGGCAGCGCCGCCGCGCTGGGCGTTCTGCTCGAAGCGG
>CAZVDN010000470.1:0-2469 GCA_964625665.1 uncultured Streptomyces sp. | reverse complement strand
GACGGCCCAGCCGCGAGCCGCCTCGGCTTCCACCGCGCACTGCTCTCCGACGAGGAGTCCGGGCTCCTCGAGAAGTTCAGGCCCTATGCGCTCCCCGACGCGCGGTTCCTCGAGGACGTGTCGGCACGGCTGCGCGGGCGCGGCGCGGGGGCGGGCGCATGAGCCGGAACGCGGAGCTTGCGCAGGTCTTCGCCGAGCAGTTCCATGCCGAGGCGCAGGCTTTCGCCGTTGGTTTCGGCGGCGAGTTTCAGCACTTCCGGATTGGTCGCGGCGAAATTGGCCGGGGCGGCGGCATCGACAATCTGGCGGGTGAAAAAATCAAGGCGCTTTTTCGCCGGCCCATCGAGCGGCAGGGCCGCCGCCATTTCCTGCATCAACCTCGCGTTCAGCAGATAGTTTTTGTGCAGAAAATCAAAGTAGGGCAGCGTATGCCATTCCGCAGCGCGGAAACGACGATCGCCTTCTGCTGCCGGCGCCGGCGGTGCAGTTTCGCCCTGCGCGAGTTGCTGCCAGAGGGCGAGTTGTCCGGCGTAGTAGCGCTGCTGCATGGCCTCCCAGCGCGCAGGATCTTCGCGGATGGCGGTCAGCATGGCGGAAAAAATTGCGCTGCTTTCCGTGTGCAGGTGCGCGGTGCCGTTCGACATCAGTGCATTGACGAACTGCAGGCCCGCCTCGTTCAGCCTGTCGAATGCCTGCCGTGTGTGGTCGTCGGAGGCCGGCATGTTGATGGGCGGTGCGCCGCCCTCAGTGCAGCAGTTCGCCGACGCCCCAGACCGTGGCGACGCCGGCGGCGATCAGCAGAATTTGTTGCGCGCCGGCGGCGATTTCAGGACGGCGGTGCAGTCCCGGAATGAGATCCGCAACGGCTACGTAAATCATGCTGGCGGCCGCAAAGGCCAGCAGCAGCGGAATGATCTGGTTCATTTGCTGCAGGGAGTAATAGGCCAGCACGCCGCCGGCCAGCATGGCGAGGCTCGACAATGCATTGAGGGCGAGCGCGCGTGCGCGGCTGTAGCCCGAATGCAGCAGGACAAGGAAGTTGCCGACTTCCTGCGGAATTTCGTGGGCGATGATGGCGATGGCGGTGACCACGCCGACCTCGATGTCGGCGACGAAGGCTGCGGCAATCACTACGCCGTCGACAAAATTGTGCACGGTATCGCCGACGATGATCATCATGCCGCTGCGGCCGTGATCGTGCTGCGGCGGTTGGGCATCGTGTGCGACGCATTCGGTTTCATGGCAATGCCGCCACAGCACCAGTTTTTCGAGCACGAAGAAAAACAGGATGCCGAAGAGAATGGTGGCGGCAATCGGGCGTGCATCGGCGGCCGAGCTGAACGCATGCGGCAGGATATCGAGGAAAACGGCGGCCAGCAGGGCGCCGACCGCAAAACTGATCAGCACCGGAATCTGCGAGGCGCGCGCATTCAATGCGAACAGCGCGGCAATCGCTACGCTCAGCAACCCGCCGATTGCGCTTGCCGCAATGATCCAGAACAAAACCGACATGCGCGGATTCCCGGGAAAAGAGTGGGATTATAAAGGACGCGGCGTCGCCGCAGATGTTTCGTCCGCCAGCCAGATCAGCGCCGCCATGCGACCGGTGACTTTGTCGCGCCGGTAGGAGTAAAAGCGCTGCGGATCGCCGACAGTGCAAACGGTGCCGCCGAAGACGCGCGTCACGCCGCAGGCGGCCAGGCGTTGACGGCCCAGTGTGAACAAATCGGCCAGCCATTTGCCGCTGCCGTGCGGTTTGAATGCGACCGCGGCGGCGCGGTCATGCGCCATAAACGCATCACGCACATCGTCGCCGACTTCAAAGGCCGCGGGCCCGATGGCGGGGCCCAGATAGGCGAGCAGCCGGGCCGGGTCGACCTTCATTGCGCACACGGTGTTTTCGATGACGCCGGAACTCAGGCCGCGCCAGCCGGCGTGTGCCGCGCCGACCACCGCGCCGCCTTCGTCGCACAACAAAACGGGCATGCAGTCGGCAATCATGATGGCGCAAACGGTGCCCGCGTTGCGGGCCACGCTGGCATCGGCATCGACCTCGCCATGCAGTTGGTCGGCGTCGACCACCTTGGGGCCATGCACCTGATGCAGCCAGCGCGGCGGCTGCGGCAGATGGCGGGCAAGTGCAGCACGGTTGGCCGTGACGGCCTGCGGATCGTCATCGCAGCGCAGGCCGAGATTGAAACTGGCGAAGGCACCGGTGCTGCTGCCGCCGTTGCGCGTGGTGATCAGGCTGCGCACGCGTGCCGGTGCCGGCCACTGCGGGTCTATCCAGTCGTGCGGCAGGCTCATACGGAGGCTCGGAGTGTTGCCAGCAGCTCGGCGAAATCCCGCGGCGGATCGATCTGCCAGCTCACGGCTTCTCCGCTGTCCGGATGTTGCAGCGATAAACGCTCGGCGTGCAATGCCTGGCGCTTGAAGGCGTTCAGGACATCGAGCGCCGAGCGGCGCGAT
>CAZVDN010000469.1:0-2473 GCA_964625665.1 uncultured Streptomyces sp. | reverse complement strand
AACCGAGTAGGCGCCGGCTTACTCGGGGCGGATCTGAGCTTTGCGTGCAATTCCCGCGTATTTCGCCATTTCGGTTTTGAGATAAACCGCAAATTCCGCCGGCGTATTGCCGACCGGTTCGACGCCTTCGATGGCGAGGCGTTCGCGCACTTCGGGCAGGCGCACGATGCGCGCGAGTTCCTGATGCAGGCGCGTGACGATCTCCGGTGACAATCCGGCCGGCCCCATGATGCCGTACCAGACGCCGGCCTCGAAGCCGGGCAATCCCGATTCAGCGAGTGTTGGCACGTCGGGCGCGACAGTGGTTCGCTTCAGGCTTGCCATTGCAATCGCGCGCAGGCGCCCGGCGCGCACCTGCGGCAGCGCGGGCGGCGTGGTGTTCATCATGACATCGACTTCGCCGGCGATCAGGCTCACGGTTGCCGGTGCGATGCCCTTGAACGGGATGTGCACGATGTCGGTTGCGGTGACGGACTTGAACAATTCCATGCCGAAGTGCGATGTCGTGCCGCTGCCGCCGGTCGAGTAGTTGAGCCTGCCCGGTTTGGTTTTGGCGAGGGCGACGAGTTCGCGCACGTTTTTCGCGGGCACCGACGGGTGGGTGATCAGGATCAGCGGGCCTGAGGCGAGCAGCGTCACCGGTGTGAAATCGCGCAGCGTGTCGAAGGGCACGCGCGCGATGGCCGGATTCATTGCAATATGGCCGACGTTGGCGACCAGCAGGGTGTGGCCGTCAGGCGCGGCTTTGGCGACCAGTGCACTGCCGATGCTGCCGCTCGCGCCGGGGCGGTTGTCGACGACCACGTTTTGCGCGAGCGCTTCGGCCAGTTTTTGACCGATCAAGCGACCGACGGCGTCCGTGCCGCCGCTCGGTGCGGTGGCGACGACGAACTGCAGCGGGCGTTGCGGCCAGTTTTGCGCTGCGGCGTCGGTGCCCGGCAGTGCGGTCGTGCCGAGCACAAAAAAAACGGCAACGCGTTTCATGAGTGAAATTCGCGCTGCCGTTGTTGCATGGTGACGATTACGCCACGCCGTATTTCTTGAACCAGTCCTGCATTTGTTTCCAGCCGTCGTCGGCGGCGTCCTTGCGGTAGCTCGGACGGTAGTCGGCGTAGAAGGCGTGCGGGGCGTCGGGGTAAATGATGATCTCGCTCGTCGTGTTGCCGGCCGCTTTGAGGGCGGCGCGCATTTGCTCGACGTGGTCGACGGGAATGCTCGCGTCCTGACCGCCGTAGAGTCCGCGCACCGGCACTTTCAGCACGGGGGCGAGTTCAACCGGATAGGCCGGTTGCAGCGGCGCTTTCGACGGCGCGACGAGCCGGCCGTACCAGGCGACACCGGCGCGCACTTTCGGGTTGTGCACGCAGTAGGTCCAGGTGATGCGGCCGCCCCAGCAGAAACCGGTGATGCCGAGTTTCGAGGTATCGCCCTTGCCGCTGGCGTTAGCGAACACGACGGCCGCGTCGAGGTCCGACATGACCTGGCTGTCAGGCACGTGGTTGACGACCTTGGCGAAGATTTCAGTGTTGTCGGTGAACTTGGTGACATCGCCCTGGCGGAAATAGAGTTCCGGCGCAATGGCAAAGTAGCCGAGCTTGGCGAGGCGGCGGCAGACGTCCTTGATGTGTTCATGCACGCCGAAAATTTCCTGCACCACCAGCACGACCGGGTACTTGCCGTTTTTCTCGGGCACTGCACGGTAAGCGGGGATCGGGCCGTCGCGCGTGTCGAGTTTCACTTCGCCGGCGGTGAGGCCGTTGGTATCGGTGGTGATGACGCTGGAGGCAACCGGCACCATCGAGCGGGCAAAGCCCTGATGCAGCCAGGTGGTGAAACGGTCGCGCAGACTGCTGTCGCTGGACGGCGCAAATCCTTCCGCACCGGTAAGTACTGAAGTCGTCATGGGGATCCCCTCGTTGGATGGGCACCGCTTCGTGTCGGCGGCGCGAGGCGCAGATTATAGGGAACCCCGCGCTGCGCCAGCAAGCGTGGCGGCCGTCAGTCGGCCGGTTTGACTTCCTTGACGGCGCCTTTCCAGCCGCCGGCGGACAGGTCGAACACAATGCCGGTCGGGTCGCGGAATTTCACTTCGTAATTGCTTTTGGTTGATTCAGTCGGCCGCCCGCGCAGATAGACGGCGCCGGCGACGGTGGCCTGTGCCTCGGCTGCGGCGAGATCGTCCACCCACATGCCGAAGTGGATCGTGCCGATCAGCGGTTTGTCATTGTTCATGTCAGGGATTTTCCCGCCCTTGTAGTCGAGCAGCGCGACATTGATGGTGCCGTCAGTCATGAACACGCCGCGGCCGGCGTCGCCGGCCTTGGTCATGCCGAAGGCGTCTTCAAAAAATTTCTGCGCGGCGGCGACATCGGCCACCGAAATGGCAATGTGGCGGAGGCGGGCTTTGCGGGTGGCCATGAAAATTCCTTTCGGTTTTGCCGACGGCGCGGCGGCACTGGTGTACGATGCTAAC
>CAZVDN010000468.1:0-2475 GCA_964625665.1 uncultured Streptomyces sp. | reverse complement strand
CTGGCGCAGCCTCGCCGCCGTGCCGGTACTCGAAGAGGATTTCGGCATTCCCGTCGTCACCAATCCGATTTCGGAAATCTGGCGCCTGATCCACGACGGCATGGCGCCACCGGTGAAGAACTGGGGCCGTCTGCTCAGCGGCGCATGAAACTCGCCACCCTGCGCTGGATGGCGATTGCGCCGGCCATCCTGCTGGCCTGGGTGGCCGCCTTCGCCATCGGCATCCGCCTGCTCGACGTCGCGCGACGCTTCTGCCCGCCCGAGGCCATGATCTCCGGCACCTGCACAGTGCGCTGGTATGCGCCGACTGAAATGGCCATCATGGCATTGTCGACTGCGCTGGCAGCCTTATTTATCGTCGGAATATCCGTGTGGCTGGCGCCTTCGCATCGCGCCCTGGTTGCAAAACTGGTCACAGCCGGCGGCATTGTCTATGCGATTTACTTCGCCGTTCAAACCGGATTGTGGCTCTGCTTCGGGACTGCCGCCGCAGCCGCCGTGGCCACCTGCTGGCGGGTTGTCCTAAACGAATCGCGATTCTCCCCAACTTCATCCAGCCATCAAACCACGTCGAGCGGAGAAAGCAGGCCATAACATGCTTATTGCAGTGCAATTCCTTGCCGTCTTTAGTTGCGCGCTGTTTGCCGGCGCCGCCGTCTATATCAATCTGATCGAACATCCGGCGCGCATGGGCTGCGATACGCGGACCGCGGCGACCGTCTGGGCGCCGAGTTATCAGCGCGCCACTTATATGCAGGCCGCGCTTGCCATCGTTGCCTTCTGCAGCGGCGTTGCGGTGTGGTGGCTGACCGGCGTTTTCGGCTGGATGCTCGGCGCGGTGTGCATCGGCGCCGTCGTGCCCTTCACCTTCATTGTCATCATGCCGACCAACCATCGCCTGCTGGAAGCCGGACGCGATCTGTCCTCGGCAGAAACGCGCACCCTCCTCGAACGCTGGGGCCGTCTGCATGCCGTGCGCAGCGCACTGAGCCTGATTGCTGCTGCCGTCTTCATCATCCTGCTGTTGTAGCCCCCCTCGCCACGGGTTGGCGGTATAGTGTCGGCGCGCCAGAACCAATCGTTGCATCACGGAGGGGGCCCCGATGAAACGTACTGCGTATCGCGTCGCGACTGCTGCCGCATTGACGACATTGGCTGCGTTGACACCGGCCCATGCCGCCTATCCCGACAAACCCGTGCGCCTCGTTGCGCCTTTCGTGCCCGGCGGCCCGACTGACATCATTGCGCGCGTCGTGGCGCAACGCCTGAGTCAGGCCTTCGGCCAGACGGTGGTGGTCGACAATCGCGGTGGAGCGAGCGGTGCGATCGGTTGCGAAATCGTTGCGCGTTCGGCACCTGACGGTTACACGCTGATGATCGGCTCGTCGGGCAATCTTGCCGTCGCACCGGCGCTGTTCGCGAAACTGCCCTACGATCCGCTGAAGGATTTTCAGGCGATCACACAGACCACTTCGGGTCCGCAGGTCATCGTCGCCCATCCTGCCGTGGCGGCGCGCAACACTGCTGAACTGCTGGCGCTGGCGCGGGCGAAGCCCGGCAGCCTCAACTACGCGTCAGGCGGTGCCGGCACCACCACCCAACTCGGCATGGAGTTGTTCAAATCGATGGGCGGCGTCGATATCGTGCATGTGCCATACAAGGGCACCGGGCAGGCCCTCAGCGATGTGCTTGGCGGCCAGGTGCAACTGATGATGGCGAGCCTGCTGCCCGCGCTGCCGCATGTGAAATCGGCGCGCCTGCGCGGCATTGCCGTGACCAGCGCCCAGCGCACCGCCGCCCTGCCGGATACGCCGACGGTGGCCGAAAGCGGCGTGCCGGGTTTCGAAACGACTTCATGGCACGGCATGGTGATGCCGGCAAAAACGCCGCCGGCCATCAGCGACCGCGTGCACGCCGAAATGGTCAAGCTGCTGAACCTTCCTGATGTCAAAGCGCTGTTCCTCACACAGGGCATGGACACCGTCGGCAATACGCCCGCGCAATTCACCGCCTACATCCAGGCCGAATCGGAAAAGTGGACACGCGTGGTGCGCACGCTCGGCATGCCGCTGCAATAATTCGCCGCGCTTCGCGGTTGCAGCCTCCGACCCCGCAAGGTATCTTTCGACCTCGCGCCGGAACACCGGTCCGCATTCAATTCTTTGGAGACTCTGTCATGCCCAGCCCCAATCGCGAAAAGACCGGCCGCCCACATCTGCAACGCGACAGCCAGAAATGGGTCTTCGACTGGGTGATCAAGGAAACCGGCAACGTCTTCCATTTCCAGTCCGACGGTCGCGGCCGCATTCCGCGCAGCGTGCGCAATCACGACATGATTTCCAAACACATGGGCCTTGCCGCCCGCCGTCTGGAAAAAATGGCGCAAACCGAGGCCGAGGCCGGCCACCGCGAAACGGCGATGGAGCTTTATTTTCAGACCGCGCTGCTCTGGCTCGATGCGCAGCACGTCGTATT
>CAZVDN010000467.1:0-2512 GCA_964625665.1 uncultured Streptomyces sp. | reverse complement strand
CCCTGCCGCCTGCGGCGGAAAATCGCTGAAGCGCGGCACCGCCGCCAGTTGCGCACCGGCGCCGGCCGCATAAACCATCTCGGTAATCGAAGGCGCCAGCGCAACAATGCGCAGCGCGGGCGCGGCAAGCCGCAGTGCGACACCGCGGTCGTCCGTGACAACGACATCGGCCGCAGCCGCGGCACAACGCACCGCCAACAGCAGGCACAGCAACCACTTCATGAAGTTCAAGCCGGAGGCGTCAGGAGATGGCTTGATAATAAAGATTTTGCGGGTGGCGCGCCTGTGCGAAGAAAAACCAGCGTTCGGCGAGCAACCCGGCATATTGCACACCGCAGGCCACCGCCAGCCATTGCATGCCGCCGGTCGCGAGGGCCAGTGCAATCAAACCCAGCGGCAGGACAAATGTCGCCAGCAGGAAAAACCATTTCACTGCCGTGACCAGTTTACGCGTGCGGCCGTGGAAAAACTCCCGCGTATTGAAACTGCCGCCCATTGCGCCCTGCGCCTTCTGTGCGAGTTTCGGATTGGCGATGCCGGTCGCGCTTTGTACCGTTGATTTCGGCCGCAGCAGTGCATTGCGCGCCAGTGCCATGCTGCGTGTCAATCCACCAGCCGCCGTCAGCAGCGCAGCTGCCGTGGCAAGGCATGCCGCAATCTTCGGCCACGCAGCAACGGCCAGTGCCGCGGCCAGCAGAGTGCCGGAGGCAGCGCCAAGCAAGACGAAGTTCACCAGCGTCAGTGGCGTGTGCCACTCCTGCAGAAATTTCAGGCAGATGTAGATCATCGCCGTGCAGACAAACAGGGCGACGCACAACACTACGCCCGCCGCCGCAATCCAGCCCGTACAACTGAGTCCCTGGGCGTGGGCATACCCGTAGGCAGCGACGCTGGCGATGAACGCCGGCAGGACGATGACTTCGCGCGACAGCCACGAGGTGCGCCACATGGCGATGGCACGCCAGGCGCGCTCCGGATGGCCGAGGTGCAAAAACGAGGCACCGAGCCCGGCAACCAGCAACACCAGCGAGACAAAACTGCCCGTGACATAAAAGTCCGCCGCCACCGGCGCAATCATGCCCAGCCGGACCGCGGCATCGACGCCCGTGATCGCAAGAAACAGGCCCTGCCCCGCGCCGATCAGCGTGGTCAGAAAAATAACGGACCAGGCGGGATTCATGATTGGCCCGCCGTTCCTGCACCATCCATGGTGCCATCGATGCTGCGCGGGTCTTCGCGCCCCGGCTGTGCCGCCGCCACTGTGCCGGTTGGTTTGCGCGGCAGATAGCGGTTGGCGGGACGCGTTTCCCACTCGGGCATCAGCGCATAACCACCGCGCTCGCTGATCGCCTTCGACACGGCGGATTCCGGATCATGCACATCGCCGAACAGCCGCGCGCTGGTCGGACAGGCAATCACGCAGGCCGGCTTGCGTTCCGGTTCCGGCAACTTCGTGTCATAAATGCGATCGACGCACAGCGTGCATTTCTTCATGACATGCTGCTGCTCATCGACCTCTCGCGCGCCATAGGGGCAGGCCCACGCGCAGTATTTGCAGCCGATGCATTTGTCGTAATCGACCAGCACGATACCGTCTTCGGCGCGTTTGTAACTGGCCCCGGTCGGGCAGACCGGCACGCAGGGCGGGTCTTCGCAATGCAAACAGGATTTCGGGAAATGCACCGTCTCCGTCGCAGGGAACTCACCGGCCTCCCAGGTCTGCACGCGGTTGAAAAACGTGCCGCTCGGGTCCTTGCCGTAGGGGTTCTGGTCGGTCAGCGGGCCCGCACTGCCGCTGTCGTTCCATTGTTTGCAGCTCGTTGCACAGGCGTGACAGCCGACGCAGACATTCAGATCGATCACCAACGCAAGCTGCGTCATTGTTTTACTCCGGTGATGCGGGCGGGCGCAGCAAACTGCGGCATCGCAACCGCCGGTTCATCATCGAGTGCGGCGCGGATATTCACGCGCACGTCGTACCAGCCGGCCTGACCGGTGATCGGGTCGGAATTGGAATAACGCGCACCATCGGTCAGCGGCAGTTCCTCGGAGATCAGGTGATTGAGCAGAAAGCCGCGCTGCGATTCGTTGGCATCGGTGCTCAATCCCCAGGCCCCTTTCGATTTGCCGATGGCGTTCCACGTCCACACCGTGCCCGGCTCAACGGCCTCGCTGTAACGGCACATGCAGCGCACTTTGCCGTGCATCGACTCGACCCACATCCAGCCGCCGTCGGCAATGCCCTGTGCCGCGGCGGTGCGCGGATTCACATAGAGATAATTGTGCGTGTGGATCTGCCGCAGCCACGCGTTCTGCGAGTCCCACGAGTGATACATCGCCATCGGCCGCTGGGTCACCGCATTGAGCGGATACAATTCGAGATCGGTCGCCTGCGCTTCGAGCGGCGCGTAATAAAACGGCAGCGGATCGAAGTACTTGTGCACACGGTCGCGCAGCGCTGCAGGCGGCCGCTTCACATCCGGCCCGCGCCCCTCGGCAGCCAGGCGGAACT
>CAZVDN010000466.1:0-2517 GCA_964625665.1 uncultured Streptomyces sp. | reverse complement strand
TCATCAATCCGGTTCTTTACGGCAAAAAGCTGCCTTTCGATGCGGCGCGCGATCTGCTGCCGGTTACGCAGATCGCGACGACGACCTCGGTGGTGATCGCCACGCCGTCGTTCGGCGCGAAAAACATCGCCGAACTGATCGCGCTGGCAAAAAGCAAACCGGAGGCGGTGATTTACGCGTCGTCGGGCGCGGGTTCTGTCGTGCATATCAGCACGGCGCTTTTCGAGAGCGCGACCGGCGTAAAAATGCTGCATGTGCCCTACAAGGGCAGCACGCCGGGACGCGTGGCGGTGGCCGCCGGCGAGGCCAATCTGATGTTCGACGGCTTGCTGCCAACGCTGCCGCTGATCAAGGCCGGCAAACTGCGCGCGCTGGGCATCACGGCAGCGAAGCGCCTGGCGATCGTGCCGGATATTCCCGCGATTGCCGAAACGGTGCCCGGTTTCAATGCCGATACCTGGAACGGCATAATGGCGCCGCGCGGCACACCGCCCGAGATCATTGCGAAAATTCATGCGGTGATTGCGCAGGCGCTGCGACAAACCGAGGTGCGCGAAAAACTGGCGGCGCAGGGAGGTGAGGCCTCGGGCATGGCGCCGGCGGAGTTCGGCCGGTTCCTGCAGGCGGAAACCGCGAAGTGGGGCAAGGTCGTGAAGGACTCCGGCGCCAGGCCGGAATAAATGGGCCCGTTGCTGACGCTGGAAGTCCACGACGCAATGCGTGCCGCAGCGCGCGCGGGCAAAACCGGCCTTGAATGTTCGCTGGATTTAGGGCGCACGCTGACGTCGGTGGAAATCGAGGCGGAGGCGTGGCGCTGGCAAGGCGCGTCCTATCCTTTCCCGGCGAAGTGCAAGGGCCACACGATTTATTACTGGGACGGGGAATCCTTCGCGCCGGTGGCGCGGTTTACGCAGGCGCTGGTCAAGCTGGTGCCGACGCCATGGGGCGCGCCGACTTTCGAGATCGACGGCATCAAGATGCTGCCGACGGCCCAGGTGTCGCCCTATGCCGATGCCGAACGCAAGGTTGATTTGATTCAGCCGCAGGGCAAGATCGTGCTCGATACCTGCGGCGGCCTTGGTTATTTTGCGGCGTGGTGTCTGCAGCGAAAGGCGCGCGAAATCATTTCGTTCGAGAAGAATCCCGATGTCGTCTGGTTGCGCAGTTTGAATCCATGGTCGCCCGTGGCCGGCGGTGCATTGACGCTGAACGAGGGCGATGTGGTCGAGGGAATTGCCTTGCTGGGCAACGCATCTGTCGATGCGGTGTTGCACGATCCGCCGCGCTTCGGCATTGCCGGCGAGCTGTATTCGCAGGATTTCTACGCAGGAATTGCGCGCGTGCTGAAGAAGAAGGGCCGCCTGTTTCATTACACCGGCACGCCGAACAAACTGACCAGCGGGCGCGATGTGCCCGCTGAGGTCTCGAAGCGTTTGCAGCGTGCCGGGTTTGCGACGGTGCTGAACGGCGACGGTGTGGTGGCGGTAAAGCAATAGTGGGGCGCGCGGTCCGGCGGGCGTTGCCTGCCGAATCGCATTGCCTGGCAATCCGGCCGGGCACAAACTATGCGGCGTTCACTCACACTGTTAATCTGTAGCCAATGACCGGAAATGCACTCTCAGCTATCGGGGATGATTGAGTGAAACCTGCCGTTTTTTTGCTGGGCGCTTGTGCCACATTGCTGGCGGTCCCGCCGCCAGCGGGAGCGGCACAATATCCGGAGAAATCCATTCGCATGATCCTGCCCGGGCCTCCGGGCGGCGGCGCAGATCTGCTGGCACGCATGCTGAGCGCAAAACTGTCGACGGCACTGGGTGTCGGGGTGGTGATCGACAACCGCAGCGGTGCGGGTGGCCTGGTCGGTACAGAACTCGCGGCCAAAGCGTCGCCCGACGGTTACACCGTGATTGTCGGCAACAGCGGCCCGAATGCCGTGCTGCCGGCCATGCTGAAGTCCATACCCTACGATCCGCTCAACAGTTTCGCGCCGGTCAGTCTGGTCGCCTCGACGGTCAATCTGCTGGTGGTGCATCCGGCGGTGACGGCCGGCTCGGTGGCCGAACTGATTGCGCTGGCGAAAGCAAAACCCGGAATGATTACGTTTGCTTCGGGCGGCAGCGGCCAGTCCAGCCATCTTTCCGGTGAATTGTTCAGATACCAGGCCGGTGTCGAGATCGTGCACGTGCCATACAAGGGCAGCGGGCCTGCGGTGCTGGACTTGATCGGCGGCCGCGTCAGCATGATGTTCGGCAATATTCCCTCGGTGATGCCGCAGGTTGCGGTCGGCAAACTGCGCGCGCTGGCGGTTACCAGTGCCAGACGTTCGCGTCTCGTCGCGCAGTTGCCGACGATGTCCGAGGCAGGTCTGCCCGGTTACGAGTCGATCCAGTGGTACGGCGTGCTGGCGCCGGCGGCAACGCCCGGCGTCATTGTGCGTCGCCTGCACGCCGAAATCGTCGCCGCAGTCAATGCGCCGGACCTGCAGGAACAGTTGTTGAAGCAGGGTTTCGACGCCAT
>CAZVDN010000465.1:2208-2533 GCA_964625665.1 uncultured Streptomyces sp. | reverse complement strand
TCTGCTCGGCCACAGCCTCGGCACCATCAGTTCGCGCTGGCTGGCGATCAATCTTGGGAAGGATGAAATCTCCGGCAGCATTCATTCGGCGGCGATGAATTCGTTTGCGCCGCAATTGTTCGATCTGCTGGGCAACCTGCCGCGTGAATTTCCGGCGCGTTCCGCAGGCGCACCTCTCCTCAATGTGCACAATGAAAACGACGCCTGCCGCAGCACGCCTTATAACTACGTCAAAAACTATTCGCAGGAAAATCTGGTGACGGTGCGCGGCGGCGTGCCCGAGGGCGATCCCTGCGGCGGCGGCCATCTGCATTCGCACCAAGGT
>CAZVDN010000465.1:736-2198 GCA_964625665.1 uncultured Streptomyces sp. | reverse complement strand
CGTGGCAGTCGTTCTGCGCCGCAGTTGCAGGCGAGGCTGGTATACTCCGCGCCACGCGACTTCGTTGACCAGTCCCCCCGTCGCTGTCGATTCCGACACTATTCAGTTTTTCTGCCCGTGACTGGCGCCTTTGCCGGTGGACGGGCCGATCGTTTTTTGGAACCCCACATGTCATTTGCAAATCTCGGCTTGTCCGCCGAACTCGTGCGCGCTGTCGCCGAACACGGCTATACGACCCCCACTCCTATCCAGATGCAGGCGATTCCCGCCGTGTTGAACGGCGGCGATCTGCTCGCCGGCGCGCAGACCGGCACCGGCAAGACGGCCGGTTTCGTGCTGCCGATTCTGCAGCGCCTGTCGGCGCATCCGGTGGCGTCCGCCGGCGGGCGCAAACCGCTGCGCGTTTTGATTCTTGCGCCGACGCGCGAACTGGCGGCGCAGATCGAAGAAAGCGTCCGCATCTACGGCAAGTATTCGAAACAATCCTCGACCTGCGTGTTCGGCGGCGTCGGCATTCATCCGCAGATCGGCATACTCAAACGCGGCGTCGATATCCTCGTCGCCACGCCGGGCCGTCTGCTCGATCTGCACCAGCAGCGCGCCGTGGATTTTTCGCGCCTCGAGGTGCTGGTGCTCGACGAAGCTGACCGCATGCTCGACATGGGCTTCATCCACGACATCAAGCGCATCCTTGCGCAGTTGCCCAAGCGCCGGCAGAACCTGCTGTTCTCGGCGACGTTTTCACCCGAGATCAAGGCGCTGGCCGACAGCCTGCTCAATGCGCCGGCGATGATCGAAGTGGCGCGCCGCAATTCGACCGTCGAAATCATCACGCAGAAAATCCATCCTGTTGACCGCGACCGCAAGCGCGAACTGCTCGCGCACCTGATCAAGACCAACAACTGGCACCAGGTGCTGGTGTTTCTGCGCACCAAACACGGCTGCAACCGGCTGGCTGATCAGCTCAACCGCGAGGGCATTACCGCGCTGGCGATTCACGGCAACAAAAGCCAGAGCGCGCGCACGCGTGCGCTGGCCGAATTCAAGACCGGCGACCTGCAGGTGCTGTGCGCCACCGACATCGCGGCGCGCGGCATCGACATCCACCAGCTGCCGCATGTGGTGAATTACGATCTGCCGAACGTGCCTGAAGACTATGTGCATCGCATCGGCCGCACCGGGCGAGCCGGCGCCAGCGGCGAGGCGATCTCGCTGGTGTGCGTGGATGAACATGAATTCCTGCGCGACATCGAACGTCTGATCAAGCAGGACATTCCGCAGGAAGTCATCGCGGGTTTCGTGCCGGACCCAAAGGCGAAAGCCGAACCGATTCTGCAACGCCAGGGGCGCGGGCAGGGGCAGCGTCAGGGGCAGGGGCAAGGCCGCGGACAGCCGCGCAATCAATCACGCGGCGGCGGACAGGGCCAGCAGCGCAGTGCACAGGGCCGCGGCAATGGCGGCG
>CAZVDN010000465.1:0-726 GCA_964625665.1 uncultured Streptomyces sp. | reverse complement strand
ACACATCATGGTCCTGCAGCGACAAGCCGCCGTGGCGATGCAGCACGGCGAGCACGCGCAGGCCCCGGCGCAGAAGCAGGGGCAACGACAGGAACATCGGCAAGGACAGAAACAGGGACAGCCGCAGGGGCAGAAGCAGGGCCAGTCTGCGCATCGCGGCGCGGCCAATGCGGCGCCGGCGCGTCCGCGCCATCCGAACGACGGCGCGGCCAGACCGCAGCACGCGCGGCAGAATACGGCACAGCCGCGCGCCCAGAGTGCGGCACCGGCGGCGAATCATGCCAAACCGGGCGCAACGCATCACGCTAAACCGGCACCCGCGGCAAAAGCAGGGGGATGTCTGCCAATTCCATCAGCAGCGAATTCTGGCGCGCTGCAACGCCGATGATCGTGATCTGCTTCTTGCGGGCATAGGCCAGCACCGCTCGCAGCTCTGCCGTATTGCGACAGCGGCGCGGTTGCGGCCGCCACGGTTCGAACTCAGCGGTACATCGAAATCAGATTGTTGGATCGGATCAGCGCGATCGAGACCTTGCGGATCACCATCTGGTCGAAGCGCTGAGCCAGCGCCGGATGGGCCGCGCGCAGGCGCGCCAGTGCGGATTTGTCGAGAACGTAGACGGATGAATCTTCCGCGGCGGCAATCGCCGCGCTGCGCGCGTCGCCTGTGTAAAACGCAAGTTCGCCGACCATCGCGCCCTTGCGCAGTTTGGCAAGACGCAATGG
>CAZVDN010000464.1:0-2542 GCA_964625665.1 uncultured Streptomyces sp. | reverse complement strand
TCGGTGATGCGGATGACCCGCGCGTCGCCGTACTTGCCGTTCAGTTTGACCACTGCGCCGCCGATGATGGCAGAGCGCTCAGTGGGCGAGATTTTGACACTTTGCAGCAGGTTCTGCCCCGGCGCACCGGGGTCGCCGCCAGCGCCACCGGCGGCCGCCCCCGGCGGTCGCGTCGGATCGTTCAATTGCGCCAATGCCGGCACGGCCGCGACGGCCACCACCATGCAGAACAGCCAAGTCGTCGGTTTGAATGTCATAACACCAGCCATGCCTTGTCGAGGCTCAGGGTATACACCGTCACGGTCAGGGCAAGCCGCGGATAATCGTCGGTATTCAGCCTGGCCTGCGCCCAGAACATGCGCCAGTTGCTTTTTTCCAGGCGCGACAGATAGTCGTGCAGGTCCGCATAGCTGCCCTGCCCGGTCACCTGAATGCCGTGCTTGAAGACCCCGCCGCCCGTCACGGCCTTTTCCGCCGCATTGCTCTTGTCCACCAGCGGCGCCACCGGCAGCGTCCGCATCGCCACCAGTTGCAGGCGCGGATTGCGCGCCAGCACATCCTGCAGCAGCGCCTTCATGTTCTGCGCCGGCACAAGGCTCGAACGCATGTCCTTCAGGCTGTCGTCGATGACCGCAATTTCATTGCGCAGATTGTCGCGGCGGGTGACGTTGGCCGCATCCGGATCGGCGCGCTTCTTTTCGAGTTCGGCAATCTGCAGCTGCAGGCCCTGCAGTTCCTTCGACTGGCGCGCCATCTGATCGACCAACACGCGCTTGCGCATCACTGCCGGGTCGATGAACAGCGCGTTGCCCAGAAACAGCACCACCACCAGCGCGGCGACAAACACCATCACGCGCTCGCGCAAGGACAGCGCATCGATCCGCGCTTCATATTTCAGCCAGAGTTCTTTCATTTCCCCGGCTCCTGTTTCAGCGCAGACTTGGCCGCCTCGATGACTTTGTTGGTGTCGATCGGCACCGCGCCTGCGGGCGGTGCTGCCGGCCTGCCGGCGACCGCCGGGCGCCCGTCCGCACGGCGCGTTTCTTCCGGCAAGGGCGCAGTCGAAATGCTGAACTCATGGTAACGCCCCGCGGCGGCCTTTGCCGCTTTTTCCGGTTCAGCCTTGGCGGCGTCCGCCGCGCCCTCGGGTGCCGGCTGGCGGATGCGCATCGCCGAGAACTCGCGCCCCTGCAGCGATTGTTCGCGATTCAGTTGTTTCAGAAAGTTTGCGACCAGCTCCGGATTGACGGTACGCCCGTGCAATACCAGATCGTTGCCGTCGAACTCGAAACCGGTCAGCCAGAGCCCGTTGACGGTCTGCCGGGAAAACGCACGCATATACTCGGAAAAACCGGCGGTGTTGCCGACCACACCGCTGCGCAAGGTTTCGACAATCTCCTGCCGGCCTTTGAGTTGCGCCTCAAGTGCAGCGATATCGGCCTCGATCTGGGCGCTCGGCTTCTGCTGCGCAACATCGTTGGTCAGTTGGGACAATTTCGACGTCGCGTCCTTGTGCGCGGTTTCGGTGGTCTGCGCATGCACGAGGACTTCGCGCAGGGCGTAGTCTTCGTAGACCCCTGCCGCCGCAAGGCCCGCGAGCGCAATTCCCATGGCATACAGCATCGCCTTCGCCGAAGTGAACGAAAACCCCTTCGGCCGGAAAATCGGGTTAAACAGATTGACTTGCTGGCTCATGCCGCAGCCCCCGTGCCGGTCTCATCACGCAGCGCAGCGCCGATCAGGGCGAAACACTGCGACTGGCGCTCGGCATGCTTCAACTCCGGCACCGCCGGGAAATCCATCACTGCCGCCAGATCGATCGGTTCGACCGGCACATAAATATTGCTGGCAAGGAAGGCCTGCAGCCCCGTTTCAGCCGGCAACGGTCCGAGCAGCAGTTTGACCACGGGCAGGCCCGCGTATTGGCGGTCAAAATGGTCAAGCGAGCGCTGCAGTTCAAGCGCAATGCGGTCAAAAAGATCATGGCGGCGGTCTTCGTTCGCCTCCAGCAGCTGTGCTCGCGTCACCTCCACGCGGCGCGTCATGAACAGCTCGCCACCGGCGGAAATCGTCAGCTTGCCGCACTCTTCATAGAACGCCAGCACGGCAAGGCCGCGTCCCTCCTGCTCGTGCAGGCGCGCGATGTTTCGTTGCGCCATGGCGGGAATGTCGACCGAGTCCAGCGATACATTCGATTCGGTAAAAGGGCGCACCAGCTTGCCGACGCTGTCGTTGCGCGCGGTCACCGCATAGACCGATTTCGGATTTTCAATGCTGCCCTTGGCATCGGGCACGCTGAATACATCGACGGTCGCCTGTTCGAGCGGATAATCGATGATGTCCTTGACCCGCCAGCGCACGGCATTTTTCATTTCCGCAGGCGGCACCGCCGGCGCATCGACCGAATGCAATTGATAGTCGGCAAACCGCAGCAGGCTCGTGCAACGATACTGGTCGAGCTTCAGCTCCTTGCGCAGGCGCACCAGCGTTTCGGTCGCACTGCCCTCGATTTTGTAGGAATCGCACAGACTGATTTCCGGGC
>CAZVDN010000463.1:0-2545 GCA_964625665.1 uncultured Streptomyces sp. | reverse complement strand
GGACAGCAGCAAGGGGGCGGGGCGTTCCGCCCCGCGGCGCTCCCCATCGGCGCCGCGGTGCCGCGCGGCAACGATTTTGTGCTGATGCTCGGTGCCGAAAGCTCGCATGTATTTGCCAAACCGCTGGATTTTTTCCTCAAGCACGATGCGGCCTGCGTAGAGCCGGACCTGAGCGCCAAGGACCGCGCCATGCTGGCGCTGCGCGAAGAGGTGCGCGTGAGCCTGTTTACTGAAGAAGCGCGCGTCAGCGGCCCGGAAATCGCGATGCGTCCCGATGGCGGTGCGCCGTCACCGTGCATTCAGCTCGGCAGTTTTTGCGGCAACGATCAGGCCGCGGAGGAAGAACTCCTTGGCTGGTATGCACGCTGGCGCATGCCGGCGCTGTCGAAGCTGCCGGGTTGCGTGGCATTGCGCAAGATGGTGTCGGTGGCCGGCTGGGCGCATCACGGCGTCATGTACGAATTCAAGTCGTTCGACGTGCGCGCGGCGGCGATGAAGGAAATGGCTGCGCTCTATCCGGAAATGATCGAGTGGACCGAGCGCTGCGTGCCTTTGCTGACCCATGCCCACGGTTCGCCGCATATCGGTGTGCGGCTGTGGCCGGCGGTTAACTGAATACCGGATTCGAGGAACTGAAATGCCCATTGCAACCATCGACGGCATCAAAACAAATTATCAGGTCACGGGCAGCGGCACGCCGCTGCTGATGCTGGCCCCCGGCGGCTTTGATTCTTCGATCATGCGCTGGTCGGTGAGCGGCGCCTGGAAGGAACTGCAGCCGTTGAACGCGCTGGCCGATCAGTTTCAGGTCATCGCTTACGATCGCCGCGAAGCCGGCGATTCGGGCGGCCGGCTCGAGCCGCTGACCTGGAAATGCTATGTCAAACAGGCTACGGGTCTGCTTGATCATCTCGGCATCGAGAGCGCCTATGTGCTGGGCGGTTGCATGGGTGTGTCGGTCGCACTGGCGATCGGGCACATGGCGCCCAAACGCGTGCGCGGCCTGCTGCTGCATTGGCCGGTCGGCGGCTATCGCTGGATGCACAAGGGCCGCGGTTTTTTCGATGGCCACATCGCCTATGTGCGACAACACGGACTGGCCGCGGCACTGGCGCGCGCGAAAGAACTCAAGACCTTCTGGCGCGGCGATTCCTCGGGCGGCCCGTTCTCGGCGGCGCTGGCCAACGATGCCGTGCTCGCTGATGAATTCCTCAAACAGGACATGGCGCACTACATCCGCATTCTGGAACGCAGCCGCGACACGCTGTTCAACGACACCATGCCGTCCGGGGCAAGCGGGGAGCAGGTCATCAACATGCAGGCGCCGGCCTGCATCATGTCGGGCAACGATTCGGCGCACGCGCATTCCGCCGCGGTGGCTTTGCGCGAACTGCTGCCGAAGGTGCAACTCTCGCCGATCATGCCGCCGCAGCAGACCGGTGCCGCCGTTGGCGCGTGGATCCGCGAATCGGTGGCCTGGATGCAGACGCAGTAACCGTCCCGGCGCAGGGGCGCTGTTCAGCGATCTGACAGCGTCATCGCCGTTTCGTCGAGGGCTTTTTCCAGGCGGTTGAGCAGTTCGCCGATTTCCGCTTCGCTGATGACCAGCGGCGGACAGAGCGCCAGCGTGTCGCCGATGGCGCGCAGGATCAGGCCGTTTTTTTCCGCGATGGCGGCGCAGATCGCGCCGATTTTGCGTTCGCGCGGAAACGGCTCGCGCGTCCCCTTGTTCCAGACGAGTTCGACGCCGGCGAGGAGACCCTTGCCGCGCACGTCGCCGACCAGCGCGTGTGACCTGAGTTCGCGCAGTCCGCCGAGAAACGGCGCTTCGAGTTTGCGCACGCGCGCCGGGAAATCCTCTTCCTCATAGATGCGAATGGCTTCGCGGGCGACGGCGCTGGCCACCGGGTGGCCGCAATAAGTCATGGTCAGGCCGAAGACGCCGAGCTCATCGCTCTGTCGTGCGACCGCCTGAAACACGCGTTCATTGATCAGCAGCGCCGAGATCGGAATATAGGCGGAGGACAGCGCCTTGGCACAGACCAGCATGTCGGGCACGATGTTCATCGTCGTCGCGCCGAACATTTCGCCGGTGCGCGCAAAGCCGGTGACGACCTCGTCGCAGACCAGCAGGATGTCGTATTTCTTCAGCAGTTTCTGCAAACCGTCGAGATAACCGGCGGGCGGCACGATGACGCCGCCGGCGGCGATGATCGGTTCGGTGAAAAACGCGGCGATCGTATCGGCACCCTCGGCGAGAATGCGTGCCTCAAGATCAGCGAGCAGGCGCTGCGTGTAGGCGGCTTCGCTTTCGCCGTCGCGGCCGTGGCGATAGTAGTGCGGGCAGGCTACATGCAGAAATCCCGGCAGCGGCAGGCCGAAACCTTCATGGTTGTAGCCGACACCGGACAGGCTCGCCGTGGCGATGGTGTTGCCGTGGTAGGACTGCTGATGGGCGAGCAGTTTTTTCTTCTGTGGCTTGCCGACGGCATGCCAGTAATACCAGGCCATGCGCACGGCGCAGTCGTTGGCCTCCGAGCCCGAG
>CAZVDN010000462.1:0-2554 GCA_964625665.1 uncultured Streptomyces sp. | reverse complement strand
CCGGGCTACGTCACCAATATGCCCCGCATAAATAAGATTCGTGCCTTCGGTGCAATTGGGGCGCTAGTCGCACTTGGGTATGCGTGCGTTGCACCTGTGTGGTTCTTTGGGTTCACACGCTTTTATTTCCCACAAGCAACAATTTTTAGTCTCGTCGCAGAGGAGGCATTGTCTTTAGCGGCAGCAGGTTATTTCTCCGCCGTTGCGCTAAAAGCGCGTTGGACTCCTTGGAGAAAAGCCCCGTAGGGCGCAATAAGCGCAGCGCATGCGCCGCATGATTGCGTTAAACAACCAACACATCCGGCGGGTACCGCTGCACTAAACCAGCCTGCTGGTTGTCGGCGTAAGCGATCACCGCGTTTTTGTTGGACAATCCCCATTGTCCAACCCCGCCGAAACAAAACCCCAGTGTCTCCGCCCCGCTCCGCCATCGCCCGCTGCATCCTCTGGATGTTGGGCGCGCTCATCTCTTTTACCGTCATGGCGGTGGCGGCGCGTGAACTGTCGCACGACATGGGCACTTTCCAGATGCTGGTGGTGCGCAGCGGCTTCGGCGTCGTGCTCGTCACGCTGCTGCTGGCGCAGAGCGGCTTCGCGCAACTGCGTTTCACCCACTTCAGGCTGCACATCACACGCAACCTGATCCACTTCTGCGGGCAACTCGGCTGGTTCTACGCGATCGGCCTGATTCCGCTCGCCACGGTGTTTGCGATCGAATTCACGACGCCGCTGTGGACGGCGGTATTCGCAGCCATCTTTCTGCGCGAGAAACTGACGGCGGCGCGCGTCACCGCCGTAGTGCTCGGCATCGCCGGCATTCTGGTGATACTGCGGCCCGGACTCGCCACCGTTGAACCGGCGGCGCTCGCCATGCTCGGCGGCGCGCTGGCCTTCGGCCTCACGCACGTCGTGACGAAAAAACTCTCATCACGCGATTCGGCGCTGTGCATTCTGTTCTGGATGTCATTCATGCAGTTCGTCATGGCGCTGGGCCCGGCGCTGGCGCACTGGTCGCCGCTGGTGTCGGCCCACTGGCCGTGGATGGTGATGCTCGGCGTGACCGGCGTCAGCGCGCATTTCTGCATGGTCAATGCACTCGGCTGCGCCGATGCGACGGTGGTGGTGCCGCTGGATTTTCTGCGCCTGCCGCTGATCGGGCTGCTTGGCTATTTCTTTTACGGCGAGACCATCGACATCTGGCTGATTCTCGGCGCGGCGCTGATTCTCGGCGGCAATGCGACGAGTTTGTGGCGGGAACGCGCCGGCGCAAACAAATCCGCTGGCGCGTAGGATGGGTGGAGGCCGCCAGGCCGATACCCATCGAGTTTTGAGATGCCGTGATGATGGGTATCGCTGCGCTCAACCCATCCTACAAGCCCAAGCTGCGATTCAGCGATGCCGGAATTCATATCGGACAAAGCCCGGCCCTCCCCATATAATGCCGGCGGAATATTGATATTTTGTAATTTCCCGCCCCCTCTCCAAAAAAGGAAAAAAGCATGAATGGGTTCGCACGCTGCATGGTCGCCGTGTCGCTGCTTTTGACAGGCGGCGCCGTTCTCGCACAATCGGGCGGGGCCGCGGCCACGACCGCGGACTATCCGGCATGGGCCTTCCTGTGGGAGCCGAATTTTGTCGCGCCGAAAGCGACCGAAGAACCGCAACGCCTGCCGGGCAGCAACGCCGCCTACAGCTGGGCGCAGGCGCGCGATCTGTTCTTTGCGCCGGACTGGCATCCCGAAAATCATGCGGCCATGCCGGATATTGTGGCGCGCGGCCGCAAGCCTGACGTGCGCGCCTGCGGTTCCTGTCATCGTGCCGAAGGCACCGGCGGGCCCGAGAATGCGAGTCTCGCCGGCCTGCCGGCCGAATATCTCGTGCAGCAAATGGCCGATATCAAAAGCGGTGCGCGCAAATTCTCCGCGCACCCGCAACACTCGGGGGCGGCCTTCATGACCGCGGCGGCAAAAAGCATGACCGCTGAGGAACTCCTCGCAGCGGCCAATTATTTCGCTGCACTCAAACCGCAACGGGTCATCACGGTGGTCGAACGCGACACCGTGCCCAAGACTTTCGTTGCACGACTTTTCTACGCGAAGCATCCGGATGGCGGCACTGAGGCGCTGGGCCGGCGCATCGTCGAAATGCCGAATGACGTTGAGCAATTCGAACTGCGCGACACACGCACGCAGTTCACAGCTTACGTGCCGCCGGGCAGCGTCGCCAGGGGCGAAACGCTGGTCAAGACCGGCGGCGGCAAGACGCTGCCCTGTGCCGCCTGCCACGGCGCCGATCTCAAAGGCGCGGGCGCGATTCCGGGCATTGCCGGCCGCTCACCGACCTACATGGTGCGCCAGCTCTACCAATTCAAACACGGCGTGCGCACCGGTCTGAACGGCGCGCAAATGAAACCTGTCGCGGCGAATCTAAGCGAAGACGACATGATTGCGCTGGCCGCCTATGTGGGGTCGCTGGCGCCCTAGTCAGCGCTGTTCGGCCGGCGCGTCATGCCCGCAGGCATCGGCGCCCGGCGCGCAGCCCGGTGCGGCTTGTG
>CAZVDN010000461.1:0-2557 GCA_964625665.1 uncultured Streptomyces sp. | reverse complement strand
GATATTTCCGTCTGTCTCGGCTGCCCCTATGAAGGCGAAGTGCAGCCGGCGCAGGTCACGCGCGTGGCGCGCGAACTCTTCGCCATGGGCTGTTACGAAATCACCATCGCCGACACCATCGGCGCCGGCACGCCGGGCAAAACGCGCGCCGTGATCGAAGACATCGCCAAACACATTCCGGTTGCCAAACTCGCCGGCCACTTTCACGACACCTACGGCCAGGCGCTGGCCAACACGCTGGCCGCGCTCGAATGCGGCGTGGCCACCTTCGACAGTTCGGTCGCCGGCCTCGGCGGCTGTCCGTATGCCAAGGGCGCCACCGGCAACGTCGCCACTGAAGACCTGCTCTATATGCTCGACGGCATGGGCATCCACACCGGCATCGACATGCAGAAACTGGTCGCCGCCGGCAGCTTCATCTGCAACGCGCTCGGCCGGCCGACCCAGTCGCGCGTCGCGCGCGCCCTTGCGAGCAAGGCCGCTTAATGGACGAGGCCGTCGAATCACCTTGCGTGCGCGTGTGCGCGATTGACGCCGATAGCGGCTACTGCCACGGCTGTTTCCGCACGTTGCGCGAAATCTCCTACTGGTCCACCTACACCCACGCACAACAACGCGCGCTGCTCGCCGAGCTTGAACAGCGCAGAGTTGCCGAAGACCTTTGATTTCCAGCCCCAATCCACGGAGTTTCAGTCATGCCCCTGCCGCCCGCCGCTCCCCGCAAACACATGCACACCCGCGACATCCAGTGTTGCGGTTACGAGCGTGATGACGGCCTGTGGGACATCGAAGGCCACCTCGTCGATACAAAAACCTTTGCAACCACGGCGCGCGACTCCGGCCGCGCGCGCCGGCCCGGCGAACCGATCTACAACATGTGGCTGCGGCTGACCATCGACCTTGACATGAAAATCCGCGACATCGTGGCCGTCACCGACGCCAGCCCCTATCAGCTCTGCCCGTCGATCACGCCGAATTTCAAAAAGCTGATCGGCATCACCATCGGGCCGGGCTGGCGCAAAAAAATGCTCGAGCATCTGGGCGACGTCCGGGGCTGCACCCATCTGGTGGAATTGCTCGGGCCGCTCGCCACCACCGCGTTCCAGGCCACCAACCGCGCGCGCGAAAACCACCGCGCCGCCAATCCGCAGACCGCCAAGCGGCCGTTCCAGATCAACGCCTGCCACATGTACAAGGAAGACGGCGAGTGGGTGAAGGAACGCTGGCCGCAGTGGTACACCGGGCAATAACGGGCGACCCATGACCGCCTTCGGCATCGGCATCGCGTTTATCGCACTGGTGTTTTCGCTGGTGCTGTGGGGCCACCTGCGGCGCCTCAAACGCGCCGAATTCATCCGCAATTACCCGCTGCCCGCCGGGCTGTTCGAACGGCTCGACAAAGTCCGCCCCGGGCTCGACCTTAAATCCAAGCAGCTCCTCGCGCGCGGGCTGCGCAAATTTTTCCTCGCCCATCTGGCCAGCGGCTGCCAATTCGTCTCAATGCCTTCACAGGCAGTCGATGACCTCTGGCATGAATTCATTCTCTATACGCGCAACTACGAGTCCTTCTGCAAGCAGGCCTTCGGCCGCTTCATGCACCATACGCCGGCCGTCGCCCTCGGCGCGCACCAGCTGAACAATGCCGGCCTTCGTCGCACCCGGTGTCACTCCTGCAAGGAAGAAAACATCGATCCGCGCAATCCCACGCGCCTGCCGCTGCTCTTCGCGCTGGACGCCAAACTCGGCATCACCGACGGTTTTCACTACGCGCCGAACTGCGACAAGCTCCGTCAGAACGGCAACGGCACCGTGCATTGCGGCGGCGACTTTTCGAGCTCCAGCTACGACGGCGGCACCGATGGTTTCGGCGATGGCAGCGGCGACAGCGGTGGCGACGGCAGCAGCTGCGGCGGCGGCGGATGCGGTGGTGGTGGCGACTAGTTGCGCCGCACGGCCATCCAGCGCACCACCGGCGCCATCGCGCCGAAGATGCCGATGCTGGCGAACGCCAGGCCCCACGCCATGACATTCTGATTGCCGCCGGCAAGATCGAGCACCACGCCGAACACCAGCGGCGCAAGGAACGCCGCGGTGAATCCCGACAACGAATACACCGCCATGGTCGCGCCGCGCTGCTCCGGCGGCGTCGATGCGATGACGCCCGAGGTCAGCGCGCCCGAATCGCCGAGCATGCAGCCGTAGTGCACGCACATCAGCAACACCACAAACACCCAGGGCAGCGGCGCCGTGAACCCGAGCACGCAAGCCAGCGTGCCTGAAGCGCCCATGAAAAAGAAAATCATGCGTTCGCGCCCGAAACGCAGCGCGAGTTCGTTGCCGCAGACGCTCATCACCGGGCCCAGCGCGTTGACGATGGCGGCAAAGGTTGCCGCCGCCAGCGGCAGACCGGCGCCTTCCGCCTGCAGGCTGCCGCAAAACACCAGAAACGCCACCATCCATGAACGCTGGCCGAACAACTCGTAGTTGTGCAGCGAATAACCGAGCACATAGAGGCGCGTCGAGCGCAGCTTCAGCACCGGACGGAAATCAAGCAACG
>CAZVDN010000460.1:0-2581 GCA_964625665.1 uncultured Streptomyces sp. | reverse complement strand
GTCACCACCAACGCAAGCCGCTTCATCCCCCATTACTTCGAATAAACGGAGCACTCCATGGAATCCTGGCTCAACGAGTTCGGCCTCGGCATCAGCGCCCACCTGCTTTATTTCGTGCTGTCGATTGTTCTGATTGCGGTGTTCGTCGCCATCTACACGGCGATTACCCCTTACCGCGAAGTGGCCTTGATCCGCGACGGCAATCAGGCGGCCGCCATATCGCTCGGCGGTGCGCTGCTCGGGTTTGCGCTGCCGCTGGCGCAGGCCGTTGCACAAAGCGGCGATCTCGACGACATGCTGACCTGGAGCGCAGTCGCGCTGGTCGCCCAGTTGGCCGCTTATGGCGTCACGCGCCTGCTGCTGCCGCAACTGCCCGCCGACGTCAAAGAGGGTAAACTCGCGCCTGCGATATTTCTCGCGGCCCTCTCGATCGCCATCGGCGTGTTAAACGCGGCTGCGATGAGCGACTGACCTTCCACGCATGACACTCCCCGCGACGCCGAAACCGATCAACGGCTACCGCAAGTTCTGGGCGCACCGCTTCGGCATCTCGACATTTCTGCCGACCACGCGCGCCGACATGGAAGCGCGCGGCTGGGATTCCTGCGACGTCATCATCGTCACCGGCGACGCCTACATCGACCATCCGAGTTTCGGCATGGCGCTGGTCGGGCGCCTGCTCGAAGCACAGGGCTTTCGCGTCGGCATCATCAGCCAGCCGGACTGGCGCTCGGCGGAGGATTTCCGCCGTCTCGGCAAACCCAATCTGTATTTCGGCGTCACCGCCGGCAATATGGATTCGATGGTCAACCGCTATACGGCCGACCGCAAGCTGCGCTCCGACGACGCCTACACCCCGGGCGCCCAACCGAACAAGCGGCCGGACCGCGCCGTCACCGTCTACAGCCAGCGCTGCCGCGAAGCCTTTCCCGACGCTAACGTCGTCATCGGCAGCATCGAAGCCAGCCTCAGACGCATCGCGCATTTCGATTACTGGTCGGAGACCGTGCGCCGCTCGGTGCTGCCCGATTCGAAAGCCGATCTGCTGCTCTTCGGCAATGCCGAACGCGCGATCGTCGAGCTGACCCATCGTCTGGCAAAGGGCGAACCCATCGCCAGCATCCGCGATCTGCGCGGCAGCGCCTTCATGGCGCCCCACGGCTGGCGGCCTGAAGGCTGGACCGAAGCCGATTCGACCACCGTTGATACACCGGGCGCCATCCAACCGCATCCCGATCCCTACGAGATGAAGGAAAAGAATCCCGCCGCGCCGCCGAAAGCCGCTGCCAACACGGGGGGTGCGCAAATCATCCAGTTCGTCGATCGCGCGGCGAAGCTCGCCGCGAAAATGGAAGCACGCGCGCATACGGTGATCCGCCTGCCTTCCTATGAACAAGTCAAATCAGATCCGGTGCTCTATGCGCACGCCTCGCGCACCTTCCATCTCGAAGCAAACCCCGGCAATGCGCGTGCGCTGGTGCAGGCCCATGGCGATCGTGACGTCTGGCTGAACCCGCCGCCCATACCGCTGTCGATGGCGGAAATGGATTTTGTCTACGATCTTCCCTACGCGCGCGCGCCGCATCCGTCCTACGGCGACGGGAAGATTCCGGCGTGGGAGATGATCCGCTTCTCGGTCAACATCATGCGCGGCTGTTTCGGCGGCTGCACCTTCTGCTCGATCACCGAACACGAAGGCCGCATCATCCAGAGCCGCTCCGAGAAATCGATTCTGCGCGAGATTGAAGAAATTCGCGACAAGACGCCGGGCTTCACCGGCGTGATTTCGGATGTCGGCGGGCCGACTGCCAATATGTACCGCATGGCCTGCAAGGACCCGAAAATCGAGGCCTCGTGCCGACGCCCGTCCTGCGTGTTCCCGGATGTCTGCGAAAACCTGAATACCGATCACGCACCCCTGATCAGCCTCTATCGCAAGGCGCGCGCCCTGCCCGGCATCAAGAGAATCTTCGTCGCCTCGGGTCTGCGTTACGACCTCGCGGTGAAGTCACCGGAATACATCAAGGAACTCGCCACGCATCACGTCGGCGGCTATCTGAAGATCGCCCCCGAGCACATCTCCGAAGGCCCGTTGTCGAAAATGATGAAGCCGGGCATCGGCAGCTACGACAAATTCAAGGAAATGTTCGACCGCGCCTCCAAAGAGGCCGGCAAGGAACAGTACCTGATACCCTACTTCATCGCCGCGCATCCGGGCACCACCGACGCCGACATGCTTGAGCTGGCGCTGTGGCTGAAGAAAAACGACTTCCGCCTCGACCAGGTACAGACCTTCCTGCCAACGCCGCTGGCGACCCCCACGGCCATGGACCACACCGGCAAGAACCCGCTGCGCAAAGTTACCAAAACCTCTGAAACCGTCGGCATCGTCAAGGGTGCGCGCCAGCGCCGTCTGCACAAGGCCTTTCTGCGTTATCACGATCCCGAGAACTGGCCGATGCTGCGCGAAGCACTCAAGGACATGGGACGCGCCGATCTCATCGGCACCGGCAAACATCAGCTGATACCGGCATTTCAGCCGGCAGGAACCGCAGGCAACTTCCGCGGACGGCCGCCGCAA
>CAZVDN010000459.1:1939-2582 GCA_964625665.1 uncultured Streptomyces sp. | reverse complement strand
GGTCCAGCGCCGCACCGCCATTGGCCGCGCAGCTGTTCATCAGCTGCAGTGCGCTGGCGGTGTGAGGCAGCGACAGACCCAGGGCGTTGGCGCCTTCAAGGGCCAGTTTGAGGTCTTTTTGGTGCAGCTCGATGCGAAAGCCCGGCTTGAAGGTGCGCTTGATCATGCGCTCGCCGTGCACCTCGAGGATGCGGCTGGCGGCAAAGCCGCCCATCAGGGCTTGGCGCACCTTGGCCGGATCGGCGCCGGCTTTGGCGGCAAAGAGCAGGGCCTCGCCCACCGCTTCGATGTTGAGTGCCACGATGATCTGGTTGGCCACCTTGCAGGTCTGGCCGTCGCCGATGCCGCCGACCAGCGTAATGTTCTTGCCCAACAGTTCGAACAGCGGTTTGACGCGGTCAAACGCGGCCTGGGTGGCGCCGACCATGATGGTGAGGGCCGCGCTTTTTGCGCCGACTTCGCCGCCGGATACCGGCGCATCGACGTAATCGCAGCCGAGATCATTGATGCGTTTGGCGAAGGCCTTGGTCTCGATCGGTGAAATCGAACTCATGTCGATGACGGTTTTGCCTTTGCTCAGGCCTTCAGCGACACCGTTGGCGCCGAACAGCACTTTCTCTACATCCGGCGTGTCCGGCACCAT
>CAZVDN010000459.1:390-1929 GCA_964625665.1 uncultured Streptomyces sp. | reverse complement strand
TGCGCGACTTCCTTGCCGCTGGCGCAGGCGGTGCCGCCCGCAGCCGTCAGATCGGCGGCGACACCGCTGCGCGAATTGAGGAACAGTTTGTGGCCGCCCTTGATCAGATTGAGCGCCATGGGTTTGCCCATGATGCCGAGGCCGATGAATCCGATGTTGCTCATGGTTTCTCCTCCGTTTACAGATAGGGTTTTGTCCAGCCGAGACCCGCTTCCGTGGTCGTCGCCGGTTTGTATTCGCAGCCGATCCAGCCGGTATAGCCGATCTTGTCGAGATGCGGCAGCAGAAAGCCGTAATTGATTTCGCCGGTGCCGGGTTCGTGGCGGCCCGGCGTATCGGCGAGTTGCATGTGCGGGATCAGCTTCAGGTGCTTTTCGATGGTAGGCGCCAGATCGCCTTCCATGATCTGCATATGATAGATGTCGTACTGGAAAAACAGGTTGTCGGAGCCCACCGCCTTGATGATGTCGACCGCCTGCGCGCTGTTGGTCAGGAAGAACCCCGGCATGTCGCGGGTATTGATCGCTTCGATCAGCAATTTGATGCCGGCGGCCTTGGCGCGGATGGCGGCGAACTGCAGGTTGCGGATGAAGGTCTCGCGCAGTTCCATCGGATCGCGATGCGCGGGGCGCAGTCCGGCGAGGCAATTCAACTGTTTGCAGCCGAGTGTGGTGGCGTAATCGATGGCGCGATCGACACCGTCCTCGAATTCGGCCACACGATCGGCGTGGCAGCCGATGCCGCGTTCACCGTTGGCCCAGTTGCCGGCCGGCATATTGTGCAGAACCAGCGAAAGATTGTTTTCAGCGAGTTTCTGTTTAAGGACGTTTTTGTCGTAGTCGTAGGGAAACAGGAACTCAACGCCCTTGAAACCGGCTTTCGAAGCGGCGGCAAAACGGTCGAGAAAATCGACCTCGTTGAACATCAGCGTCAGATTGGCGGCAAGATTGGGCATGTTGGCGTCGTTTTTTGAGTGGTTGTGGCGCGTTGCTGCACAGAAACGGGCAGTCCGGCAATTATAATGGCAAGCATGGAAGGCTCGTTTTGAAAATCTGCGGCGTTCTGCTGGCGGCGGGGGCGGCCAGGCGCTTTGGCGGCGGCAAGTTGCTGCATGCGCTGGGCGACGGCACGCCGCTCGGGGTTGCCGCGGCGCGCAACCTGTTGCAGGCATTGCCCGATGTGGTGGCTGTCGTGCGTCCGGGCGACGATGCGCTCGCAGCGTTGTTGAAAAACGCGGGTTGCGAAGTGACGGTCTGCGCAGACGCCGTGCATGGCATGGGTCACAGCCTCGCGCATGCCATCGCGGCGCGACGCGATGCGGACGGCTGGGTGATTGCACTGGCCGACATGCCGTCGATCCGCCCGGCAACCATTGGTGCGGTGGCGCAAGCCATTGCCGACGGTGCCGTGCTGGCGGCACCCGCGATCGATGGCAAACGCGGCCATCCGGTCGGCATTGCGGGCCGCTTTCGCGATGATCTGCTTGCCCTGACCGGGGACGCCGGCGCGCGCGACATCATTGCCGCGCACAGGCATGAA
>CAZVDN010000459.1:0-380 GCA_964625665.1 uncultured Streptomyces sp. | reverse complement strand
GCGGGATGCCTGCTCGATATCGACCGGCCTGAAGACCTCCTGCCGGGTGCCTGAATACGCACCCCGTATAATCCATCCCTTTCCGAACGGGGCCGTTTGCGGCCCCAACAAACCAGGACGCGCGCGCAATGGCAAGATTTGAAGGCACTGATTCCTACGTTGCAACCGATGAATTGATGATGGCGGTGAACGCCGCCATCACGCTCGAACGACCGCTCCTGATCAAGGGCGAGCCCGGCACCGGCAAGACCATGCTGGCGCTTGAAGTCGCCAAGGCCCTGAACCGTCCGCTATATGAGTGGCACGTCAAATCGACCACCAAGGCGCAGCAAGGCCTGTATGAATACGATGCGGTTTCGCGTCTGCGCGATTCGCAGCTG
>CAZVDN010000458.1:0-2600 GCA_964625665.1 uncultured Streptomyces sp. | reverse complement strand
GACGTCGTGCAACTGCGCGTCTGCCGCACCGACGGCGGCACCGGACGTTATTCCCAGGCCGACCCGCGCAAGGCCGCCGTGCTGATCAAGCGCTTTGCCTCAACCACGATGTTTTCCTCGGGCGTCATGGTCATCGGCACTTCCAATCCGATGACCATGATCAGGGCCGACGAAGTCGCGTGGATCACGGTCAAAACCGCGCAGCCCTGCCCGCAATTCCGCTTTCCCGATATCGATCGCTGCGAAATGCTGGCGGGCAAAACGAAATTCGCCGAATTGCTGGCGCAGCAGTGGCCGCGCTGGCGCAAAACGCCGAGCAGCGCGCCCGGCGGCCTGATGCAGGCCCTGCTGGAACTGACGTTCCGCGGCGGCTCGAGTGTTTATCTGAATGCGCTCGGTGTCGTCGGCGACAAACTCGCGCCGCAGAACCTGTTCACCATGCCGGTGATTTCCGCCGTCATTCCCGGCGGCGGCGCGATCTATATCAATCCGCGCGCCCTGGTGCGCGCGCGGATTTATCACAGCCTGCGTGAAGTCCGTTATCCGGACGGTGTGCTCGTCGCCGAAGCCGACGAGATCTGAAACCGCTGCAGCGCCGCGCCCTCAGGCGATGCGCAGCTTCTCGATCACCGCCGGATCGGGATCGATGCCCAGCCCCGGCCCCTGCGGCACGCTGAAGCGGCCGTTCACCGGATTGATCGCGTCGAGCAACGGCGTGACATCGAAGTCGATGTCGTACCGCTCGACGATGGTTTCGCTTTGCATCGCCGCCGCGCAGTGCAGCGTCGCAATCAGGCCCGGGCCGAAATAGGCCGAGTGCGGCACCACTTCCACGCCGAAGGCCTCGGCCAGTGCGAGCACCTTGCGGAACTGCGTAATGCCGCCGACGCGCGCCACGCTGGGCTGCGCGTAATTGAGCGATCCCGCCTGGAACATGCCGTAGAAATCGCTGAAGGTTGAATTCTCGCCGGCGGCCACCGCCACGCCGCCTTCATGCCGTGCGCGCGCAATGCCGGCAAAGTTTTCCGGCGGCCACACCGGCTCTTCAATCCACTTCAGGTCGAGCGGCGCCAGCTTGCGCGCCATCTTGATCGCATCATCGACGTTCCACGCGCAATTGACGTCCACCATCAGCGGAATCTCCGCGCCCGCCGCATCGCGTCCGGCCTTGATCGCCGGATGGGTGATCTCATGCAGCTTCACATGCCGATAACCGCGCTTGAGGCCGCGCTCGGTATATCGCGCCACCGTCGCCGGGTCACTGTAACGCAGCAGACTGCAATAACCCGGCAGATCGCGACGCGGTGAACCGCCGAGCAGACGATACAGCGGCAGGCCGGCGATCTTGCCGGCGATGTCCCACAGCGCAATGTCGATCGCCGACATCGCATACCGCGACACGCTGCTGCGCCCGCTGCCGCCCAGCGTGCGTTCGATGTGGTTGGCGATATCGGTGATCGCCGTCGCATCGCGGCCGATGCACATCGGCGCAATCAGCGTGTCGATGGCCGTCTTCGTCGCCGGCAGGAGGCGGTTGGCCGAGGCCTCGCCCCAGCCGCTCACACCCTCGTCGGTATCGATGCGCAGCATCAGCACTTCCACCGCCGTCATCGGCCGCCCGCCCGGATGCGGCACGGCATTGCCTTCGATGAGCATGGGCATTTTGACGACGATGGTTTCGATTTTGGTGATCTTCATGGGGTGTGTTTTTCTTCTTTCTGCAGATGGTAATGATTGCATTGCATTTCGTGTGCTCGCATTGAAGGCCGCGCGGTTGAACTCCGCGTGCCGGCAATGCACCTGGCTACTCGCCCGTAATCCCCGCGTCCAGTATGACCTTGCGCATCTTGGCGGTGATCTGGCGTATGCGATCGGCGAGTTCGCCCGGCGTGCTTGATTCAGGGTTGCCGCCCATCGACTGCAGCTTCGTGCGCAGCACGGGGTCCTTGAGCGCGCTGACAACCTCATCGGCCAATTTATCCACCACCGGCTTCGGCGTGCCGCGCGGCGCAAAGAGGCCCGTCCATGTCGAAAACGCAAATCCCGGCACACCGGACTCGGCAATCGTCGGCGTCGCCTTCAATAACGGTGTGCGGCTCTCGCTGGCCACGCCGAGCGCACGCAGGCGGCCGGACTCGATCGGGCCCAGCACCACGGACAACGCCGAAAACATGACGGGCACATGCCCGGCCTGCACATCGACCGCCGCCTGGGTCGCGCCGCGGTACGGCACATGGTTCAACTGAATGCCGGTGGCCGCCTTGAACATTTCCGTGGCCAGATGGTGCGAGCCGCCGGTTCCCGCCGATGCGTAATCAAGAGGACGCGGCTGTGCCTTCGCAATGTTCACCAGTTCGCGCACGGTGCGCACCGGCAGCGAAGGATGCGCCACCAGCACCCAGGTGCTCACCGAAAGAAGACTGATCGGCTCGAACAGGTTGAGCGCATCGAAGTCATTGCGCTTTTGCAGAATCGGCACGTAGGTCACCGTGCTGTCGCTGATGCCGCCGATGGTGTAGCCGTCGGGCGCCGCGCGCGCGATGCGCTGCGCGCCGATGATGCCCGCTGCGCCCACGGTGTTTTCGACCAGCAACTGCTGT
>CAZVDN010000457.1:0-2627 GCA_964625665.1 uncultured Streptomyces sp. | reverse complement strand
GATGCCGAGCGCTTTTTTCTGGTTCGGCCAGATGATGAACCAGACGTTGAACGCCATCACCAGCGCCAGCCACATGCCGATGCCGATCGCGTGCACGCCCTTGGTCAGCATCAATGCATTGCCGAGGTAACCGTTCATGCTGGCGACCAGCAGGCCGGTGACGACCGTGGCCAGCGCGGCCCAGCGGAACCAGAACAGCGCGGTCGGTGCGATCACCTTGCTGACGGCGGGTTTCTGGTCATCCGGAATCTTCGGCATTGACGGCGTCTGCACGAAGTTGAAGTACCAGAGCAGGCCGATCCACATCACGCCCGACAGTACATGCAGCCAGCGCATGACGAATGCCCACCACACATGATCACCGAGTCGCGCGCCGGCATCGCCGAACATGCCACCGACGGCGAGCAGGATGACTACCAGCAAAACGATGCCGGCAATGATCGTCTTACCGAGTGACGAAAAAAATGCTGCCATGGTCCCTCTCCTTTATTGTTTGGTTCGAATTGCCCCGCGCGCATATTAGCACAGCAGGGTGCCTTCACAGGAGAGCCAATACCGCGCCGGAATCAGGGTTATTGCGTCGCAACTTCATTCGAGATCGAGGAAAACCACTCCGTTTTCGAGCTTCACTGGAAAATTCCGCGCACAGCCGTGATCAGGCGCCACTGCGTTGCCGTCGTCGAGGCCGATGTTCCAGTTATGCAGCGGGCAGGCGACCTTGCGCCCGAAGACGATGCCCTGCGACAGCGGCCCGCCCTTGTGCGGGCATTTGTCGAGCAGCGCAAAAACTTCGTCTTCGGCATTGCGAAACACCGCGATGTTGCCATGCGCGCTTTTGACCACACGCGCGCCGAGCTGCGGGATGTCTTCGAGCGTGCAGACCCGCGTCCAGGTAATGGCTTTGGTTTTCATGACGGCACTCATCAGGCCTCCAGCAATTCGAATTCGCGTTTCTCGGCGCCGGCCGCGCGTTCACGCCACGGATCGGGCTCGCCCTGCAGGGCAAAGCGCAGGCGCGCATAAAGCGCCTTGCGCTTCTCGGCGTCGTCGACGATGTTGCTCTTGATGTAATCGAGGCCGACGCGCGCCACGTAATGCACGGTGCGGTCGAGATAGCGCGCCTCTTCGCGGTAAAGCTGCAGAAAGGCGCCGGCGTATTCGAGCACCTCGTCGCGCGTTTTCACCTTGCAGAGGAACTGCGCGACCTCGGTCTTGATGCCGCCGTTGCCGGCGACATAGATTTCCCAGCCCGACTCGACGCCGATGACGCCGACGTCCTTGATGCCGGACTCGGCACAGTTGCGCGGACAGCCTGACACCGCGAGCTTGACCTTGTGCGGCGCATACATGCGCCAGAGGTCTTTCTCGAGGTCAATGCCCATCTGCGTCGAGTCCTGCACACCGAAGCGGCACCATTCGGCGCCGACGCAGGTCTTCACTGTGCGCAAGGCCTTGGCGTAGGCGTGGCCCGAGGGCATGTCGAGGTCGCGCCACACCTTCGGCAGGTCCTCTTTTTTCACGCCGAGCAGATCGATGCGCTGGCCGCCGGTCACCTTGACCGTCGGAATCTTGTATTTGTCCACGACGTCGGCAATGCGCCGCAGCTCGGCCGCCGAGGTCGAGCCGCCCCAGAAGCGCGGAATCACCGAATAGGTGCCGTCCTTCTGGATGTTGGCGTGAGCACGCTCGTTGATGAAACGCGACTGCAGATCGTCCTTGTATTCCTGCGGCCAGGCGCAGAGCAGATAGAAATTCAGCGCCGGCCGGCAAGAGGCGCAGCCGTTCGGCGTTTTCCACTCCATGAACGACATCACGTCCGGAATCGTCTTCAGCTTCTGCTCGACGATCGTTTTGCGCGTTTCTTCATGCGTGTGCTCGGTACAGGCGCACATCGGCTTGTTCTTGGCTTCAGCCGGCTGATAGGCGCCGCCGACCGTCGAAGCGAGGATCTGCTCGACCAGACCGGTGCACGATCCGCAGGAACTCGACGCCTTGGTGTGCTTCCTGACATCATCGAGCGTGAACAGGCCCTTTTCCTTGATCGTTTTGACGATGGTGCCCTTGCACACACCGTTGCAGCCGCAGACTTCCGCAGTGTCGGCCATCGTCGCCGCCTTGTTCTGCCCCTGATGGCCGGCATTGCCGAGGTTCGACTGGCCGAACATCAGGTGATCGCGGATTTCGTGCACGTCCTGCTTGTCGCGCAGCAGCTGGAAGTACCAGGCGCCGTCAACCGTGTCGCCGTAGAGCACGCAACCGATCAGCTTGTCATTGCGCAGCACCAGCTTTTTGTAGACGCCGCCGATGGCATCGTTGAACAGGATTTCTTCGGTATCGCCGCCGCCGCTGAAATCGCCGGCTGAAAACAGGTCAACACCGGTGACCTTGAGTTTGGTCGACAGCGTTGAGCCCTGATAACGGCCGATGCCGAAATTCGCCAGATGATTGGCGCAGACCTTGGCCATATCAAAGAGCGGCGCCACCAGCCCGTAGGCGATGCCGCGATGCGCAACGCATTCGCCAACCGCATAGATACGCGGATCATAGGTTTGCATGGTGTCGTTCACCACCACGCCACGGTTGCAATACAACCCCGCCGCCGCCGCCAGATCGAAGTTCGGGCGAAT